>DATJXG010000175.1:0-14972 GCA_035500455.1 Terriglobales bacterium | reverse complement strand
CGCGCCGTCTCCACCGACGCCGCAGGTGACGTAAAAAGTGTCCGTGGCAGCGCCTTCTCCGGCCCCAACGGCGCCAGGGGTGCGCGTGGAGCCAGCAACACTCTGAACGCCAACGGCAGCGCCACCCACAAGAGCGGCTTTGCAGCGTCTGGCGCAAACGGCTCCATCAAAAGCATCGGCACCGCGCAGCGTGGCGCTGACGGTTCCGCCTCCGGCGAGCGCACCACCACCGCCACCGGCAAGAACGGCAACACCTACAACGGAACCACCACCTGGCAAAAGGGTGAAGGCGTCCAGCACACTGCCACCTGCACCAACGCCAGCGGAGCCACTATCCCCTGCAAGAAGTAACCAAAACGCGGCCGCCCATCCCGGGCGGCCGCAATCAACCGCAAAAGCTGAGAACTGAGATCTGACAACTGAGAACTGCTTTTCACCCAAAAATCGCGCCCAGCAAAGCATGCCTTTTGGCAATTAAGAAATTTTGCCCCACCCGAACCTCTCACCACCAAAACCGTCGTGAATCTTTTAACGCATTCTCACTGCAGTTACTGAATATGCCGCTCATGCAGGAGACAGTCGTGCCGTCAGCGCTGGCGCCTTTCACGCCATCTGCTCAGCTCGGGCTACCACCTTCCCAACTCTGGCATCACAAAAGCAGAGGTTGTCGTTGAGTCACGCAGGAAAAAACGCAGCAAAGGAGTATCAAAATATGAATGAACGCAAATTGACCATTACGGAACTCGCCCTCTTTGCAGGAACTCGGTTCGCTCTCGGCGTAGGAGCCGGCCTGTTGTTGTCTCGCAGATTGAACAACGATCAGCGCAAAGCTGCCGGAGTGGCCTTGATGATCGTCGGTGCCGTCACCACCATCCCACTTGCGATAGGCTTTGCCCGCCGAGGCAAAGGCGATGCACCCAGGATGATGCAGGTGGCCTAGTCAAATTATTACAGCAAACAATTACATTCGTGCGGGTGCCCCATGTCTCGCTGCTTTTGCGAGACATGGGAGAGGAAGTCCACTCGTTATTCGCCATCTTCCAACTTCAAACCAGTGAAAAAGCGGGCCGCCACCACAGCGGCCCGCGATCAATCGGCCGTCTCAATTCTGCTTCGTCGCTCCAACATCCCTCACGTGCGTGGCGATATACCACTGGTTGCCAAACGGATCCGTAACCGCCCCGCTGCGGTCCCCATAAGGCTGATCCTTGGGTTCGTGCAGCGAAGTTGCTCCTGCTGCCACCGCCCGCCGGTACTGCGCATCGCAATCCGGAACGTACAGGTAGAACATTCCCGGCGTGAACTCGTATTTTCCATGCGCTTCACCCATTTCCATCAGCGCATCGCCGATCTTTACCGTAGTGTGGTGGATTACCCCATCCGGCGTCGCATGCCGTCCCAACTCCTCAGCCCCAAAGGCCCGCTTCAGGAAGTTGATCACCGGCTCTGCCCGCAGGGGATGCAGATACGGCTGCAAAGTCGGCGCTCCTTCCCACTTGTAGTTGTCGCCCTTGTAGGTGGCGATGTACCAGCTATTTCCCGCCGCGTCCCGTACCGAAGCCGAGCGCTCGCCATAGGCCTGATCCTGCGGCCGACCGATCGAAGTTGCTCCCGCCTCCAGCGCCCGCTCATACGTTGCGTCACAGTCGCGGACATACACATGGAACGCGCCCAGCTTCGGCTCGCCCTTCCACGCGAGGCCCGGCCCTCCGCCGCCGATCATCAGCTTCGAATCCTCAAGCTGCACTTCGCAGTGCATGCCGCCTTCCGAGCCCGGCCCGCTGCGCAAAGTCTCTTTCGCATCAAAAGTTTTCACCACGAAGTTCACCAGCGCGTCTGCGTCCTGCGCCACCAGGTACTGCGTTAGCGTGTGGAACCCTCTGGGAACCGGACTGGCCTTCTCCCCCGCAGGCGGCTTCATGGCGTCTAACCGCCGGTGCATTTCCTCCACCGGCATCTCTTCCGTGACCGTCGAAATGTTCCACGTGTACCCGAAGGGATCGACAAAACTCCCCTCGCGCCGCCCATAGAACTGGTCGCGGATCGGCCCCAGCGGTTTCAGACCCGCCGCCACCGCCCGTTCTGCAAATGCGTCAACATCTGCCACGTCAAGGCTGACCTGTACCGGAGATTGCCCCAGCGTCTCCGCACTGAACCGCCCACCCTCCGGCCACTCTTCCGTCAGTGAAAGCTCAGAATTCCCAATCGAAATTTGTGCATGCGGGATACTGCCGCCGACTTCAAAGCGGAAGTTCTCCTTCGCCCCGAACGCCTGGGTGTAGAACTCGATCGCCTTGGCTGCGTTCTTGTACGTCAACCGCGGCGTGGCGCTCACCCGCACCTTCGCCGCAACCGGGCGCGCCGGTGCCGCAATTTCTTCCGCTTCCGCAACCCCGGCGCTGGCCTGCATCTCGAACCGGTGCTGGATCTCCTCGGTGGAAACGTCTTCCTTGTGCGTGGAAACAATCCACACATAACCAAACGGATCTGCCACCTGCCCCGAGCGATCGCCGTAGAACTGGTCCGCCACCGGCCGCACAATCTTCGCCCCCTCTGCCACTGCCTGTTCCGCCACCGCATCCACATCGTCCACGTACAGATGCAGCTTCACCGGCGATCCCCCAAGCGTCTGGGGACTCACTGACCCGTATTCCGGAAATTCGTCGGAGAGCATCACCCGCGAATTGCCCATCACCAGTTCCGCGTGCCCGATCTTCTCCCCCGGCCCTCCCAGGCGCATGACCTCCTTCGCCCCAAATGCCCGCGTGTAAAAGTCAATCGCAGCCGCGGCGTCGCGCATCGTGAGATACGGCGTGGCCGTCTGGATCTCCGGCCGCAAGTGCGCCGGCATGCCTGGCTTCGGCATAGTCGCCATGGTAGTTCTCCCTTCCTGCAAATCAGATTTCAGTCGGGCCTTGAACTCCTCCCGGGGCAGCTCCAGCAATTCCGCCGCGATCTTCACCAGGGGTGCGATCTCAGCGTCAATGTAGGCGCGGGCGTCCTCGCCCGTGCGTCCCAAGCCCGTGCCGCCGGCCAAACCCCGCGCCAGCAACTCCGAGATCGCCTGATCGAGTTGTTCGACTTTCTGTTGATTCGGCAGAGAGCGCTTAGGCATGTGCACCCTCCATACGCGACCGCAGGGTCTGCAGAGCCCGGAACTGCAGCTGCTTCACCGCGCCCTCGCTCTTGCGGATTTCCTGCGCAATCTCGCGAACACTTTTCTGCTCCACAAAACGCATCACCACCACCCGCCGCTGCTCCACCGGCAACCCTTCCACCAGCTCATACAGCGCGGCGCGTTGTTCCACGTCCTTCATCGACCTCTCGTCCACCTGCTCCGGCGGCGGATCGCTGCTTTCCCGCGCGCTGCGTCGCCATCGGTCCGCCACGGCGTTATTCGCGATCCGGAACAGCCACGCCGCAAACGGCGTCCCCCGCCACTCATAGCCGTTGATCCCGGCCAAAGCCTGGTGGAAGACATCCGACGTAACGTCCTCAGCCTCTTCCCGGCTCTGCACCCGCCGCGAGACGTAGGCATACACCCGGTGGAAGTGCAGCTCATAGAGCTCCGCAAAGCGCCGCGGATCACGCTGCGCCGCCTCCACCAGCAGCCGCTCGTCTGCTTCCTTCCTTAGAGCCTTCAACCGTTTCTCCGCCGGATCTGGCCGTCACTAAGAATAACGGGCCAGCAGCCCAAAGGGTTACGCAGGGAAAATAAAATCCCGATTTTTCCTTCGTGAACCTTCGCGTACCCTTCGTGTCCCTGGTGGTGTGCTTTTGTGCCAGCACCTGCACAAACCCAAAGCAACCAGGAAGGACATGAAGGGATCACAAAGGTTCACGAAAGCAAGTTGCAGGAAAGGTTTCAGGTGCTCCTACCGCTTGAACCAATACAGCAAAATCCCATATCCCACGCCGGCGGGATCGCCCGCCCTTCCCACCTGGAACGCCATCAAGCGCCCATCGGTGGAGATGACCGGGTTTGAGGCTTTGCCGCCTTCGTAGTCGTTGAAGTGGGTGAGGCGGGTGAAATCTTTTCCGGTGCCGTCAAGGCGCAACTTCCAGATGTCGATGTTGTCGTGGCCGCGCTTGCCGCCCAGTTGCTCGCACTGCCGGTCGGCCTCGACCGTGGTGTAGAGGCCGTCGGGGAAGATGCCTTCCGGCTCGTTGTAGCTGTCGGGAGACTTGGAGAAGTTCGTCACCGCGCCGGTTTTGAGATCGATCCCCATCACCTCGGCGTGGTCGTGCGGCTCGTAGCAGGTGAAGACCATTTTGTTGTCGTCATCGTAGAAGTCCTGGGCCTCGAGGTTGCAGCTTTTGTCTTTGCTTTCATAGACGGTCTTCTTGTTCACCAACTTTGGAGCGCCGCCGGAGAGATCCAGGTCTGCAACTATCAACCGCGATGCTCCGGGCGCGAGATCGGGCGCCTGGTCGGCGTTTTGCGAGAAGGAGATTTTCAGGCTCTTCTTGGAGATGGCCGCGCCCTCGAACATCTTCTGGTCGAGCTTCACCGGCCGGGCGCCACGCTCTTTGCTCAGAAACCAGAGTTCGTTGTCCCGGCTGCGGCTGACTTGGATGTTCTCGAAGTGGTCGGGGCCGATCAGGATGTAATCGCCCGTCACCAGGTGCATGACCCGCAGAAAGGCCGCGCCAGGCACATTGCAGGTGAGGCAGCGGATGGCACGGGTTTTGAGGTCGATGACCATGGCATCGCCGAAGCTTTTTGCCATGAAGGCGACCTGCTGATTGTCGGGCGAGATGTCGGCGCGCTCCCCGAAGTGCGTCAGGACCTCGACGTTCGGCGGCAGGTGGTCCATGGGATTTTCGGGGCTTCTTGCGGCGGGCGAGAAGAGCAGCGTCAAAACGGCCAGAAGAAAGAACATGCCCGTAATGCTAACAAAGAGTTTTTCTTCGCGTTCTTTGCGATCTTTGCGGTTGGAAAATCCTATTACCGCAAAGGACGCCCAAGACCGCAAAGAAGGTCGCAAAGAAGAGCGCAACGAGAGCCGCTGCCGCTACGCGGGGCTGCCCGGATTCCCGCGTCCGTGGAGGGTTTGGAGGGCTTGCTCCACTTTGGCCGAGAGCGTCTCCATATCGTCAAGGGTCAGGCCGGCGGTGGGAATCGGGTCGCCGACGAGCATCTCGATGGGCCGGCATTTGACGTGGAAGGTGTCCATCGGGAGCAAGTCGAAAGTTCCCACCAGCGCGATGGGCACGATCTCCACCTGGGCTTTGATGGCGAAGAAAAACGCGCCCTGCATGAAGGGCTTGATTTCGCCGTCAGGGGTGCGCGCGCCTTCGGGAAAAATCACCAGGGGCATTCCGTGTTTCAAAGATTTCAGTCCGGCGCGGACGCTGGCTACGGAATTCCTGCCGCTCTGGGTATCAACGCAAATCTGCCCGGAGCGCTTCAGGTGCCCGCCGACGATGGGGTAGGACAGCAGTTCGCGCTTGTGAATGATGCGGAACTGAAACGGCAGCAAGCCGTAGAGAATTGGAATATCCAGCGCCGAACCGTGGTTGGCGGCGTACACGCGGGGCTTCGAGGTGTCGAGCTTCTCCAGGCCGGTGACTGTGACCGGCGAGAAGATCGTGGCCAGAATGCACCGGGACCAGGCATGGGCGAACCCGTGCAGGATGCGGCCGCTGCGGTCGAAGAAGCCGAAGGGAAGGGAAGCGACCCCGAAGACGAACGTGTAGATAAATACCAGGGGATCGATGAAGAAATACGAACGCAGGCGGCTGAGGATGCCGTACTTCCTGGGAGGAGGAAGCTTGTCCGCGGGAGCGGAGGCGCGCTCAGCGGTGGTTTCCGTATCTTGACTGACTGATGGATTCACGTTCACTCATCCAGGCGGTTCAGACCGCAGAGACGTAACTAGCTGGTCTCTACAGGCGATGCTGGCGCTGCCAGCGGCGACTGAAGACGCGGCGCCAGCACCTGCATGGCCTCACCCACAATGTAAATCGATCCGGTAACTACCACCAATCCCGAGGGGCCAGCGACTGCCGCGGCGTCCCGCAAGGCCTGAGCCACGTTGGCCGCGGGTGCCACTTCAGCGGCGATTCTTCCCGCGGCTTGCTGAATCTCTTCAGGCGTGGCGGAGCGCGGATTCTCGGCTCGTGTGGCGATCACTCGCTCGGCCAGGGGAAACAAAATTTCGGCGATCTCGGAGATGGCTTTGTCGCGCATCGCTCCGAACATCAGCGTGAAAGGCCGGTCCCCATAGGCGCTGGAGAGAGTGGATCGCAGCGCCCAGGCGCCCGCGGGATTGTGGGCCACGTCGAGCACGAACTCCGGAGATGCTCCCGTGGCGGGCACGACCTGAAAGCGGCCCGGCCAGCGGGTTTCGCGGATGCCGCGCTCGGTGCTCGCGGCAGTGACCGGAAATCCCTGCTTGCGCAGTTCTTCAGCGGCGGCAATCGCCAGGGCGACGTTCCTGAGTTGATGGCGCCCCAGCAGCGGGCTCTCCACAAGAATCTGCCGGCCTTCGATTTGCAGGGGGTAACGCGAAACCGGTGGCAGCGATCCTGCCCCCGCCGCTGCGTATTCCGCGCTGGCCGGCGAAACCGGTGGCACGTAAGGCACGGCGCTCACCGCGATCGCTCCCAGCTGCAGGATGGTATTGCCGATCGCGTCATTGGCTTCGGGATGCTGCGGCAGCGTCACGACAACTCCGCCGGGGCGGATGATGCCCGCCTTCTCTCGCGCGATCTCGGCGATGGTATCGCCCAGAAATTTCTGGTGGTCGAGAGAGATGTCGGTGATGACGCTCACGCGCGGTTCGATAACGTTAGTGGCGTCGAGGCGGCCGCCCATGCCGACTTCGAGGACGGCGATCTCCACCTTCTGGCGGGAGAAGTACTCGAAAGCAATTGCCGTGAGCATCTCAAAAAAGCTCGGATGCCAGGGCAGGTCACCTTCGCTTACCAGTCGTTCGGCGGTGTGATCTACCGCGTCGTGGAGAAGGGAAAAGTCGTCATCGCTGATTTCTTCACCGTTAATGCAAATGCGCTCGTTGATGCGCACCAGGTGCGGCGAGGTGTAAAGCGCGGTGCGCAGGCCCGAGGCCTGCAGAATTGCCGCCAGGGTCGCGGCAGTGGAACCCTTGCCGTTGGTCCCCGCGACGAGCACGCCGGGAAAATTGCGCTCCGGATGGCCGAGTGCGTCAAGCAGCACGCGCATGTGAGCGAGGTCGAACTTGTGCGACGGCGTGTGCGCCAGTTCGTGGCCGAGCGCGTACATGCGGTTTAGTGCGGATTGGTAGGAAGGCATGAAACAGTCTTCAGTCGCCGG
This sequence comes from Terriglobales bacterium, assembly GCA_035500455.1. Classification (GTDB taxonomy): domain Bacteria; phylum Acidobacteriota; class Terriglobia; order Terriglobales; family Acidobacteriaceae; genus DATJXG01. The sequence goes on along the minus strand of DATJXG010000175.1, from coordinate 7,675 downwards.
TTTCAGTCTTCAATCTTCAATCTTCAATCGTCGGTCGTCAGTAGCCAGTCGCCAGGTAACGGTTCTAGGGTACCAGTTTGGCGTCGGCGGGTTCGAGTGGGAGGCAGCGGAATGCCGCAGAACGCGGCCCAAAGGAAGACTCAGCGTCCTCGGCGGGTTTTCTTGGCGAACGCGAAGAACACCCGCGGAGCGCGCAAAGAAATCCGGCAACCTTTGCGGGTCAAGCTGATGGTTGAAGAGCGGCCACTGGCGACTGGCTCATGAATTCCAGTGCCCGGGCGATATACGGCTTCATCTCTTTGCGGCGCACCACCGCGTCGAGCATGCCGTGTTCGAGGAGAAACTCGCTGCGCTGGAAGCCCGGCGGAAGTTTTTGCCGGATGGTTTGCTCGATTACCCGCGGTCCGGCAAAGCCGATCAGGGCGCCGGGTTCGGCGATATTCAGGTCGCCCAGCATGGCGAATGAGGCGGTCACGCCCCCCGTGGTCGGATCAGTAAGTACGGAAATGTATGGCACACGGGCTTCGTCAAGGCGGGCCAGCGCGGCCGAAATCTTGGCCAGTTGCATCAGGCTGATGGCGCCTTCCATCATGCGCGCGCCGCCAGAAGCCGAAATGATGATCAGCGGAACCTTCTTCTCCGCAGCCTGCTCGATGGCCTGAGTAATCGCTTCTCCCACCACCGCGCCCATGCTCCCGCCGATGAATGAATATTCCATGGCGCTGACGATCACCGGGCGTCCATTCAGTTTGCCGGTGGCGTTGATCACCGCGTCGCCCAGGCCGGTTTCCGCCTGCGCCTGCCGCAGGCGCGTGGAGTAAGCTTTCAGGTCCACGAACTTCAGCGGGTCGGTCGATACCAGGTCGGCGCTGAAAACGTCATACTCGTCGTCATCGAGAAGCTGCGCCAGGCGGGCGCGGGCGTCGATGCGGAAGTGCTTGTCGCACTTGGGGCAGACGTTGAGATTTTCTTCCAGGTCTTTCTTCCAGATGATCTGGCGGCAGCCTTCACACTTCACCCACAACCCTTCGGTGCGGACTTTCTTCTCGCCCGAAGTGTCGAGTTCACCGGATTGGCGCTTGAACCAAGCCATATTTCAGTCGTCAGTCGTTGGTCGTTAGCTTTTCGTGATGGCTTCGTCGCCGCTGCCTTAGGCAGCGGTGTTTTAGCTGACGACTAAAGACCGACGACTGACGACTAGTATTCTATTCCCCTCTGCGCCATCACGCCCTTTTCGTAGGCGTGCTTTACCTGGCGCATTTCCGTGACCGTGTCGGCCACTTCCACAATTGTCGGATGGGCGTTGCGGCCCGTCAAGATTACGTGCACCATCTCGGGTTTGTTCTTCAGGCTCGCCGCGACCTTGGTGGGATCGAGCATTCCGTAGCTGATGGCGTAGTTGATTTCGTCGAGAATCACCAGGTCCCACTCGCCCGATTGAATGGCGCGCTCGCCTTCGGCCCAGGCATCTTCCACCATTTTCACATCTTCGGGATCGGGCCTTTCGGTGCCTACTTTCACGAAGCCACGGCCCATTTGCTTCATGATGAATTTATCGCCGAAGGCCTGCACCGCGTCTAGTTCGCCGTAGTGCCATGAGCCTTTCAGGAACTGCAGCATGAGTACCCGCATACCCTGGCCCACCGCGCGCAAAGCCGTGCCCATGGCAGCAGTGGTCTTGCCCTTGCCCGGGCCGGTGTTGACGATGATTAAGCCACGGCGAACGTCAGGCATCGGATGGGTACTATAACATCTGCGGTTTTCTTTTTTGCGTCCTTTGCGATCTTTGCGGTTTTGAATAACCGCAAACTTCGCAAAGGACGCAAGGAAAACCTCACTGATTCCGGCTCACTTTGCTTGCGCGGCGCTTGCCTCTACCAGCTTCTGCACCGAGGGCGCTACCACCAGCAACAGCTGGGCGCTGGGTTTCTGTGCTTGCTGGATCAACGCCACCTGCTGCTCTTTCCACGCTTCCGGCGCGGCTTCGCCGCGGTCGAGGTAGTCGAGGGCCTGCAGGCCGGCCGCGCCCAGCGCGGAAAGGTCCTGCGAGAGGGGCATCGCCTCCTGCAGCAGCAACGACTGCGCGGCCAGCGGTTGCAGCGCGGTTTGATTGTCGCGCCAGCGGGTGAAAGTGGCGCGAAGTTCGGCTTCGGAGCCGGGCTTGATTTTGCCGGCGACGAAATCGTCCACCATGGCGGCGAAGTGGCGCGCGGGAATGCTTTCCGGGCGGGCGGCGTCAATCAGGCGGTTCAGCGGAGTGAGGCTGGTGGCCTCGGCGGCAGGCGGCTCGCCGCGTTCGTAGTCCTTGACGGGCTCAACCACATCCGCGAGCGTGCGCACGGGCGCGATATTGTCGCTGCCCGCGATGCGGCGCAGCATAGGCCCATAATTCGAGTTGTGCGTGAGGCCCAGCCAGTCGAGTTGCCGGCTTACTTCCGCCATGCGCTGATACATCGATGCAACATCGGTGGTGTTCTGCGGCGACCACAGGCGCTCGGCTACCGCGGCGGCCCGCGGCCAGATGCGTGAGTCCACATTTTCCGGCGAAACATACTCGGCCCACATGCAGCCCTCGCCGCCGAGGATGTGCTTTTGTTCCTCCGGGCTCAGGCTGGCGGCGGCGCCGCTCATGGGATCCACCGCGTAATGCCGCCATGTTGGCCAATTCAGGTCGAGATAGTAGCCGGCTGAAAGCAGGCCACTGTAGCCCTGTTTGGCTGCCTGGGCGAGCGATTCCGGGCCCCGCCAGGATTGAATCACGATGCTCTTCGGCAGGTCAGGCCGCAGGATTTCATCCCAGCCCAGCATGGTCTTGCCATGCTTGCTCACGATCTTCTGGATGTGCTGGTTGAAGTAGGCCTGCAGGTCCTCATTGTTCTTGATGTCGTGCGACTTCATGAACTCCTGAATCTTCGGATTCGCGTCCCACTGCTTGCCGTTCACTTCGTCGCCGCCGATATGGAAATACTGGTCGGGAAACAGCTTGGCCATTTCTCCGATGAAGGTATCGAGAAATTTGTAGGTGGAGTCGCGCGTGGGATCCATGGCAGGATCAAACACGCCCCACTTGCGCTCGATCTGGTAGGGGCCGGGCGCGCTGGCCAGGTCGGGATAGCCCACGAACCAGGCGGTGCTGTGTCCGGGCATATCGAACTCGGGAACTACACGAATGCCGCGATCGGCGGCGTAGGCGATCAGTTCGGTGATCTCGGCCTGCGTGTAATACATGCCGTCGGAGCCCATTTCCTGCAGCTTGGGAAATTTCTTGCTCTCTACGCGGAAGCCCTGGTTTTCGGAGAGGTGCCAGTGCAGGACGTTCAGCTTCACCGCTTCCATGCCGTCGAGTTCGCGCTTGACCAGTTCGAGCGGCATGAAGTGGCGGCCGGAATCGATCATCAGGCCGCGCCAGGGGAAGCGAGGCGAATCCTGAATGGAGAGCGCCGGTACCGCAAAGCCGCCGGAAGTGTCCTCCACCAACTGCAGAAAAGTTTGCAGCCCGTGCATGGTGCCGAGCGTAGTGGGCGCGTTGAGTTTGGCGCCGGCGCTGGTGATTTCAAGCGCATAGGATTCGTCCTCGCCGAGTTCCGGAATTTCTTTGCTGGCGTGATCGGTGTGGATCACCAGGCTGGCCTGCTCTCCCTTGACCACGGTCATGTCGAGGGGAAGCATTCCGGTGCGGCGGCGGAGGTGATTTAGAAATCGATCCACCGCGCTTTGCATGCGGGCATCGCTTTGCCCGGTGATGGCGACCGAGAACGAGGGATCAATCACCAGCCTTGCTGCGCCGGGAGTTTCGGCCACGTGGGCAGGCAGGGGCATGAGCGGCAGCAGTTTGTTCTCTTCCGCCCGCGACGCAGAGGCGAACGCACAGCAAAGCGCCAGAATTGCCATTCCGATTCGCATGATTTCCTTGTAGAGCTTAATTACGCAACAGGAAAACTCAAACTCGGCAGCATAGTGGATTGGCTACGGTATCTGCAAATCGAGGTGGCAGTTCTTCGTGAACCTTCGTGTACCCTTGGTGTCCTTCGTGGTTCTGGCTGTGTGCAGTTGCACTGGCACAAGCGCACACCACAAAGGACACGAAGGGATCACGAAGGAATCACGAAGGAAAATCCAGACTATGCTGGCAGATGTTTCAGGATCTGGTGGATTGGGTCACGGCTCGCGGTTGGATTTCCAGAGAAAACCAGTTCCCGGTTCTCAGATGGCGGTTCTCAGATGGCAGTTCTCAGTTGCTTCGCCTGCCGCTTAGCCTTCGCCGGCCACCTGGCCGCATAGGTCGAGGTTCACGTCCCAGATGTGGGACTGCGAGGGCAGGTGCTGCACACCCACCATTCCTTCGTTGCAGGTTCCCGGACGCCCCGCCCACACCACGCGCACCTGAACCTTCTCGCCGGCGTACTGCATTTCCAGGATTTCGCCGGCGCGCAGCCTGCGGCCAATTCCCTGCAGCACCGCGCCACCGCTGCTGATGTTGTTTACCCGCGCCAGGTCGGTGAACGGCCGGTATTGGGCATCCAGGCCCCAAACCCGCACTGGCAGGGCAGCCTCGACCCGTAATTTCTGGCGGCGATCCATATTTGGTTGTGCGGGGGAATGTGGAGATCATAGGCGCGCTGGGCGCGAAAGAAAACTTACGCCCGTCATACGCGCCGGATGTCTGAAGTACTGCCACAACCAGGGGGGCGGTAACGGCACATCGGTGCCATTGCCGAAATCGAGTGCAAGGCGCGGCCCTGGCGGCGTTCCTTCACTGAAAGCATTTGACACCGGCGGGAACAAAGCCGGCGGCCGCACTGTCCGATAAGTGCAGGAGGATTCGAAGATGCAAGCTTCATGGTCGGGCCTGTGGAAGGAAAGCCGGAGATTTTTCGCGCCGGCATGGTTTATAACGCTCGCTCTGATTGCGGTGTATTTTGCGTTTGCGCCCGTAATGCTGCAGAGGCAAGTCGCGAATCAGCGAAGCGCGGGGCTGGGGAGTGTCGCCGGTTCGCCGGAGTTCTGGGCGCAAACGCGAATACTGAACGCCATCAGTGGGCGTGGTACCAGCGCAACCTACGGCAGAGGATTGGCACAACCGATGCATGCACAATACGCAATGCTGGCCGCGCCCGCTCCGCCTGCCGATGCAGCCGACTCGGCTGACGCGCAAAGCGAAGACCGTAAGCTGCTGCGCAATGCAAACATGGATCTGGTGGTGAAGAGCCCGGCTACAGTGGCTGAAAGAGTACGCCAGCTTGCGGAAGGGGCCGGGGGATTCCTGGTGAGTTCCCGCATCAACGGACAGGATGAGGGGCAGAACGCGGAAGTGGTAATTCGTGTGCCCGCGGATCGGTTTGAGGGAGTCCGCGCGGAGATTCGTAAACTCGCTCTGCGAGCTGACGGAGATCAGATTGAAGCCCAGGACGTTACCCGCGATTATGTGGACCGCGAGGCGCGGTTACGCAATCTGCGCGCCCAGGAAGAGCAGTATCTGAGCATCCTGAAGCACGCGGCCACGGTGAAAGATACGCTGGAAGTGAGCGACAAGCTCAATGGAGTGCGAGGCCAGATCGAGCAGCAGCAGGCGGAATTCGAGGCGCTGGCCAAGCAGGTGGAAACGGTTGCGATCACGGTTTCATTGACTCCCGAAGCCGATACCGAGGTTTTCGGTCTGCATTGGCAGCCGCTCTATCGTCTCAAAGTGTCGGCAAGGGATGGACTGGACGGCCTCGCCGGTTACATGGGAGCGATGACGGCTTTTGCTTTCTATCTGCCCACGGTTTTGTTGTGGGTGGCGACCATCCTTGTGGGAGCGGCGATAATCTGGCGGATTCTGCGCTGGAGCGCTCGAGTCTTGTTCCGGGGATCGAGGTTCAGAAATTCGAAGCCGGCGGTGGCGGAAAGCAGCCCGTCGTAGCCTCTGCTTCCGCGACTTCAAAAAGCTTACAATGGCGCGCGGTTTGTTTTCTGGAGAGAACCGATCATGCGCCATTTTTCTTTGCACACGATCTCGGGGCCACGGTTCAAGTGCCTGCTCTGTGCCGTGGCCTTCGTCGCGTCCGGTTGCCTCGCGCAGAATTCTTCACTCGCGCCTGCGCCGCCCATGGGCTGGAATAGCTGGGATTCCTACGGGACAACCGTCAACGAAGACCAGGTGAAGGCCAATGCCGACGTGATGGCGCGCGACCTGGCGAAGCACGGCTGGCAGTACGTCGTCGTGGATATTCAGTGGTATCAGCCCACCGCGCAGGGCCACGACTATCAGCCCGGCGCGGCGCTCACCATGGACGAATACGGCCGCCTCACCCCTGCGCTCAACAAATTTCCCTCCGCCGCCAACGGCGCGGGTTTCAAGCCGCTGGCCGATTACGTTCACTCCAAGGGGCTGAAGTTCGGTATTCACATCATGCGCGGCATTCCGCGGGAAGCGGTAGCCAAGAACCTGCCGATCAAGGGCACCCAGTATCACGCCGCCGATGTCGCCGACAAAGAGAATGCGTGCCGCTGGAATCCCGACATGTGGGGCGTGGATACAACCAAGCCCGGCGCGCAGGATTACTACGATGCCATCGCCGAGTTGTACGCCTCGTGGGGCGTGGATTTCGTGAAGGCCGACGACATGGGCAGCCATCTCTATCAGCCTGCCGAGATCAAAGCTCTGCGGCAGGCTTTGAACAAAACCGACCGGCCCATCGTGCTCAGCATTTCGCCTGGCCCGGCGCCGCTTTCCGAGGCTGAGTTTTTCGAGAAGTATGCGCAGATGTGGCGCATCTCGGATGATTTCTGGGACGACTGGAAGTTGTTGCGCAAGCAATTCGACTACACCCGCGACTGGGCGGAATTTGTGGGCAAGAACAACACCTGGCCGGACGCCGACATGCTGGCGCTGGGCCGGCTGCGGGTGGCCGAGAAACCGGGAGGCACGCCATCGAAATTTACGCCCGACGAGCAGCAGACGGTGATGACCTTGTGGTCGATCTTCCGCTCGCCGCTGATTTTCGGCGGCGACCTGCCAAGCCTTAACGCAGCGACGACGGCGCTCATCACCAACGACGAAGTCTTGGCTGTGGACCAGCACAGCGTGGGAGGACACCAGGCTCTGGAGCGAGGCAATATTCGCGCCTGGGTCGCCGATGCGCCGGAGGGCGGGGATCGCTACGTTGCAGTGTTCAACCTGGGGCCGGCTGAGGAGAAAGTCGATCTTTCGTGGAAGGATCTGAGCCTTGGTTCGGCGCGGGCCGCCGTGCGCGACCTGTGGCAACGGAAATCGCTAGGCGAGAGCGATGGCGTGCACATCAAGTTGCGTTCGCATGCCAGCGCGCTGTTTCGAGTGGGGGCGCGGTAGAGTTTGCTCTACTACCTGAGCGCTCTCCTCTGTCATCCTTCGCTGCCGACTCTCCTCTGTCATCCTGAGCGAAGCGAAGGACCCCATGCCCGCGTCGATCTGCGGCGGAGCTTCGAGGCATTCTCTTGTGCGCGCCGGATGAAGCACCGAGAAAATGCCTGGCGAGGTCTGTGCCCCTCTATGCCTGCACGGGGTCCTTCGCTTCGCTCAGGATGACAGATGCGAGGGCACGGAAGTACTTTTTCTCCTGGTTACTTCTGCACTCGCCTTCCCCGATAATTCCCCTCCCACCCCTGCAAGTTTCACCCCCGGCGGCGTTCTCTCAACAGGGCGGAAGACCCGCCC
>DATJXG010000174.1:0-4335 GCA_035500455.1 Terriglobales bacterium | reverse complement strand
CCTTGCCGAGGACGCGGATTTGCGCATCCGCCAGTTGGAGACTTTCGAGGTGGAGATCGAGGACCTCACGGGAGCGGAGGCCATCCAGCAGCATCAAGGCGACCAGCGCGAGATCCCGAAAGGTGCGAAAGCTGTTCCAGAACTTGGCAACTTCGTCGGAGGCGAGCGGCACGATCACCCGCCGTGGTTGCCTGAGCCGGAGACCGGAGGCAAGGACGCGATGGGGCCGTCCGTAACCGAGTGGAGATCGCATGAGATACGAGTGCTGGAAGTGGCACAGCCCTGCGGGCAGCGGATGGCCCGAATGGAAACGATATAGAGAGCGGAGCACGCCGAGGCGATGGTTGATGGTTTGAGGAGTAGGTTTGGATTCTGCGTTGAGTTGATCGCGTACATATTCAAGCAGCGTCGCTTCATCCATCTCCAGCAGGGGCCGCGGCGGGCGTGCGAGCCACCACCTTGCGAAGTGCAACAGATCGTATCCATAGGCCCGCAGCGAGCGGAGGGAAAGTTGGCGCAGGCGCTGGGCATCGAGAAAGTCATTGGCCCAAGGGATTTCCCGCCCCTGGCCGTCGACCAGGCGATAGGGAGAGGCACTGGCGGGGACGGCGGGTCGATGGACCAGAAAGAGCTTCATAAACTTTGCGCTTGTTGCAGGCAGCTGAGGAAGTCGGCCGCCGTGGCTCCAGCCATAAAGTAGCTGTTGGGATCATGTCCCGGCGGCAGGGCGACGATGCGGGCCCTCAGCCCGGCGCTTTCCAGACGCTGGGCGAGGAGCCGAGAAGCCTGTTGGCCAGCTTGGTTGGGATCCTGGTCGAAGGCGATATAAACGCAGCGACTGGGCTGATCACAAAGCTGGGACCACTGTGCCGGGGTCAAATGCGTGCCGATAGCGCAGGTGGTGTTGCGAAAACCAGCCTGCCACAGCACCGCCAGGTCGAACAGACCTTCGACGAGGATCACGGCCGAAAACGCGCCGACCGACTCCCAGGCAAACAAGCCTCCCTTGGAGCGCGGCAGCAGGCGGTGCGGGAAAGCCACGCCGATACTTCGCCCATAGAGGTTGGCCGCGCGGCCCTGCTGAGGGCACGGGAAGATCACGCGCCGGCAAAAGGCGTCCCGGCCTTGTTGGTTGACTAATCCTGTCCGCAACAGCGAATCGAAGGAATAACCCAGGTCCCCCAGATGACGGCGGAGATTGCCGCCCGGAGCGTAGCCCACGCCCAGTTCCTCGATCAGGATGGGATCCCGGAGGCCTCGCTGTTGCAAATACCCAGCGGCTTCTGGATAGCGGTGGAACTGGAGTTGGTAGAAGGCGGCGGTTTGGTCCAGCAGTTCGGACTCCGTCGCGGCAGCCATGTGCTGCTTCAAATAGGCGAGGCTCTCGCGGAAGGACAGATGCTCAGAAAGTTCGACGAAGCGGATCAGGTCGCCGCCGCGCTCACAGCCGTGGCAGTAGAACAGGTTTTTGCGGGCATTGACGTAAAACGAGGGCCTGGTCTCTGCGTGGAAAGGACAGAATCCCACGAACTCCTGTCGGCTGCCGGCGCGGCGCGGGGTCCAGTTGCGCCGGTGCAAATACTCCAGCAGCGAAATGCGCTGTTTGAGCTGTTGCAAGTCCTGGTGCATGGGGCTGGTGGTCCCTTTCAGATCGAGAGTAAGGGACGGCAGCCGCCATTCCCAGGTAAGGATGGTGGACGGAGAAATCTTCTAAATCCGCAGGGGCCAGAAGCGGCGGAGAAACGGGAAAACGGTGGGCCAGGACAGTTGCAGATTACCGTGGCGGAGGACCTGCCCGCCCCGGATCCAACCATCGATCGCCGCCAGCGTGCGGCGCAAGACGGCGTAGAGCGGCTGAGAAGAATCCAGCTCTCGAAACCAGCGGCGGAGCGTGGAAGGATCTGCCACGCGATTGGGATCTTTCACAGCCGGTGCCGCCGCTTCCCAGGAACACCCCTCCACAAAGTAGCGTCGCAGTGCCTCACTGCGGGCGATCAAGCTGTAATGCGTGTAAGGGAGAGAAAACCAAGGCAAGAAGGTAATCGTCTTCCCGCAAGATTGGCAGACACCTCGACGGATCGCAATCCAGTCACGGTGTTCATCATGAGCTTGTTTGCGGCGGCGACCATGGCCAACGATCGAGTCCAGCAAACAAACCGGACATTGGCGGATGAGCTCTTCGCCTGCCTTGGCCCCATCGGCTGCCAGGTTGCTCTGCGCCGCCGAAAGTGAGATAAAGACGATCGTGGCAAACGGGGCTCTGCTCCGGGTACTGACCTTGCCGAGGCAATGACCCAGAGCGGAGCCTTCGCCTCCTTAAAAGAATCAACTGGAAAAGAATATCCAATCTCCTACCCCTGCGCAGCGGCTTCATCGGTGGAACCCGATTGGCCGGTCAATTGTCTCAATTTAGGGCCGCAGTCCACCGATGGTTCAAAAACTTGAGTTTTCGGCACACCTCGGATTCCGGCATCCTGCGCTCCATTTCCTGCTGCTCGCCTGCTGCTAGCACGAGGGAAACGCCACGGGCGTATCCAGGAAGTAGCGCTGTAGCGCTTGGCTGCGAGCGATGAAGCTGTAATGGCCGTAGGGCGGAGAAACTGCGGCAGAAAGGTGAATGTTTTACCGCAGCGGTTGCAAAGACCGCGGCGAATCCCGATCCAATCGTGGTGCGCATCATGAGCCTGTTTGCGCCGGCGCCCATGACCGACGATGGAATCCTGCACGCAAATCGGGCAGTGGCGCAGAATGACTTTCCCACCCGCATCGGCCCAATCCGATTCGGGGTTGTACTGCACGGCGGAAAGTGAGATAAACAGAATCGTGACCGTGGGGGCCCAGCCCGCGACGTTGGCCTTTCCCAAGATCCGAACTCGAGGGCGGGACCTTCACCTTCCGAGAAAAATCCCGACTGGAAAAGAATAACGCCTTTCGACTGGCCCATCTTCCTCTGCCACGATTAGCCGGTTAACTGCCGAAGGGACACTCTGCTCCTCAATTGGCCCTTCCGGCTGCCGGCTTTCGATCGGCTGCGAATTCCTGTTGAACGGTACCCTCGTTCTGCGGAATTTCGGCTATTACGAGTGACGGGTTTGACAGGCTCAGTGAACTTGATTTGGTGACTTTGCAAACGGCCGTCCCCGGCGGCCCTGCCGACGGTGATCGGAACCATCGGGCCCCAGATGACTCGCAATGATGCTCTGGCGCCTTCGCCGGCTCCGGGGCTCAGTGCTGCAGAACTGGGCCTCGATTGCCTCCGGACAAGGCCTCACCCAGCGACCAGATAGCAGCTCCCAACAGGACTGCGTCCTTTATCAGGAACTGTCCTACGGCGCCGGAAAGTGCCGGTAAGCCTCCGAGAGTTGGTTCCCATCCTGGTGTCGAGAACAAGAATGTAAGAGTGGTAAGAAACATCAACACCGCGATGCCGCTGCCGATTGCACATGCCTTGGCCGACCAGTGTCGAAGTGCTACTAATGTTCCGATGGTGACTTCGACAATTCCAAGTCCGTCAGAGAATTGCCGCACGGACAGGAAATGGTACATCCAGCCCAATAGTGGACTGTGTGCGACCAGTGGCTGGATACCGTTTGCCTCGTATCCAGTGAACTTCATCATTCCAATCCACCAGATTACGAGCGCCAAAGCGTAACGAATCACCCATTCCCCGGCGCCAGTAACTTTCAATGCGATCTCTCCCCTGGGATCAACCATGGTCCGTGTTGCATACGTGATTGATCTGTCCCTCCTCTTCAGTTCGTCTCCTTGTCGTGCCGACCGCCTGAGCGAAGCGTATTCTCGCGGCAGCGGCTCCGTTCGCCATGCCTCCCGTTCGCCCAACCTACTTTTGAAGAAATTCGAGCAGTTCCTGATTGATGGCGTCCGCGTGCGTCGTGCACAGTCCATGGGGGGCGCCCGCGATCACTTTCAGAGTCGCATTCTTAACGAGCTTCGCGCTGAGTCTTCCGGAGTTGTCGATTGGCACGATCTGATCGGCGTCCCCATGGATCACGAGAGTCGGGACGTCGATTGTTTTCAGATCCTCAGTTTGATCCGTCTCGGAGAATGCCTTGATGCAGTCATATGCGCCGGCGATGGAGACCATCATCCCCTGCAACCAGAAGGACTCGCGAACCCCATCGGAGACTTTCGCTCCCGGTTGGTTATAGCCATAAAAAGGAAGAGTCAGATCTCTGAAGAACTGCGAGCGGTCGTTGACGACGTGAGCGCGGATATCGTCAAAAACCGAGAGCGGCAGGCCGCCCGGATTCTTCTCCGTCTTGAGCATCAGCGGCGGCACCGCGGCGATGAGAACGCACTTGACCACTCGCTTCT
>DATJXG010000173.1:0-14211 GCA_035500455.1 Terriglobales bacterium | reverse complement strand
ACCCCAGCCCGCTGCCCGTTCACATAGACCTCCGCCGCTTCCCGTATAGGCCCGTCCAGGTATGCGCGCATGTTGAACTCCGGCAAGGGATCGGGCTTGGCTACAGGCGTTCCTTCGCCGAAGTCCAGAACCGCCGAGGCTTGCGGGGTAGAGTCGCCGGGTAGGTCGATTGTCTTTTCATACGCGACCTCTCCGGAGTAATAGCGAAACGGCTCTTCATCGCTCCACGAGCGCAGGGTGGCCATATGAAGCGTTTTGCTCATTCCACTGAATGTGAGGTTCCAATCGCCTGAGAGATCGATAGTCGTTGACGATGAGTGCGACGTAGGCGGAGACTCCGGCTTCAAATCGGCAGCGGAATTCGTGAAGAAAATCAGTCGCGATTCGTAAGGCTGCAGCGAGAGTTCGATTCTGGCCGGACTCTCTACCGCTGTAGCCTGGCCGGTGAAAACATCCCACGACTCCGCAAACTTCGCCGATTGACGGAATACCGCCGTCACGCTGCGCGGCTGATTCGCGGTATTGGCAATAAAATACAGATCACCGTCGCTGAGATGGCGGTGAATGAAGCCGATCTCTGGAGTCTTCGGAGAAAGAACAACATCCGGCTTCAGATAGCGGGCGAGAGCCGCTCCCATCTGGTTCTCGTGTTCTATAAAGTGTCCCGGCGCATCTTTTGCGCGAAACAGGCGCTGAGAGATTTCCTGAATCTGCCGGCTATCGCTTTCCGCATTCAACAGACCCGGCGCCATAGAAGGCAAGCGGCGGGTAGCGATGACAATCCCGCCATGCCGGGCATAAGCCTCAACCTTCTGGTAAACGGCAAGCGGCAGGCGTTTGACGCCGGGCAAGACCAGCACCGGATAGTGAATGCCTAGTGCTTCGATGGCGTCGCCATCGATAAAGTCAAAATTGAAGCCGGCGTCGAGAATCTGTGGAATCACGACATTGCCCAGCAGGGCTGGCATGGAGTCGTCGATGCTGAGGTCTTCCCCGCGGGTGTTGAAGCCGCCCTTGGTGGTAACCGGCGCAGAGGAATCGCGGGGAACGGAAAAACTCGCCCACGCGTCGTCATTCGGCAGCAGCAGAGCCACATCGTTCTCAGGCTGGCCCTGGCGCAGGGCAAAGCTCACGCGTTGCAGATATCTGGCAAGATCCGGCATCGCAAACCACCAGGGATTGTGTGCGTTGAACGCGCCGGCCGCGTACATACGCCATCCTGGCTCCCCCGCCATCTCCGGAGAATATGGCCACCCGTGCCCCACCAACTGGTTAATTCCCTGCAGGAAATGCAAATCGGCTTCGGCCTTCATATCTAGAGGAGCGGCGCGGAAGGCGGGCGAGTGCAGCCACGTCCAGGTCTCCGATGAGATCACCGGTTTTCCCAAGAGGTGGCCCGCCGATGCCGCCCAGCGCGTGTCAGAGAACTGCCGCCACATCAGCAGAGTCGCTTTGCCCTCGCCCTCGGGGAGATCCGCGTAACGATTGCTGAAAAGAGTAACCGGCGGAATTCCATAGGTCTGCGAACGGAGCAAGGTGTGGTGCTGGTTGGCCCAGGCATGCAGGGGAGCGAGAAAACGCTCGTTCGCAAGATCGGTCAGGGTTTCTCCCCAGTCGTGCCGGATCGCAGCTGTCTCCGGCCCAACGCCGGCGATCAACGCCGGCAGATGGGGAGTGAGGTCGTAGCCGCGCCGTTGGCGGAACTGCGATAGAAAATCGCCCGTCCAATTCGATCCGTAATCTTCCAGGCTGTCGCTGAAAACTGCGTAAGGCGGATGGTCTCCGAATGCCTCCATCAACCTGTCGCCACCGGCATGCAGGTGAGTGGCTATGGCGTTCTGGTCGTAGTGGTCCAGGACAAATCCCTCGGCCCCGACCGCCGGCCGCTTTACCATCATGCCGGTCCGGCTGGAGATGAAGAACACCGCGCTGCGAGAGTCGGCTTCCGCAGAAATCTGCAATCGTCCATCATGGATTGCAGGTTGCTCAACCTGTTTCGCTTCCGCGAGTCGCAGCCCGTCCCCTGATCCCGGCGCAAGAAACACTCCGATCAACTCCTCCCCCACGGACAGGCTGGGAACACCTATGGAACCTGCGCCGGCGGGAATTGCCACCGTCTCCACGCGCAATTGTCCCGCAGCCTGCGTGACCGGAATCGCCGGTCCGCCGAACGGCCAACCGCTTCCCAGAGTGATATCCACGCGCAGACCAAGCTTCCGGGCTTCTCCAGAAGCAAAGCGAAGCGCCTCGATATACTCATCCGAAAGAAAGGGCAGGTTGTGAAAGCCGGTTTGAGGGTCGTCCAGGGCCACAGGGTACAGTGTGGCGATCTCCACGCCTCCCAAGCCCGCCTGCTTCATCTGTTCGAGTTCCCGGCGGATTTCGGGCTTGGTTACGCCCGGGCCGAACCACCACCAGCGCACCATGATGCGGCAGTCATCCGGCGGATGAGCGAATGAATTCCGGAATTCGCTGATATCAGGATCTGATTGACCCAGGTCTGATTGGCCCAGAACCCCGGAAGGGCTGTACAGCAAAAAGAGAATCAGGATGCCGCAAATCCCAGGTTCGACAACCCGGCGAAATGTGCTCGGCATAGTCTTCACGCTGACGAAAACCGCCGCTCCGAAAGAAGGCCCGGCCAGAAGAGTGGATGCGGTCCCCGAACCCCAGCGGGGAAGCGCAATAGCTTTCCGCTATATGTTTGTGGCAGCCGGACCTGTAAGCCGAATTCTGTCTGCCGGTTTCCCGGCAGGACGGTCATTCCTCTGGGCCGGGCATTACTGCCCGGCTCAAGCGACCTACCCGGAGGTTGTGGCGCGCCGGGCCAGCACGCGTCCCGCCGATTCCGCAAGTCTGCCGGGTTTAGCCGAAGACTTGCCGAATCGGCGGGACTTCCTCCCTATTTGGTCTTGCTCCGTGTGGGGTTTGCCCTGCCCGCCGCATCGCTGCGGCGGCGGTGCGCTCTTACCGCACCTTTTCACCCTTACCTCGCCGCCGTTGTCAGTCCCCATCATTCGGTCCGTCTTAATGAGGCTGGAATCACAACGGCGGCGGGGCGGTATGTTTTCTGTGGCACTTTCCGTCGGCCAGGCTTGAACCTGGTCTCCCGGACGTTATCCGGCACACTGCCCTGCGGAGTTCGGACTTTCCTCCCGCGCCATCCGAAGATGCCGCGAGCGACCGTCCGGTCCGGCTGCCAACATTTTCATTATAGGGGATGAACGTCGCAAAATGTGTTCGCCCAACTCAATCGGTTTGTCGCGCCGGAGAGTGGTGCGCGCTTGCGCAGCTTGGCATTCCCCCCGTACACTCGCAGATTCGGGCCGAAGCCGCTTTTTCTATGACAGCTATCGATCGCGGGCGCCTTAACACCCTGATGCAGCGCGAGCAGCAGCGCTTCGTGGACGACCGTCCCAAGTGCAAAGCGCTCTTTGAACGGGCGGGCAAGTCCATGCTGGGCGGCGTGCCCATGAACTGGATGCGCAAATGGGCGGGAACCTTTCCTCCCTTTGTGCGCGAGGCCCAGGGCGCTCATTTCTACGACGTGGACGGGCATCGCTACATTGACTTTTGCCTGGGCGACACCGGCGCCATGACCGGCCACTCCCCGTTTGCTACCGTCAAGGCCATTGAAGAGCAGATCAAGCGAGGCATCACGCTCATGTTGCCCGGGGAGGATGCGGTCTTCGTCGCGGAGGAACTGCAGGCCCGCTTTTATCTGCCGCGATGGCAGTTCGCTCTGACGGCCACCGATGCCAATCGCTTTTCCATCCGGCTGGCCCGACACATCACCGCCCGCCCCAAGATTCTGGTTTTCAACTGGTGCTATCACGGCACCGTGGATGAAACGTTCGCCACCTTGCAGAAAGACGGCACGCTCAAGCCGCGCAGCGGGAACATCGGACCGCCGATTGATCCCGCGGTCACCACCAAAGTAGTTGAGTTCAACGATGTGGCGGCCCTGGAAAAAGCCTTGGCGCCCCGCGACGTGGCCTGCGTGCTGGCGGAACCGGCGCTCACCAACGTAGGCATCGTGCACCCCCTTCCTGGTTTCCACCGGGACTTGCGTGAGTTGACGCGGAAGTACGGAACCCTGCTCATCATCGATGAGACCCATACGATTTGCGCCGGGCCAGGCGGCTACACGCGCTCGGAGAACCTCGATCCGGATTTCCTCACCTTCGGAAAGCCCATTGGCGGCGGGGTTCCTGGAGCGGCTTACGGCTTCACCCAGGAGGTAGCGGACCATATCGCATCTTCTGAGAACCTGGAAGACTGTGATACCGGGGGCATCGGCGGCACGCTCGCGGGCAACGGGCTCTCCTTGGCGGCGATGCGCGGCACGCTCACCAAGGTGCTGACCAAAGAAGCTTTTGACCGCATGATTCCCATGGCCGAGCGGTGGGCTGCCGGGGTGCAGAAGAGCATTGCGGAATTCGACCTCCCCTGGCACGTCACCCGGCTGGGCTGCCGAGCGGAATACCTGTTTTCAGCCCAGGCGCCCAAGAACGGAGCTGAGGCTCACGCGGCGATGGACTTCAAGCTGGAACGCTTCCTGCATCTCTACGCCATGAACCGCGGTATTCTGCTTACGCCGTTCCACAATATGGCGCTCATGTGCCCGCAGACCGACACCAGTGACGTGGACCACCACACGCGGGTCTTCCGGGAGGCGGTAAAGGAGTTGATCGGGTAAGCCGGCAGTTGCGGCCAGCGATGTAATGTCTCATCCAGAATACCGTTCGCTTTGCTCAAGAATCGCTTCTGTTAACCTGTTTCCGCGCATGCGGAACTCCGCACACAAACTGCTGCTTTGCATTTTAGGGATTCTCTTCTTTAGCGGCTGTGCGCGAATCGGGCCCCCGCTGCCCCCTTCGCTCGAACTGGCCAGGCCGGTGAGGGATCTTCGCGCTGTGCGCAAGGGCGACAAAGTTCACTTGAGCTGGACCATGCCCACTCAAACCAGCGATGGCGAAAGCCTGCAGCATCCGGGAAGCATTCGCATCTGCCGCAGCGCGGCGGCCATGGCCGGCTGCGGCACTCCGCTGGGCAGCTTCCCCGGCGTTATCGCCACGCCGGCCGGGAAACACGCGCCGGGTGTGAACAAGATGGATTACACTGACACTCTTTCGGGCAGTCCCCTTGCCCCTCCGAACGCTCGCTACACCTACGCCGTTGAAGCGGTAAACTCCTATGGCCGCAGCGCCGGGCTCTCCAATCGCGTGCAGGTCCCGGCAGCCCCGGCGATGGCGCCGCCTGCGGGTTTCAGCGCCCGCCTCACCGCCGCCGGGGTGGAGATTTCATGGGATTGTCAGCCCGCCGCGCCGCCTGCGCCAGATGTGTCGTATCAGTTGCGCATCTACCGGCGCGCGGAAGATTCGAAGAATGCAGTACTCGCGATCACGGCTGATCTCTTCGCTTGCCGGAAAGCGGCGCTCGACCAGAGCATTGAATGGGAGAAGACCTACTTCTACTATGCGGAGGTCGTGACCTCGATTTCGGCCCCGGGCCAGCCCGAAATGCTGATCGAAGGCGACGATACTCCAGAAGTCAAAGTCACCGCCCACGATGTGTTTCCGCCGGCGGCGCCTTCGGGCCTTGAGGCGGTTTTCTCGGGAGTAGGGCAGGCGCCGTTCATTGACTTGAGCTGGAAGCCCAACACCGAAGCCGACCTGGCCGGATACAACATTTACCGGCGCGAAGATGGCGGTGAGCCGGTGAAGATCAACTCCGAACTGGACAAAGAGGCTGTTTATCGCGATGGCAACGTTCAGCCGGGAAAGAAGTATTTTTATCGTGTCTCAGCGGTGGATGAGCGGGGGAACGAAAGCGGGAAGTCGGAAGAGACGAGCGAGCAGGCTCATTAGAGAATTTCCGATTGCTGATTGTCGATTTGCGATTTTTCGTTGAAGGCGAAGACTTTCAATTGGCAATCGGCAATTGGAAATCGCCAATCTAATATTTGCCTATGAAATACTGCTGCTTCGAGGTTGACCAACAAGTTCAGTACGGCCTTGTCGAGCCGGTAGCCGGGCAGGAGACCATCACGCGCTTGCTGCTGACGCCGCCTCACGAAGCCGAGGAGGATCTGGAGGATCTTCCCAGCAGGCGCTGTGACCCAATGCGTCTGAGTTCAGCGCGCCTGCTGGCGCCGGGGCGGCCCTCCAAGATCGTTTGTGTTGGGCGCAACTATCGTGAACATGCCGCCGAACTGGGAAACGAGGTTCCGCCAGAACCCCTGATTTTTCTTAAGCCTCCTTCGGCGTTGCTCGCTCCCGGGAAGAAGATCGTGCGGCCAGCGCTCTCGCAGCGTGTGGACCATGAAGGCGAACTCGGAGTGCTGATCGCGAAAACATGCCATAGCCTTCCTGCGGGCGAGGATGTCCGCCCGTTCATTCTCGGCTATACCTGCGTAAACGACGTCACCGCGCGCGATTTGCAAAAAAAGGACGGCCAGTGGACCCGCGGCAAAGGCTTCGACACATTCTGCCCGGTGGGGCCGGTGGTGAACAGCGAATGTGATCCCTGGGCTGGAGTCGGAGTTCAAACCCGAGTGAATGGGGAACTCCGCCAGGACGGCAACACCCGCGACTTCATCTTCCCGCTGGATGTAATCATTCGCTACATTGCTCGGGTCATGACTTTGCTGCCGGGAGACCTCATCGCTACCGGCACTCCCAGCGGCGTGGGGCCGATCGCGGCCGGCGACGTGGTGGAAGTGAGTGTGGAGGGAGTGGGCAGCCTTTCGAACCCGGTGGTGGACGAAGAAGCAATGGACGAAGAGTAGTGGGTGGCGGAGATCTTGGGTGCCGGCATTTTCGATTGGCGATTCTCGATTGCCGATTGGAATCGGGCATGCTCTTTGTCAGTGTGCCCTTAGGGCACAAAACATCAGGCCGCACCAGCAGGCACTGATCCTTCTGTGTCCACTACCACTAACCGCCTCGGTAACCCCACCTTCCGCAATTGTTCCGCTGGCCTTATTCTGTTGAGAGGGCGCCGCGACACGCCGTGGCGCCTTGTGTAAGCCATGAATTCATTCCGGCTTTATTCTCTTGTCCTGGCAGGCGCGGTGGCGCTGTTCGGGACGTACTTCGTCTTCCGGCGCAAGCCGCAATCTGCTGACGACGTGGAGCGCGAACGCCGCTCCTTCCTCGAACAGAACGGACGTATTACCGATGGCAGCGTGATTGACGTGCAAGAACTGCAGATGGCGGAAAACAAATTCTCCACCATGCTGATCTACCACTACGACGTTGCCGGGGTCTCCTATGAGTGCTCGCAGGACGTGACCTACCTGCGCCCCATGATCAACCTGCACTCCTGCCGGCTGGGATTGCCGACGTCAGTACGCTACGATCCCCAGAATCCCGGGAATTCGATTGTGGTATCCGAGCGCTGGATGGGGCTGAGGCAGTAGTGTGGTCGTCAGTCCTTGGTCGTTGGTCGTTGGCTGTTTTGAACCCGCCACGTTTAGTTGACCGCCAGGCGTCCTCAGAACAGGATAGCCAACGACAAACGACCAAAAACAACCAGCCGCAGCGGCTCCGCGCTGGAAGCCAAGGACCAAGGACCAACGACCAACGACAGGTCCTAGCTAGCTTCCCGTCAGGAACCCGCCAGTGCGGGCCAGTGTGAGGCGGAGGTATTTGTGGGGATTGACCGGAATATCGTTGATGCGCACTTCGTAGTGAAGGTGGGGCCCGGTGGAGCGGCCGCTCTGGCCGACGTAACCGATGATGTCGCCGCGATGCACTTCCTGGCCCGCGGTTACGGCAAAGCCTGAGAGGTGGCCGTAGCGGGTGGTGATCCCATGGCCATGCTCAAGGACCAGGAAGCGGCCGTAGCCGCCCAGGGTATCAGCGTAAACAACGATACCGTCCGCGGGCGCCGCGATCGGCTGGCCGTAGGCGGTCGCAATATCCACCCCGTTGTGGAAGGCGCCTTCGCCGTTAAAGGGATCGATTCTTTCGCCGAATGAGCCGGTGACCTGGCCTTCCACCGGCCACAGATTAGGCGTGGAATTGGCGCGCTGCCAGTCCGCCATAGTCACGTTCTGCACCATGCCCAGTGAAATTCCGGTCATCGTAGCTCCGCTCAGGGCGGAACTGCGCAGGGCGTAAAGCTGGTCGAGGCAGGAGTGCAATTGCTCGTCGTGGCCGCTGGCGGGTGTATCGTCCAGAACCGGACTCGATTTCAGGCCGTACAACGAAGAAACTTCGCCGGCCAGCGATCCCAGAGACGCCACCTGAATGTCGCGTTCCTTCGCTTCCTGCTCCAGGCGCGCGTAGTTGTTTTGCAGCTGCTCTTTCTCGTTGCGCAATTGGTTGAAGCGCGAAACCTTGCCCAGCATGCGGGCGTAGGAAGCGGCGATGCCGGGAACGCAGGCCATCACGATCGCCGAGCCGGCGATCAGGACGTACAGGTAACGCATGGGAATGGGAATCTTGCGCAGCTGCCCGTCTTTCCCGCGGGCCACAAAAAGAATGTAGAAGCGCTTCTGCAAGTTTTCCCTTCGGTTCGTAGGTTCGTACTCTTTCTTTAGTAATCGGCACAAGGGCCGTAATGGAACAGCAAGCAAACAGCCGCATTGCAAAACTTTTGTACCTGGCTGGGCTGCGCTCCCATTTGGGGTGTGAGACTTCTGCGCCGCCTTTGGGCGTCACCGGAACGGAACTTGATCTCGAGCACTGCTAGCTGCAATCTCTACCGGATTCAGCACTTAGCCGATCTCGCTTGTGACGTGCCCCACGGTAACAAAGTAGGTTCACTCGTGTCAACGGTGGCACACCCCGTTTTGGACGTTACCAAGGACGGGGCTTTGGTCACACCTTAGGCGGGTAGGTGCTAGCCCAAAATGGCAAACCGACGAGCGGAGTTACTTTCGGCGCCAGGAGTATGGCAGACGAAGCGGCGTGGGTACGGAGGGTAGATGGGCCTTTTGGCAGTCCGGTTGCCTATACTGCAGGCTCAGGTTTTCGCCCGGTTGCGACCCGCGGAATGCCCTGCAAGTCCTTGCTGATGGCGACCTCACCCCACTCTCTTAGTGCGGGGTGCACTCTGTCGGCGATAGCGCCGCTGATTTCCAGCACCAGCCAGCCTCCGGGCTTGAGGGCTGCATATGCCTGTGGGACTAATCTGGAGATGACCTCCAGGCCAGTCGGGCCCGCGAAAACAGCCGCCCTTGGCTCGAATTTTCGGACTTCGAGCTGGACCTGATCTTCTTCTGACTCCCCCACGTAAGGAGGGTTCGAGACCACAAAATCCAGGCTCTCGGGCCCGAACCTCTCAAGCAGGTCGGCCTGGCGGAAGCGGATTCGGTCTTCGAGCTGGAGGCGGGCAGCGTTGGCGCGGGCGATCTCCAGGGCAGATGGCGAGATGTCGGTGGCGTGGATTTCGGCCTCGGGCAGTTCCTTGGCCAGGGCCAGGGCGATGCAGCCGGAGCCGGTGCCGATGTCGGCGAGGCGGAGGGAGTTGGCGGGCGAGGGCGCCCGCCCCACCCCCGCCAGCTGCAAGACGACCTCGATGACATGCTCGGTCTCCGGGCGGGGAATCAGGACAGCCGGAGAAACAATGAGATCCATCCCCCAGAACTCCTGATGCCCGGTGATGTACTGCGCGGGCACGCCGCGGGCACGCTCGGCGAGGGCGGCGTCATAGCGGGATTGCTCGTCAGCGGTGAGTTCGCGCTCGGGGTGGGCGTAAAGGTAGGCGCGGTCGCAATTCAGGGTAAACATCAGGAGGAGTTCGGCATTCATGCGGGGCGAAGGCGTTCGGGCGGCAGTGAGGCGGATTAGAGCAGAGGCGAGGCATTCCCTGAGCAGCACTGAGGTATTTCAACACAAAGAGGGCATAGGAGGACGACGGTATAATCGGGCGAGCCGTTAGAGAAGTGAATGAAGCTTCATTACCGTCAAGAGACCGACTCGCTCTACATCGACTTAAACTCGCGTCCGAGCGCGGATTCGCGCGAGATCCAGGACGGCGTGGTCATCGATCTGGGCGCGAACGGAAAGATTGTTGGGATTGACATTCAGCACGCGTCCGAGATTCTCGACCTGGCCACTCTGGAGGCTAGTTCATTGCCGGCGACGCTGCAACGTACGCCTGGAATCGCCTGAGTCAGGCCGGATTCGCAGCGTTGCTACTCAGTCAGTTGAGTCAGGTGCTGCCAAGCGCAGCGAGATCAGGGATTAGCTTCGGACGGGGCAAGCCCCGTCCCTACACCAGATCACACCACGGCAGCCGTCTCGCCTTTAAGCTTCTCCGCCTGGTAGTGGGCCATCAGCGCGTCCACCAGGGGTTGTAACTTCCCGTCCATCACCGCTTCCAGTTGATGAATCGTCAGGCCGATGCGGTGGTCGGTGACGCGGTTCTGGGGGAAGTTGTAGGTGCGGACTTTTTCGCTGCGGTCGCCGGAGCCGACCATGGCTTTGCGCTCTTTGGCCAGGGCCGCCTGCTGCTTCTCCATTTCCACTTCGTAGAGGCGGGAGCGCAGCACCCGCATGGCTTTCTCGCGGTTCTTGATTTGCGATTTTTCGTCCTGGCAACTCACGACGGTATTGGTCGGGATGTGCGTAATGCGCACCGCGGAATACGTGGTATTCACCGACTGCCCGCCCGGCCCCGAGGAGCAGAAGGTATCCACGCGCAGGTCTTTGGCATCGATTTTCACATCCACTTCTTCGGCCTCGGGCAATACAGCTACCGTGACCGCGGAAGTATGTACACGTCCCTGCTGCTCAGTCTGGGGAACGCGCTGCACGCGGTGTACCCCGCTCTCGTACTTGAGCCGCGAATAAACCCGCTGGCCTTCGATGATAGCGATGACTTCCTTCAGGCCGCCCACGCCCGACTCCGATGTAGAGAGCACCTCGACCTTCCAGCCCTGCGTCTCGGCGTAGCGGGTGTACATGCGGAACATCTCGGCAGCGAACAAAGTCGCTTCGTCACCGCCGGTGCCGGCGCGGATTTCGAGAATCACGTCTTTCTCGTCATTGGGGTCTTTGGGCAGGAGGAGGACCTTCAGTTCCTCTTCGACTCCTCCGACGCGGGCTTCCAGCTGGTCGAGTTCTTCCTGGGCGTAGGCCCGCATGTCAGGATCTTTTTCCTCGGCCAGCATGGCCTTGCTCTCGGCGATGCCTTGCGTCAGGTCTTTATACTCGCGGTATTTTTCGACCACCGCCGAGATTTCGCTATGCGCCTTGGCCGTCTTCTGATACTTGGCCGAGTCGTTGATCACCTCGGGAGAGGCGAGCGCCTGCGTGAGTTCGTCGTAGCGCTTTTCGATTTGCTCGAGTCGTTCAAACATAGTTACAAAGGCGTCCTTGGTCCTTGGTCGTTGGTCCTTGGCAAAAACCACCCCGGTCAGGCTTTACCTCAGGCGGCTTTGTCCGCAGGGAATTGATCGGCCCGCTCAAGCCTCGGCCAAGGTACTCCGCCAGGTCCAGCAAGTGGCGGATTCTCGCTGCCGGTAGATATTGCAGTTCTTCCGCTATCATAAGCTGCGTTTACAACTCAAGCAGCGAGCCACGCGCGTTCAGCAGAAAATGGGCGAACTCGTTATTTGAGTGGCGTCCCTTGCCTTCCGCAATGTTGCTTGGCACAGAAACAGCTGCCCGCCGAACCTGCTGCGACAATCCATACAATTCGTGCTTCGGGAAGTTGGCTGTTTCCCGATATATCTCACTCGCCAGTCTCATGGCGGCCTGCCACACCCTCAAATCCCGGAACGAAGAGCTAGTCATGGTCGGGATCCTCCTGGGCACAAATTAGTGAATGGACTCTGGCTTGTCTGTGACGAATGACCAAAGGAGGGTTCAAGCCAAGGACCAACGACCAAGGACTCAGGACGGTTTTCTAAGCAATTACCAGTTCGCCGCCGCGTTGCTTCTCCAGCGCCATGGCTTCTTCCAGCGCGACGATGGCGCACTCGGCCTGATCGTTGGAAGGCGGCTGGGTCGTGACCCGCTGCAGCCAGAGGCCAGGCGCCGTCATCAGCGCGAAGAACGAGCCGCGGTGCCTGGCGGCGAAGCGGATCATCTCGTAGGAAACTCCGGCAATCACCGGCAGCAGCGCAATGCGGATGGCGAAGCGCGCCCAGAAGGTGGTTACCGGGATCAGCATGTAGAACAGGATCGAGATAATCATCACCGTCATCAGGAAGCTGGTGCCGCAGCGCGGATGGTAAGTCGAATACTTCTGGACTTCGGTGACCTGCAAAGGATCGCCGTTCTCGAAGGCGAACACTGTTTTGTGCTCCGCCCCGTGATACTGGTAAACCCGGCGAATGTCGGCGAACAAGGAAACTCCCCAGATGAACAGCAGAAACAACGCCAGGCGAATGAGGCCGTCGATCAGGTTGAAGGCGATCTGGCCGCCCAGGGCTGGGTTCAGCTTCTTCAGTTCGGTGGTCGCCAGCAGCGGCAGGTACTTGTACATAAAGATGAAGAAGCCGACCGAAAACAGGATGTGAACCGTGGCCATCCAGCCGCTGATTTCGAACTTTTTGTCCGGCTCGTTCGCCGGCGCCTCGGGTTGCAGGCTTTCCAGCGCGGCATTGGCGGAAAACTTCAGGGCGCGGAAGCCCAGGGTCATGGCATAGCCGAGCGTCATAACGCCGCGAACTACCGGCCAGGCCATCCATTTATGCTTCTCGGAGGGCCGTTCCAGCGGCTCGCTGTGCAGCGCCATCTCGCCCGAAGCCTTGCGGCAGGCGATCCCCCAGGCGTGCGGGGTACGCATCATGACGCCTTCGAGCACGGCCTGGCCGCCCACCAGGGTCTCCTCGCCCGCTTCGAGCGCCGGCAGAAGCTGAATAGCCGCCAAAAACCGCAAGATTGTCCGCAAAACTCGCATACTTTACCGTTAGATGACCAAGGCGCCAAGGAAGGCTCGACGTGGGACTAGATTAACATACGCGGCAGGACGGCAGCGGATACGCAAGTAACGGAGTTTGCAGCATGTTAACGGTGGCGCAGACCGTGTAGGCACGGGGCTTGCCCCGTGCCAGCCGGGCGAAGCCCAGCGGGCGGGCAGATGTTTGCCGCCGGAAATTGCTGCCAGTCAGGAAGAATCCGAAACCATTCGGGGCGGGGCAAGCCCCGTCCCTACACGGGCATTGCTGAATGCGGAAATTGGCGGCGGCTTGCGAGCGAATCGCGAGCACGTCAAAGAAACTCGAGAAGACGGCGATCGTGGCCGAGTATTTCCAGTCGCGCACGCCCGAGGAGGCCTCTGTTTCGGCGGTGTTTCTTTCGGGCCGGCCCTTTCCCGTGTGGGAGGAAGCCACGCTACAAGTCGGTGGGAGGCTGCTATGGCGGTTGGTCGCAGAACTGGCCGACAAAAGCGAGGACGAACTGACCTCGGTTTACCGAAAGTACGGCGACTTGGGCGCAGTGGCGGGCGAGGTTCTGCCGGACCGAGGGCAGTCGGGCGTCGGTGTGCTTGAGGCACGAGCAACATTCCGCCAGATTGCTTCCGCCCGTGGTGCGGCGCCAAAGGAAGCCCTGGCGCGGCAACTGCTCGCGCGGGCCACGCCGCTCGAAGCTAAGTACCTGGTAAAGATCATGACCGGCGACCTGCGCATTGGGCTGAAGGAAAGCCTGGTGGAAGAAGGCATCGCCAAAGCCTGTGGCGGGACACTCGCCGAAGTGCAGCGCGCCAACATGCTGCTGGGGGATATCGGCGAGTCGCTGCTGCTCGGCGCAGCCGGAAAGCTTGCCGAGGCGAAGATGCGGCTGTTTCATCCCCTGGGCTTCATGCTGGCCAGCCCGGCGGAATCGGCAGAGGATGCGCTCAGCTACTTTCCCGAGGCGCTGGTGGAAGACAAGTTCGATGGCATCCGCGCCCAGGCGCACTGTTCGGGCGGGGAGGTTCGGATCTTCTCGCGAACTCGCGATGAGATCACCGAGTCATTCCCGGAGCTTCCGGATGCGCTGGCGGGCTTTCAGCAGGATGCGATTCTCGACGGAGAGATCGTCGCCTGGAGGGTAGCGCCGGCATCTTCGCCGGCAATTCCTCCCAACGATCAGACGCATCCGCCGTCCCAAAGTCAGCTGGACGCCAGCGCTATCCTCGGACGCGCGCTCCCTTTCAGCGCGCTCCAACAAAGATTAGGCCGGAAGAAAGTCAGCGACGAGTTGATGCGCAGGTTACCGGTGGCATTTCTCGCTTTCGATGTTCTGTACGCCGGCGGTGAGCTGCTGA
>DATJXG010000172.1:0-4684 GCA_035500455.1 Terriglobales bacterium | reverse complement strand
CGCCGGATTCAAGGAGCGCGGCGCCGATGGCATCGCCCTGGAGCGGCAAATCCAGGAGCAATTGAAGCGCAGCTCCCTGCGCCTCATCGGCCCCAACTGCCTGGGCGTGATGAATCCCACCATCGGCATGAACGCCACCTTCGCCAAGAGCATGCCTAAAGCCGGCAGCGTCGCCTTCCTCGGCCAGAGCGGCGCCCTGCTCACCGCCATTCTCGATTGGAGCGAGAAAGAGCAGGTCGGATTCAGCGCCATCGTTTCTACCGGCTCCATGCTCGATGTCGGCTGGGGCGACCTCATCTATCACTTCGGCGACGACCCCCATACCAAAAGCATTCTTCTCTACATGGAATCCGTGGGAGACGCTCGCTCATTCCTCTCCGCCGCCCGCGAAGTGGCTCTCACCAAGCCGATCATCGTCATCAAGGCGGGTAGATCAGAAGCGGCTTCGAAAGCCGCTGCATCCCACACCGGGGCGCTCACCGGCAGCGACGAAGTCCTCGACGCCGCCTTTCGCCGCTGCGGTGTGCTGCGCGTACTCAACATCGCCGACCTCTTCTACATGGCGGAAGTTCTCGGCCGCCAGCCCCGCCCGCGCGGCCCGCGCCTCACGGTGCTCACCAATGCCGGCGGCCCCGGCGTACTAGCCACCGACGCCTTGGTGGCCAACGGCGGGGAACTGGCTAAGCTCTCCGACGAAACCCTGCGCGCGCTGGATGAATTTCTTCCGCCCCACTGGAGCCACGGCAACCCCATCGACGTGCTCGGCGATGCCGATTCCGAACGCTACGCGCGGGCCATCGAACTTGCGGCCAAGGACCCCAACAGCGACGGCCTGCTCGCCATTCTCGCCCCCCAGGGCATGACCAATCCCACCGAGATCGCCGAGCGTCTGAAACCCTATGCCCATTCCTCCGGCAAGCCCCTGCTCGCCAGTTGGATGGGCGGGGTGAGCATCGCCGAGGGCGAGGTCATCCTCAACAAAGCCGGGCTTCCCACTTTTCCCTATCCCGACACTGCGGCCCGCGCCTTCACGTATATGTGGCGTTACACCCAGAACCTGCGCAGTCTGTACGAGACCCCGAGCCTGGCCGAAGGCACGGAACTGGACAATACCGCGCGGGCAGGCGTGCGCCAGATTATTGAGAAGGCCAGAGAAAACGGCCGCATCCTGCTCAACGAGTTCGAATCCAAAGCCGTCCTTTCGCATTACGGTATTCCTACGGTCGAAACCCGCATCGCGGTCAGCGAAGACGAAGCTGTCCAGCACGCCGCCGATATCGGCTTCCCCGTCGTGCTCAAGATTTTCTCCGATACCATCACTCACAAAACCGACGTCGGCGGGGTCGTGCTCAACCTGCGCGACGAGAGCGCCGTGCGCAAGGCGTATCAATCCATCCATTCATCGGTTACCGCCAAAGCGGGGGCGGAGCACTTCGGCGGCGTTACCGTACAGCCCATGGTGAAACTCGACGGCTACGAGTTGATCCTCGGCAGCAGCATCGACCCTCAGTTCGGCCCGGTCTTGCTGTTCGGCTCCGGAGGCCAGTTGGTTGAAGTTTACAAAGACCGCGCCCTCGCTCTGCCGCCGCTCAACACCACACTGGCCCGCCGCACCATGGAACAAACCCAGATTTTCAAGGCTCTTCAGGGAGTGCGCGGCCGCAAGCCGGTGGACCTCGCCGCTCTGGAAAATCTCCTCGTCCGCTTCAGCCAGCTGGTGGTCGAGCAGCCCTGGATTTCCGAGATCGACATCAATCCCTTGCTGGCTTCGTCCGACCGGCTGCTGGCGCTGGATGCGCGCGTTGTCCTGCACGATCAAACCAGGCAAAGTGAACTTCCCAAGCCCGCGATTCGCCCCTATCCGGTGCAGTACGTTTCACGATGGACGACGAACGATGGCGCTGAGGTCACCATTCGCCCCATCCGCCCTGAGGACGAGCCGCTGCTCGCCGAGTTTCATCACACCCTCTCCGACCGCACGGTTTATATGCGCTACTTCGCCTCCCTGAGCCTGAAAGCGCGAATCGCCCACGAACGCCTGTTGCGTATTTGTTTCGGCGACTACGATCGCGAGATGGTCCTGGTGGTCGAGCAACGCGATCCCGCCAGCGGGTCGAGGCAGATTCTCGCCGTGGGACGCCTCAACAAGCTTCTCGGCCGCAACGAAGCGGAAGTCGCCGTCCTGGTCTCCGACAAATATCAGGGCCGTGGACTGGGCCTGGAACTGCTGCGCCGCGTGGTTCAGGTGGCGCGCGATGAGAAGCTGGCCAGGGTTTCCTCCGAGATGCTGGCCGATAACCTGGCCATGCAGAAAATCTCGAAAAAGATGGGCTTCCAGCTGCGCGCGCGCCAGGACTCTTCGTCCGTTGCCGCAGTCCTGGATTTGTGAAAACGTCTGAAATGGAGTCGCAAAATCGAACGATCGAGATTCAATCGTCCCTTCTTTGCACTTGCCATCCCGTGTGCAGCGAGGGATCTGGGCTCTTCCCTCCGCCCGCACTCATTTCACCGCGAGCCGAGCCCGGCTCCCTCGCTGTGCTCCGGATGGCATTCATATTTGCACCCGGCCGCGCGGAAATCATCAATGACCACAGATTGAATCCACCGAGGCTCTCATGGATGCGTTAGTCTTGCATCGAATTCACTTCGCCTTCACCGTCACCTTCCACTACCTCTTCCCCCAACTCACCATGGGCCTCGCCTTGTTGATCGTGGCGCTCAAGACCATCGCCATCCGCAGCAAAAACGAGCGCTACAACGAAGCCGCCAGGTTCTGGGCGAAGATCTTTGCGGTGAATTTCCTCCTCGGGGTCGTGACCGGAATTCCCATGGAATTTCAGTTCGGCACCAACTGGTCGCAATTCGCCCGCACCACCGGAGGCGTGATCGGCCAGCCTCTCGCCATGGAAGGCGTCTTCTCGTTTTTCCTGGAATCGGCGTTCCTTGGCCTTTTCCTCTTCGGCGAGAAGCGGCTGTCCGCCTGGGGCCATTGGGCTGCCGCTTTCCTGGTGTTTGTCGGTTCCTGGATTTCCGGCTTCTTCATCATCGTCACCAACGCCTGGATGCAGCATCCCGTGGCCTACCGCATCCTGCCCAATGGTGTTTACGAAGTCACCAGCTTCTGGGGACTGCTCACCAATCCCTGGGCCTTGCTGCAATACGCCCACAACATGTCTGGCGCGGTGATCACCGGCGCATTTGTGATGTGTTCGGTGGGCGCGTTCTACCTGCTCGAAAACCAATTCCCCGATCACGGAAAGATCTTTCTGAAGGTGGGTGTCGTCGCCGGAGTGATCTCCTGCATCACGCAGATCTTCCCCACCGGCGATCTTCACGGCCGCTACCTGGCCCAGCAGCAGCCCGCCGCCATGGCCGCCATGGAAGGCCTGTTCAGCTCGGCAAAGGGCGCGCCCATCGTCCTCATCGGCCAGCCCAACGAAGAAAAGCAAACCATCGACAATCCCATCGCCGTAAACGACGTGCTCAGCTTCCTGATCTACGGCACAACTCTGGCCGAAGTGAAAGGGCTCGACCAGGTTCCCCGCGACCAATGGCCTTCGCCTATGCCGCTGTTGTTCTACTCCTACCACATCATGGCCGGCCTGGGCACCTACTTCGTCCTGCTGATGGTCGTCGCTGCCTTCCTGCTATGGCGGGGACGTTTATTTCACACCCGGTGGGCGTTGTGGCCGCTGATGCTGAGTTTTCCCCTGCCCTACATCGCCAACACCGCCGGCTGGATGACCGCCGAGATTGGCCGCCAGCCCTGGGTCGTGTACGGACTGATCCGTACCTCCAATGGCTACTCGAAATACGTTTCCAGCGGTAACAGCCTTTTCACCTTGCTGGGCTTTATGGGCATGTACACCGTGCTCTCGGTTCTCTTTGTAATTCTGGTCTATCGCATCATCAGCCGCGGCCCGGCCATTCACGAACTGGCTGCCGCCAAGGGCCTACCCATGACGGGGGCGTAAGCAGCGGGGTCGAAGGAGCTGGGGCTAAGGAGAAAGAAAATGGGCTTCATCTGGTTCTGGATCGTTGCAGTCATGCTGGTCGCCTACGTCGTTTTCGACGGCTTCGACCTCGGCGTGGGCATTCTGCATTTATTTCTCGCCCGCACCGAAGAAGAACGCCAGTTGACCCTCCGCACTATCGGCCCGGTGTGGGACGGCAACGAAGTCTGGCTCCTGGCCGGCGGCGGCACGCTGTACTTCGCTTTCCCACTGCTTTACGCCTCCGCCTTCAGCGGTTTTTATCTCGCCCTCATGATCGTGCTCTGGCTCCTGATCATGCGCGGCGCCGCCATCGAACTGCGCATGCAGATCGCGATGGGGGTGTGGAAGTCATTCTTTGACGGCGTATTCTTCATCTCCAGCGCGCTGCTCGCGATCTTCTACGGCGCCGCCCTGGCCAACGTGATCCGCGGCGTTCCCTTGCAACCCGACGGCTACTTCTTTCTGCCCCTGTGGACCAACTGGAAACTCGGGCCGCAGCCCGGCATTCTGGATTGGTACACCGTGATCGGCGGCCTGGTCGCCCTGGCGGCGCTCGCCCTGCACGGAGCGCTCTATCTCACGGTAAAAACCGAAGGCGGCCTGCAAACCCGCGCCCGCAAAGCGGCGCGCCTGCTTTGGTTCGTTCTTCTGCTCTTGACCGTCGTCAGCCTGCCCGCCTCCACCATCGC
>DATJXG010000171.1:0-9139 GCA_035500455.1 Terriglobales bacterium | reverse complement strand
GCGTAAAGGTGCCCCGCTCATTGCGGCTGGCGCCTGAAACGCCAAGGGGACGAAAGAGACGGACCGGCAAACGCTGCCCAGATGCAGAGTCACGAGAGACGTACAAGTGCCGGCGGGACGCCGGCACTACGCTCAGAACGCGGATTTCATTCGCATCGGCTTGAACGGGACTACCACCACCGCCTCGACATCCACCGGGCTTCCATCTTTTGTGCCCGGCCGAAACTGCCATGCGGCCAATGCTTCGCGGGCGTATTCATCGATGCGATCGTCCACTCCGCGCAGGACTTTCACATCGCTCACCGTACCGTCGCTGTGGATGATGGCATAAAGCGTCACCGTTCCCTGCACGTTGTGGCGCATCAACTCCAGCGGATATTTCGGGTCCACCTGGCGCGTGGCGATGGGGGCGGAGAGATCAGTTTTTGCGGGGCTTTGAGCATCGACATCGGCTTTGTTCAACTCGGCAAAACGGATGATCCAGCTTCCCCCTGCCGAGGTCAGGTTCGGCATGCTCACCATCATCGAATAATACTTTCTCGAGCCGAACACCTGGCGTTCGAGGTCACCCTTGGGCTCGGCGACGTCGGGAACCGCACGACGCGGCGGCGCAGCCGTAACTCGCGGCGGAGCAGCTTTCGCTAGCAGGTCGGGCTGGCTGTCCGCGCGATTCTGTGTGCCGGCTCCTTCGCCCGCTCCCCCGGTAGCGGCGCCATCCGACGCGGCAGGCGCAGCGCCAACATATAATCCCGGCGGCACAGTGCCCGAGTCAGCCCCGGCTCCGGCGCCATTTCCGTTCTTTCCGCCTTTGCCGTCGGCTGGCTTTGCCCCGGCCGGGTCGCCCGGTATGTTGGGTGTGGCGGGTGCTCCTGGCTTTCCCTGCGGCGTGGCGGCGAATGTGCCGCGGCGATTGCCGGCGGGAATACCGGCGCTCAGCGCGAGCGGATGAACGCTGAGAGAGATAATCTGCCCGCCGCCAGTAGCGCCGGAGGCTTCACCCCCCGGAAGCGAAGGCGGAGGCGGTACCACTTCCGGGGCTTGCCCTCGCAAGGGCCCAACCCGCCCGGCCGCGCGCTGCTCGCCGACTGGCAATTGCGGCGCAGGCGCGACAGCCTGAGCATGGCCGATCGTGATATCGCCGACATGCCGGATTGAAGCCGCATTCTCCACGCGGGGAGGCGGCGCGATCACCGCCGCACTTGGCCCTTGCAGCTCGCGTCTCGCCACCGCCGAATTCAACTCCGGCGGAGGCGCCACCGCAGCCTCCTGGATCGAAGGCGAAGCGATAGCCGCGCGTCTCTGCACTTCCGGCGGAGGCGCTACTACGGCCGCAGCCATGGCGGGCAGCTTCATCTGAGCCACACTCCTGGCAGTGGCAGCAAGAGGAACCGAAGGCTCGACCTTCGACCAGGCGACCATATTCGGCAGGGGGACGTCATGCGTCAGCTTGATATTCGGCGGCGTGACGATGGTCTGGGAATGATTGTCGGCCTCAGGAGGCACGGAAATGATGGGCTGCGCCGCGTATTCCGGCTGGCCCGCCTGGGGCAAAGGCACCCGAGAGCCGCCAGTATCAAGGGGCGGCAGGTACTCAGCCGGGTCGTAGTAAATTACGTCCTCGCGGTGGAACGCCTGCGACTCAGCTACCTGGATGCGGGGCGGCCATATCCGCACAGCGCCCAAAATTGCGGCGACCACTGCCACATGAATTACAAGCGACTCCGCCCATCCCCACCACGGCAGGCGGCGTGAGACCAGAACGTCCGGCCAGGGAGCCGCCGGCCAGGAAATCAGGCGCAGCGGCGGGAGGCGTTGAGGGAAGAATAAGTCCTTTAGATTGCGGAAGAAAACCCGGGAGCGCGGCTCCAGTTCGACCAGCAGCCTGGGTTCCGGGACCGGGCGCTCCGGTAAATCCACAACGGCGTCCAGCGGTCCCAAAGCCTGACTCATCCACCCACCACGGAGAAATGCAAGCCCCGATTATAGCCGGGTTCGAGCCTCCACGCTCCTCCGGTTGTGCTAGGCCTGTTCCCCGGCAGGCTGCGTTCCGTGCTCTAATGCTTTCATGAGTCTCCGGTTTCTGGCTGTTTTCCTCGTGCTTTGCACCGGCACCCTCGCCCAAAACTCATCGACGGCACCGCCGCCTGCCGCTCCCGCGGACGACTATTCCGGCACCTATTCATTTCTGAAGGACGGTGAGTTCGTGCAGATCAGCGTTGAGGACGACAACAGCGTCAGCGGCTTCATCTCCCGCTACGGCGATACCGACAGCGACCGCGCCACCTTCCTCGATCAATTCTTCAAGAAGGGCAAACTGGAAGGAAAGAAGCTGACTTTCACTACCCAGGCGGTTCATGGCTCCTGGTACGAGTTCACCGGCAACTTTGGACGCGGGCAAGGCAAGAATCCCGGTGACGAAGCCTATTACCTCCTCAAAGGCACTCTGGTGCAGTCCAAAACCGACGCGGAGAAGAAGACTTCCTCCAAGTCCAGCGAGGTAGTGTTTAAATCTTTTCCCAAGGATCTGGATTCCAACGGCCCAGACCAGAAATGACGCCTGCGCCTAAGGCTTGAAGAACGACCTGCTGAAGAACGAACTGCGCCTCGGGCGCGGTTTTTCCAGTGCGCTGGCAGGGGATAATTCCTCTGGCAGGAAGCGGGTTGTAACCTCGCCTTCGCAGACCGCAAGGGTCAACTTCCGTGAGCAATCGTTGCAAAGCCAGAAGAACTCAACCTTGGGAATGTCCTCAGGGCCCGCAGGCTGGCTCTGCACTTTGAACAACTTACCCTCGTGCAGATAGCGGAACTTCGCCGCGCACGCCGGATTCATGCATTTGGACAACATGCAGTCCTCCCAAGGCGGCTTACGGAAACCTGGGCTCGTGCGCGTCAGGGCTCCTTCGATTTCACCTCCGCGGCACGCCGCTCAAGCTCGTGAATCATGGTGCGGAGCCATTCTTTCAGCGTCTCCTCCACTTCGGCCGGCGAAGCTTGCCGCTCCATGGTGTACACGGTCTCTCCCAGCGGGTTCAAGGGAATGTGGTGACAGGGCACTGCTTCGTTGCGGAACAACTCCGGCACAAACTTCATGAGCAGGCACCCGCCGCAGGGATGAGGGCGATCGGGGTCGTTGAAATTGAGGCAAGTGAGAGAATCCTGAAAGATGGAAGTGGGTTTCCAGGGCGTCTTCACCGAGCGGCCATATCCACCCTGTTCGAGAAACTGCAGCTCGAACTTCAACAGCTCAAGAATGTCGCGCTCGTCCCCACTGGTTTTGCCTGGTGTGTTTTCCGGCATGTCCACACCTCCATGCCGTGCTGGAGTGAAATGGTTTCCACCATGTAGGTTAATCGACCTACCAATTCCAGCGATGTGATGTGTGTCACACTATCGCGTGATCAGCATCACTCATCCTGCCCAGGCTGAAACTTCCGTCGCGTTGGTGAGAGCCCTCTGTTCTCAGCCTGGCCCCTGCTGCGAAATGCGATGGCCCGCGCTTCCGCCCGCGTTGTATCCTCGGGTGCGTGCAACGCTCGCCTGCTCCCGGCCGCTCGCCCACGCCCGCGCTGATCCTCGGGCTGATCATCACGCTGGCGGCCGTGGTGGCTTATTCCTGGTACATCACGCGGCAAATCTCCGGGCTGCGCGAATTGCAGAACAATCTGGTCGCCCGCAATCGCAAAGATTCGCTGCAACTGCTGCGCATTCAGAACGACCTGAACTCCCTCGGCCTGGCCATGCGCGATATGCTCGATAACACCGAGCCTTATCCGCTGACGGCGTGGTCGGCGCAGTTTCAGCGCATTCGCGAGGACTTGGACGATGCCTTGAAGCTGGAGGCGCAGGTCGCCGTCGGCGACCGCACCCCCGAGCAAAGGGAATTCCTGGGCAAGCAATTGGCCCAGTTCTGGAATGCCGTGGACCGCACGCTGGGCCTGGCCCGCGACGGCAAAGACGCCGAAGCCCG
The DNA here is from genome assembly GCA_035500455.1 of Terriglobales bacterium. GTDB lineage: Bacteria > Acidobacteriota > Terriglobia > Terriglobales > Acidobacteriaceae > DATJXG01. The sequence continues at coordinate 5,172 of DATJXG010000171.1, read as the reverse complement.
CGAGCAGATCCGGCTCACGCTGCAGGCGCGGCAGGCGGCCTTAAGCACCGCCGTGGCCCGCCTGCTGGTGCAGAACAACGAAAGCGAAGAACAGGCCACCCAACAGATCAGCCAGATTTACGACCGGGTGCAGCGCCAGGTGTATATCTTCCTCACCGCGACGCTCATCGCCATCCTGCTCACCAGCGTTTACCTGATCCAGTCGAACCGGCGGCTGTTTGCGCGGCTGGGCACACTCTCCGAGCAGCGCAGCGAACTGGCGCAGAAGCTCATCGCCACCCAGGAGTCCACTCTGCGCTACATTTCGCGCGAGCTGCACGATGAGTTCGGGCAAATCCTCACCGCCATTGGCTCCATGCTGGGCCGCGCCGGAAAACAGGCGCCGGAGGGATCGCCGCTGCGCACCGATCTGGAGGAAGTCCGCCAGATCGCGCAGAACACGCTGGACAGCGTGCGCAGCCTCTCGCAGGCTCTGCATCCGGTGATGCTCGATGAAGCCGGGCTGGTGAGCACGCTGGAGTGGTACCTGCCCACGGTGGAACGGCAGGCGGGAATTGACATATCCTATGAAAAATCCGGCGAGCCTTACTCGGTCGACGGGAACGCCGCCGTGCACATTTACCGCGTGCTGCAGGAAGCGCTCAACAACGTGACCCGGCATTCGGGCGCGCGCGAAGCCTGGGTGCGCCTGCGTTTTCAGCCGCGAGGGCTGGAACTGGAAGTGGAAGACCACGGCAGAGGATTCGTTCCCGGCGCGAATCGCCAGGGGATCGGGCTGGTGGCGATGCGGGAGCGCGCCGAGCTTCTGGAAGGTCAAATCGAATTCGTGACGCCTCCCGGCGGCGGGACGCTGGTTCGCCTGCGGGTGCCCCGCGAGCACGAAAAACAGGAAAAGGTGGAAGCCCATGCCGGATAAAATCTCGGTTCTGCTGGTGGACGATCACAGCCTGGTGCGGCGCGGTTTTCGCCGCATCCTGGAAGACGAAGCCGATATGGAGGTAGTCGGCGAGGCCGGGGATGGCGAGGAAGCGGTCGCGCTGGCGCAAAAATTCCGGCCAAATGTCGTGCTGATGGATTGCGCCTTGCCGGGAATCAGCGGCCTGCAGGCGACGCGCAAGATTCTGGAACTGGTCTCCGGGACCAAAGTGCTCATGCTCAGCATGCATCCCGAAGAAACGCTGGTTCGCCAGGCGCTGGAAGCTGGCGCCTCCGGCTACATTCTGAAAAACGCCATGGATCTAGAGTTGGGCGGCGCCATCCGCCGCGTGGCCGCGGGAGAAACCGTGCTGGACGAAACGCTTTCCCGCTCCACCACGCTGCGAGGCGAGCGCGACTACGGCCTGACCCCGCGCGAACTGGAAATTCTGCAACTGATCGTGGATGGACAATCCAACAAGGAAATCGCGGCCAAGCTCGACCTCAGCGCCAACACCGTAGCCGCCCACCGCGCCAACATGATGGACGCTTTGGGAATTCATAAGACCGCCGAGCTGGTGGTGTACGCGATACGGAATGGGCTGGTGAATATTCCGTGAAGCAGCGATTCGTTGTTGGGGCGCCGTTCAAATCGCAGAGTCGGTTCGTGTCAGCCCCATGTGGGAGCCTGTCGGCTTTTGTTTGATTGCAGTATTCACAACCCCAAGATCCACAAACATTTTTGTCGAATGGGGCGTCCCGCTTCCCTCAATCTTTCTGAAGTTATAACGCTCGTACCATGTGACGGCGGACTCCTTGGCATCGGCGATAAGGTAACGCGCGCCAGTGAGTTTTGAAATCGCCAGACAATGCTCAAAGCAGTGCGATAGCAACACTTCGCCCAAGCGCTTGCCTTGATAATTCTTATGGACGGCCAGCCTTCCCAGGAGAAAGGCCGGCATTGACTGATACTTGGGCAACCCCTTCAGCAACTCTTGCGGCAAGCCCTGTCTCGGGATCGACGTGTTCGCCAGCGTGAAATATCCGATTACCTCGGGCTGGCCTCCCGGAGCCTGCACGGCAACGTACGTTACGCCGAACATGCGGTGCTGGTTTTTCAGCGCGTATCGGTGGAGAAACTCGTTCAGCTGGGCATTTCCGCAGTCGAAGGTGTCCGTGCGGTCCGAGGCTTCGAGTCGCCGGAAATGTATGTCCATCGCTTTAGCGCCTGTTCATGGCCCGAATGAGATGGGGGGTCGGTTTGGGCTGATCTCCTGAAGCCAACCGGCCAAAATCCTCGACCTCTTCCAGAGTCCAGGTGGTCGAAACAGAAGGCAGACTGAAGTCAGGAGCGACACGCTCCAGTTCTGGCGTCACCAGCTCCCGGATGACTTCACCCTGTTCGTCCATGGTGACGATTTTGTGGCCCCGCTTCCGTTCCCGCACCGCCCAATTCATCAGCGCCAGAGCTTTGGCCAGAAAATCCGCCTTGCTCCGGACCTCCAGTTCCTTCATCAAGGTGTTCAAAACAGCGTCGTCTGCGGATGCCAGATCGGCTTGAAACTTTACGGTTTTCATGAGACTCCCGGCCTTCAGTTCTTCTTGCGAGTGCACAAAATCTAGATGAATAACTACGACGATGTTATCATATATCGAGTTATTATTGAGTATATTAAGATGCTAATCCGATGGCACTCTCCCGTCGCAAAGGATGTTACCCTGCGGCTATAGATGGCATCCCTTGTTCAGATAGGACAGCCTCAAAGCGCGCCAACATCTCTCAACCGCCGCTCTTTCCTGCTGGGCATGGCAGGCTTGGTTTCTGCATCGATACTTCCATCGTTCGGAGAACCGGCCACCGCGGGCCTGGGCTTTCACTTCACCGATGTCACCTCCCAGGCCGGTCTGCAGTTCCATCACAACAGCGGCGCCTTCGGCGGCAAGTTTCTTCCTGAAACGCTTGGGTCTGGCTGCGCCTTCCTCGACTACGACAACGACGGCTGGCAGGACATTCTGCTGATCAACGGCATGAACTGGCCCGGCCACGCCACGCCCGGCAAGGGCACTCGCAGTACCCTGAAGCTCTACCGCAACAATCGCAATGGAACGTTCACCGACGTCACCCACAAGGCCGGGCTCGACTTCGAGATGTACGGCATGGGCGTGGCTGTGGGCGATTACAACAACGACGGCTTCGCCGATATTCTCATCACCTGCGTCGGGCAGAATCGATTGTTTCGCAACACCGGCAAGGGAACGTTCATCGATGTGACCAAATCCAGCGGCCTGGGAGGCCGCCAGGCTTTCAGCACTTCCGCGTTGTGGTTCGATTACGACCGCGACGGGCGCCTCGATCTCTTCGTCTGCAACTACGTGAAGTGGTCACCCGAGCACGACGTGTTCTGCTCGCTCGACGGCAAACACAAATCCTATTGCACTCCCGAAGCCTATCGCGGCGACACCTGCTGGCTCTTCCACAACCGCGGCAACGGCACCTTTGAGGACGTCACCGCCACCAGCGGAATTTTCGACAGCAGCTCCAAATCGCTGGGCGTGGCCATGTTCGATTACGACCGCGACGGCTGGCCCGACCTGCTGGTCGCCAACGACACCCAGCCCAACAAGCTCTACCGCAATGGACGCGACGGCACCTTCAAAGATGTCGCGGTGGAAGCGGGAGTGGCGTTCAGCGCCGAAGGCAAAGCCCGCGCGGGCATGGGCGTCGATGTCGCGGATTTCGATAACAGCGGAGTGGCAGGCGCGGCCATCACCAACTTCGATAACGAAATGGTCGGCTTATATCGCGCTTCCGGGAAAGAAGGATACTCCGACGTGGCCACGCAGAGCGGCGTAGGGCTCGCCACCAAAGACAAGCTGGGATTCGGCTGCGTCTTCTTCGACGCCGATCTCGATGGACGCCTCGATCTCGCCGTGGCCAACGGGCACATCGACGAAACCGTGCGCAACATCCGCGGCAACGTGGGATACGCGCAGCCGCCGGAATTGTTTCTCAACAGCGGCGGCGGAAAGTTCCACGATGTTGCCGGGGAAGTCGGCGGCGGTTTCGATAGTCCAAAAGTGGGAAGAGGTCTCGCCTTCGCTGACTTTGATCGCGATGGCGATCTCGACTTGCTGATGACCACCAACAATGGCCCCGCGTATCTCTATCGCAACGACCGGTCGTCGGGAAACCACAGCCTGCGCGTGCGCCTCGAAGGCAGCAAGTCGAATCGCGATGCCATCGGCGCCGTCGTCAGAATTTTTCTCAACGGCACGAGTCAATCACGAACAGTGAAAGGTGGCTCGAGTTATCTCTCGCAATCCGAGCTGCCGGTTACGTTCGGCCTGGGAAAACACGACAAGATTGACCGCCTGGTGATCGAGTGGCCCAGCGGCCGCACCGAGGATTTCCAGAATCTGGCGGCAGGAAAGTCATATAAATACCTGGAAGAAAAAGGGTTAGTCGATACCTATGGTTTCTAGTATTTTTGTACGATTGCGCGTTTTTCTGCCTCTAAGTATTTTAGCCACAGTGTTCATGTCCTCATAACGCAAGCCCCTCCGGCATGCATGAGGAACCCCACAGGGCAGGAGGCACCCCACGGCGTCCTGCCCCATCTTTTTGCCTACCCCCCGGCGTCTCGCAGCATTCATCCAACCTGAAAACTGGCGGCGAAAACTCCAGCGTTAAGAATGAACTAGCAACACATTTCTCCACTTTCAGCGTCTAACGTTTAGATAAAGGCCGGACCCCGGCGCTGCCAAACCAGAGAGGTATAATCGGGGAGTTCAGTCACTCATGGAGGAAATCCGCCCTATGCACCCCCGCGCAGCCGCTCTCTGGGGACGAATCAAGGCCCATCGTTGGGCCTCTACCCTCACCATCATGGTCACCTTGGCCACCGGCATTTTGATCGGCACTGTGATTTCTTCCGGAGTAAAAGGCCAGGACAAGAAGTCTTCCGACCCGGCTCAGCTCACGCTGCCTTCGCCGCAGCAGCTCTCCAACCAGTTTTCGCAGATCGCCAAGCAGTTGGAGCCGAGCGTGGTGAACATCAACACCGAATCCACGCCCAAGGTCACGCGGCGCCGTGGAGCGCCCAGCCAGGATGGCGAGGGAAGCCCATTCGACGATTTCTTTAATCACTTCTTCGGCGGGCAGGGTGGGCAGGGCGCAACCGCCATCCCGGAGCGCTCGCTGGGTTCGGGCGTCATTGTGGACGCCAAAGGTTACATCGTCACCAATCGCCACGTCGT
>DATJXG010000170.1:0-3048 GCA_035500455.1 Terriglobales bacterium | reverse complement strand
TACACGTACTACATCACGCTCTACGGTCCGCTGCCGGGACCCGTGGTCCGGGTAGTTGAGATCCCCGATGATACTGTCCCGATCGCCTGGGCCCCGGATATTGCGGGGCTTGCCAGCCGCGCCGTTACCGAGCGGGTGAATTATCGCCTGCTGGCGGAGGCACTGGCGCATCAGTGGTGGGGAGTCTCAGTGAGCCCCGCATCGCGCGATGACTGGTGGATCAGCACCGGCTTTGCCCGCTACTCTGAGGCCCGTTACATCGAGCAGGCGGCCGGCCCGGCGGGGCTGGAAGAAGCGGTGAAAGATATGTCGGTAGGCGCGCTTGCCTATGACACCGTTCCCCTGGGCAGCGTGGGCAAGCTGGACATTTTTTCCCCCGAGTTTCAGTCGCTGGTGACCGACAAGGGCGCGATGATTCTGCACATGCTGCGCTGGGTAATCGGCGACCAGAAATACGACCAGACCATGCGCACCTTCGCCACGCAATATGCGGGCAAGTCGGCTTCGCTGGAGGATTTTCAGACCATCGCCGAAAAAACCTACGGCGACAAGCTCACCTGGTTCTTTACCCAGTGGCTGGATTCCACTGGCGCTCCCGAATTCAAGACAAAATATGCCGTCTATCGCCTGGGGAACAACAAAGGATTCCGCGTGGTAGGCCGGGTCGCACAGGATCTTGATCTGTTCCGCATGCCGGTGGAACTCAAGATCGATACCGATGGCAAGACGGAAGAGAAACGCATTGAGGTAGTGGGCACGGATTCGCCCTTCACCGTCGAGACCTTCGGCCGTCCGCGCCGCATCGTCATCGATCCCGACAACCGGGTACTGAAAAACTCCGCCGACATTCGGCTGCGCGCCTCCATCCAGCGTGGTCAGGCCCTGGTCCTGCAAGGGGATCTTGCCGGCGCGCTGCTGGAGTTTAACAAGGCGCTGGAAGTGAACAAGAACAGTTCGCTGGCCCACTATCGCATCGCGGAAGTATTTTTCCAGCAGAAGAATTACCAGGCTTCCGCCAATGCCTACCGCGACTCCCTCAACGGCGACGGGGACCCGCGCTGGACCGAGGTCTGGAGCCACGTGCAGCTGGGAAAGATCTTCGACATCACCGGCCAGCGTGAGCGCGCCACCGGCGAATACCGCCAGGCTCTGCAGACCAACGACAACACGCAAGGCGCCCTCGACGAAGCCCGCAAATGCCTGCAGAAGCCGTTTGAACTGAAGAAGGATCAGGGTGGGCTCTAGTTGATCGTTGGTCTGTAGTCGTTAGTCGTTTGCTGGCTCCCAGCCTCGGCCTGACGGCTAAGAGCTAAAGGCCAACGACCAAGAGCTAGCGACCACCCTTCAGCTGCTGCTTCCATCCCAGAACTCTCGCCTTGTTCCCTTCCGCCTCGGCTTCCGGAATCATCCCCTTCTTTTGATATAGGACCGAAAGGCTGGTGTGCGCCAGCACGTCGTCGGGATCGAGTTCGGAGATGCGCTTGGCCAGTTCGATGGCCTCATCCAGGCGGTTCAAGTCCTGCAGAACGCGGGCCATTCCGTGCATTGCTTCGGTGAAGGCGGGATCGGCCGCAAGTGATTTCTCATACTCCTCCAGAGCGCGCTCCCGCTCGCCCTCCGACACCAGATCAAGCGCGGCATAGTAGTGGTCTTCGGCCTTCTGGCGGGCAGGTTGATCAGACATGAGGATTGAATTCTTCGGGGAAAAATGGATTCTAGCATGCGCTCCGGTATGCTCCGCCGGCTTGTGCGTCGATCCTTGTGATGTAGCACCGGCGTCCCGGCGGCACGATTGAAGATTATCTCAAGCGTGGGACTGAAATGCTCACACAGATGCCGGCGGGACGCCGGCGCTACGTCGCTATGACATCTTCTATACTGGAAACATGCGGCACATGCTGCGCTTCCTTTGGAATGCCACCCGCGGCCATCGCTTCACCCCCTGGCGCAGTCCATACCTGTTGTGGCGGGTGGAAACCTACTGCGGCGTGAAGATGACGCAGATCGGCTTCCTGGAATTCTGGGAATTTGCCTGGCGCGAACGCAGCAATCTTTGGCGCTTTCTCAAGTGGACGGCGGAGATGGAGCGATACGCTCATGCCAAACCGAAACCGCCTCGCTGACTTCCCATTCTGCTCGCCGACGTGAGTGTGATCACGCGCATCCGTGCCGCGGATCACCGCCGGCCGGTGCTTCTTTTTCTACACTGCAGGCGGTTCGAGTCTCTCCCCTGGGGCTCAATTCTCCCGGCCGGTGACTCCCACTAAGGGCCGAGCTTGATTTCACATTCGTGCTGGAGAGGAGATTCATATGTTTGCCCGCATTCTTGACTTCGAAGTGAAGCTGGAGAAGAAAGCCGAGTTCATCAAGGTTGTGAAGAACGAAGTCCTGCCGATCCTCAAGCAGCAGATCGGCTTTCTGGAGGTCCTGCCCTTCTTCCCAGACAAGGTGAAGGAACAGAAAGTGCTGGTCATCAGCCTTTGGGCAGCCCGGCCGGACGCCGAGCGCTATGAGAAGGAAACTTACCCCAAGGTGCGCGAGGTGTTGAAGCCCTATCTAACCACTCCAGTGTGGGTGAAGCCCTACATCGTCGAGACCACCCTGTGTGAGCATTTTGTCGAGGCGCTCGTCGCCTGAGTTCAATCGACGGCTGGATGCGCCAAGCCCCGAGGCGAAACGCCCCGGGGCTTCTTTTTGCCAGTAAAGCAGCGCGCCGCCTTACTTGGCGGGGATGTAGCTCAAGTCTGGACGGAAGCGGATGGTTTCCGTCCACTCACGCTGAATGCTCTGGTCAATGCTGTGCATGATGGCTTCCGCGTCATGCCGCCCCATCGCCTTCTCCAGCATGGCGCGGAATGGAGGATCGGGCTCTGCCAGGTCCGCCCAGCCGTTCATGAAGATCAGCAGCACGTAGTGCGGCTGTTCTCCGCCGTCAACCAACTGGTACCAGATGTAATGCACCGGCCAATTGGTCTTGGTGATGGCATCAGTGATTTTCTTGGCGGCATCGGAAAAATCGCCCTCCTTGCCGGGCTTGAGCATGAAATG
>DATJXG010000169.1:0-9136 GCA_035500455.1 Terriglobales bacterium | reverse complement strand
GCCGAGAAGCACCTGCGCAAAGCTACAGAGCTGTTTCCGAAATATTCCGCGAGCTGGGTCTTACTGGGCCAGATATTGGAACAGCGCGCTGACTATGCCGGATCGCGGGATGCATGCCAGACGGCGGCCGCGGCGAATCCGCGGTACATTCAGGCATATCTCTGTCTTGCGGATGTCGCGATGCACCAGGGAAATTGGAGCGAGGTACTGGCGCAGAGCGTGAAGGCGATTGATCTTGATCCCGCCAATGATGCCGCGGGCTACGTTTATAAAGGATGCGCGAATTATTCCTTGCATCAATTGGCTGAAGCGGAGTCCAGCGCATTGAAGGCTTCGGACATCGAGAAGGCAAGAACTTATAAAGATCAGGATGACAGGAATAAACACAGCGATCCGCGAGTGCATGTCTTGCTGGCGCAGATCTATGACGAGAAGGGCGAGACTTCAAAGGAAACTGCGGAACTGCGAGAGTTCCTGAAGACCGTGCAGAATCCGCAGGCCAAGGCGGCGATTGAGCAGTCGCTGAAGGAATTGGAACAGCAGCCGGCGAAGTAGCTATTGAGGGGTCCCGCTGACATATTTGTCTGCGTATGGCGCCAATTTCCGGCGGAGAAAATCATGGGTTCAGGTGCATTCCGACGAGCGGCTAAGGTGATCATTGCCGTTGCGTTGTTGGCTTCGGGGATTGTGCGGGCCCAGGAAACGGCGCCGGCTAGCGGTACTGTTTCGGCCGGCAGGTTGCCGGGCGCGCCGACTGCGTCGCTTGACTCCTTGCGGCATCAGCTTGAGGCGATACGCGGGCGTTTTCCAGGGGATATGTCCATCTACATGAAGAACATTTCAACCGGGGACGAGATCGCGATCGATGCGGATTCGGTGTATGAAACGTTCAGCGTGATCAAGCTGGCGATTGCGACGGAGCTGATGCATCAGGTGGAGTCGGGAAAGTTCTCGCTGGATGATCGGATTCAGACCAAGGCGGCGGACGAGAGGCTGCCCTCGGGTGTGCTCTATGCGCTTACGCCCGGGTTAAATCCTACGGTGCGGGATTTGCTGACCCTGATGATCATCATCAGCGACAACGAGGCTACCGATTTGCTGGCGGACAGAGTGGGCCGCGGCAATGTAACCGAGTATATGCACAGCCTGGGGCTGGCGAAAACGTCGATAGAATTTTCGGACCTCGACTGGGACCGGAAATGGCTGAGCACACTTGATTCCAGCTACAAGAATGCCAGCGGGGACCAGACTGTAAAGTTTCCCTTCGACCGCTACAGCGATGCGGAGGTGCAGCGGGCGTTCGGACATACGATCTATGATGCCGGCATTTACTTTGGGCACAGCACCACGCGGGAAATCGGGCGGCTGCTGGAAATGATGGCTTCGGGCAAGCTGGTTTCCAAGGATGCCAGCTCGCTCATTCTCGGCATCATGGAGAAACAGCAGGTGAACGACCGCTTTCCCCGCTATCTGAAAGACGAACGGATTGCGCACAAGACCGGCGACGGGCAGCCCTTTATTGCCAATGACGCGGGAGTGATTTGGGTGAAAGATCAGCCGATTGTGCTGGTGGTGTTTACCGGGCACCATCGCGGCGGGACGCCTGAATTGCACGATACCATTGCGCGGGTGGCTGCCCTGGTGGTGAAGTATTACGGTGGAGCGGTGTCGCAGGGCTTTAAGTGAAAGGGAAATCCCGGCGTCTTCCTGCTAACATCCATCTCTGATGCGAGAATTGGCCACCCCTATTCAGTATGTGAAGGGCGTGGGACCGCGCCTGGCCGAAATCCTGGGCCACAAGGGCATCCACACCGTGGATGACCTGCTGCATTATCTCCCCTTTCGCTACGAAGACCGGCTGAATCCGCGCGGGATCGCCGAACTGCGCGCCGGGGAAACCGCGACGGTGATCGCCGAAGTGCGCAACTCCGGCATGTTTCGCACCCGCCGCATGCCGATCTTCGAGCTGGTGGCCGGGCAGGGAAGGGCGCGCATCCGCTGCATCTGGTTTAACGCGTCTTACCTGCGCGAACGCTTCAAGCCCGGCCAGCTCCTGGCCCTCTACGGCAAAGTCGAAGCGGATATGTACGACGGGCAATTGCAGCTGGTGCAGCCGCAGTTCGAGGTTCTCGAGGAGGCGGGCAACGGAACCTCCGATAGCGCGGAAAAGACCCTGGCGGCTTCGCTCGAAGTGGGCCGCATCGTGCCTATTTATGAGTCGGCCGGCCAGGGAAAGCTGACTTCGCGCTGGTTCCGGCGCATCATTCACACCGCCCTGGAGAATCTTCCGCCGGAGCTGCCCGATCCGATTCCGGCGGCCGTGCGCCGACATCTTAGCCTGATCTCTCCCCGCGAGGCTCTCAACAAAGTTCATTGGCCCGATCCTGGAGAGAGTTTTCAGGATTTGCAGTCGTCGCGAACTCCGGCGCACATCCGAATGATCTTCGAGGAGCTTTTCTTCGTGGAGCTGGGCCTGGAACTCAAGCGCCGCCAGCAGAAGGCGCAGACCGGAATTGCTTTTCGCCTGGACGAACGGGTGCGCGAGGCGATTAAACGGATTCTTCCCTTCCATCCCACGGGCGCACAGAAGCGGGCTTTGAAGGAGATCGCCGCGGACATGGCGCAGCCCGCTCCCATGCGGCGCCTGCTGCAAGGCGACGTGGGCTCCGGCAAGACGATTGTGGCCTTTGAGGCCGCCATTATTGCGATTGAAGATGGCTACCAGGTGGCGCTCATGGCGCCTACGGAGATTTTGGCGCAGCAGCATTATTTCTCGGCGCGGCGCATTCTGGAGAACGCGGGCTACCGCATCGTGCTGCTCACCGGATCGCTGGAAGAAGACCGCAAGCGGGAGATTCGCCGCCATGTGGCGCAGGGCAATGCGCAGCTGGTGATCGGCACGCACGCCCTGATCGAGCAGAAAGTGGAATTCGCGAAGCTCGGGCTGGTGATTGTAGATGAGCAGCATCGGTTCGGAGTGCTGCAGCGCTTCAAGCTGATGAAGAAGAGTTCGGAGCCGGATGGTGAAGTGGTGAGTGTAGGGGCGGGTCGGAGCCCGGTCCCCGCACAAGCTGTGGTCGCTCAGCCGGTGCCCATCCGTGCCGATCTCACTCCTGAGCCTGACGTGCTGGTCATGACCGCAACTCCCATTCCTCGTACGCTCGCCCTTACCCTCTATGGCGATCTCGACCTGAGCGTGCTGGACGAAATGCCGCCCGGCCGCACGCCTGTTGTGACGCGGCGTATCTCGGACGATCGCGCAGACGAGGTCTGGGGCTTCGTGCGCAAGCAGGTGGCGGCGAGGCATCAGATTTATGTCGTCTATCCCGTGATCGAAGAGAACGAGGAAACCGAACTCAAGGCGGCGATGAAGATGTACCGGGAGCTGAGCAAGAAAGTGTTTCCGGACCTGCGTGTTGGCCTGCTGCATGGCCGCCAGGAGGCCGATCTGAAAGAGCAGGTGATGCGGCTCTTCCAGAAGGGCGAGATCGATATTCTGGTTTCAACCACAGTCATTGAAGTTGGCGTGGATGTGGCTAATGCAACCGTGATGGTGGTGGAACACTCCGAGCGCTTCGGGCTGGCGCAACTGCATCAGCTGCGTGGGCGCATCGGCCGGGGAGCTGCCAAGTCTTATTGCGTTCTGATGACCGGCAAGAAGATCTCCGAAGATGGCGAACGCCGCCTCGACGCCATGGTGCGCACCACCGACGGCTTTCAGATCGCCGAATTGGACCTGGAACTGCGCGGGCCGGGCGAGTTTTTCGGCACCCGCCAGGCGGGCATGCCCAATTTTCAGGTGGCAAATCTCATTCGCGACCGGCAGTTGCTGGAAGCGGCGACGCTCGAGGCGGCGACAGTCCTGGCGGGTCCGAGCGAGGAAGTTTCCCAGGAAGAGATCGACCGCGCCCTGCATCACATGCGCACCCGCTGGGCGAAGACGTATGGATTGGTTGAGGTGGCCTGATTTTTTCGAAGCTCCGGCTTCCCGCGAAATGTCGGGGCGGAATCATCCTGTGCCTACACAGCTTCGGCGTGCGGAACGATCGCGAGGTGCCGGCGGGACGCCGGCGCTACGCCGGGCTACGGCTTCAGGCCCAGAGCTTTCACGGTGAGATCATCAGGCACGGGGTGGCCGTCCACTTTGTTCACCACTCCGAAGCCCTGGCTGTAATCCCACATCGCCCAGCCGATGCCGTACTTCTCCAGGGCGCTGCGGACATCGTGAATCCACGCGGCCCGGTCCTGCGGGTTGGAGTGAGGTCGAAAGACGCCAAACTCGTTGCAGATCAGCGGCACGTTCCAGCGTTTGGCCCACTCCGCCGCCTGGCTCATCTCCAGATCCATGCGTGCGGCGTCCCAGTGCTCGGCGCCGTAGCGCAGTACCGCGAGCCGGTTCACCGGGTCGGGCACGGAGGCTGCGGCCTTCTCGGCCGATTCGGGGCTGGAGGGATACGCCAGGCCCTGCACGTCGTGCCAGAAATTCACTCCCCAGGTCGCGCCCTGGTGGGTGAAGACGTGCGGCTCGTAAAAGTGGAAGTTGTAGATGATGTTGGTGTCGCGTAGCGGCTCGAGGAAGACCAGGTCATCGTCATCCGACCAGCGTGCTCCCGCCGCGATGATGGTGTGCCTGGGCGCGCCTTCGCGGATGGCCTCCACCAGCTTTGACTGCATGCCCGACCAGCGGTAGCGGTCGCGCACTTCAGGTTCGTTGAGGATCTCGAAGAACACCATCTCCGGGTCGTGCGACGAATAGTGCTGGGCCAGGGCGCGCCAGAAATCGGCGAACTGCTCGACAAAGGAATCGTCGGTCGCGAGCTTTTCTTTGAAATCTTCTTCCGGATGGATGTCGATGACCACGGCGAGCTTGTGATCGAGGATCATCTTCACCGCCGCGTCCAGATAGCCGAGATATTCCACGGGAATGCGGTCCGCCTGATTGCGGCGAAACATGGGCTGCGGATTCACCCCGAGGCGCACATTGTCGAAGCCCATGGACTTGATGAGCGCGATGTCTTCGGCGGTAACGAAGGTCGCCAGCCGTTCCTTGTTGTAGAGGCTGGGATCGCCGGCCTGCGCGAACCAGTGGCTGAGGTTAATGCCGCGCCGAAGGTGGGCCGCACGGGCCGCGGGCACAGAACTGGACTGGGCAAGAGCGGGAAGCGAAATGACGAGGGAGAAACAAATTGTGGCAACTCTGCTCAATTTCATAGCAGAAATTTAACCACAAAAGACGTTATTTCGACCGCGATCGGAGTGGGTTCACAAAATGCGCGTGTGGCGACGAAGTTTACTTGCCCAGCAGCGTGGTATGGCTGGCTACGCATTGCCAGATGCCGTGGAAGTAGATCCAGGTATCGGTGAAACGACCGTAGTGATCGAAGGGCTTTCCCTTGTACGTGCCCTTGGCGTGGTACCTTCCTGCCACGATCGCCGTGTTGGGGTAGGAATAGACTTGCACCTCGTCATTCGTCATCACGGTGGCGCGGTAGTTGGGATCGTCGTTGTCGGTGAGAAACTGCTGCTTGTTCATCACCGAGCCGTCGGTATCGGTATAAATAAACCCATCGCCGATAAGGTCTTCCAGCGATTTGGAGTCGTGGTGGAGTTGCGCCTGGTTCCAGGCGTTCTCCAGCGCCATGAGCTTGCTGGTTTCGGCGGTGGATTCCGGCTGCTGGCCCTGTACCCCGGCCGCAGACACCAATACCAACATCGCAAAAAGGCAGACCGCCGCCCTCATGACCGAGCCCCCTCAGTTTTTCCCATCTGGGAAAGCTTGTTGTGAGTCTTTCAGTCTGCGGTGGAGGTGTCAATTGCACAAAAGTGTCTGCACGGGCGGGCGGCGTTCTAATAAATTGCTAACTAAGGGATTGCCCCGATGGACTGGGCGCTTCCCGTACAGTAATGTACGTATATCCAAGTATTCACAGGGCGCTCCACGCAAAGATTTGCGGAAAAGCAAGCATTGAGAATTGCGAGGTAACCGGCATGAAGAAACAATCCAGCGCCAGGACGCGAAAGTCTTCCGGGAAGAAGGCCCCGCGACGGGGGAAGATCGCCGGAGCATCCGCCGGGACGGGCCGCTCACCCGGGCGGCGCGACTGGGAGGAAGTCGGCACCTTCTACAAGCCGCTGAAGAAACCCATCACTCTGCGCCTGGACGCCGACATCCTGGCCTGGTTCAAGGCCCAGGGCCGCGGTTACCAAACGCGCATTAACCGCGTCCTGCGGCGGCTGATGCTGGAGCAAGGCAAGCGCGGACCGCGCTAGAAGTGGGTGGAGACGGGATTTATCGGGTCACAGTCGAGCGCACCTCGACGAGGTTTGCCAGGCGCTTCAGGGATTCGCCGTAAGGCGCCCGCGCAATGCCCCGCTCGGTGATGATTGCGGTCACATACTTCGCCGGAGTCACATCGAAGGCGGGGTTTTCCACCTGCGCGCCTGCGGGGACCATCTGCCGGCCGGCGATGTGGGTCACTTCTTTGGCGCTGCGCTGCTCGATGGGAATGCCGCCGCCATCGGGAGTTTCCAAATCCACGGTTGAGATCGGCGCGGCCACATAGAAGGGCACGCCGTGTTCCTTGGCCAGCACGGCAACCGTGTACGTTCCGATCTTGTTGGCCACGTCGCCGTTCGCCGCGATTCGGTCGGCACCCACGACGATAGCGCCGATCTTGCCTTGCTTCATCATCGCTCCCGCCATGTTGTCGGAAATGACCGTCGTTGGAATGCCGTCCTTGACCAGCTCCCAGGCGGTGAGCCGCGAGCCTTGCAGAAAGGGCCGGGTTTCGTCGGCATACACGTGGATATTCTTGCCCTGTTCAACGGCGGCGCGGATCACGCCCAGGGCGGTGCCGTATCCGCAGGTGGCGAGCGCGCCGGCGTTGCAGTGGGTGAGCACGCCTCCGCTGGCGGGCATGAGCGTGGCGCCATGGCGGCCCATGGCCTGATTGGCGGCGATGTCTTCGGCGTGCATACGCTGGGCCTCTTCGATCAGGGCCTGCTTGATCTGGGGCGCTGGGCGCACACGCAGGTTTTCGAACTTCTCGCCCATGCGGCGGATGGCCCAGAAAAGATTCACCGCGGTGGGGCGGGTTTTACCGATGACGTCGCAGATGTGGTCGAACTCTTTCTTTAGCTCGCTGCCGTTTTCGGCCTTCGAATTCTTCACCCCCAGCGCGATGCCCATGGCGGCCGCCACGCCGATGGCGGGCGCGCCGCGCACCACCATGTTGCGGATCACGTCGGCGACTTCCGTGTAGGTTTTGCAGGTGACGTACACCTCTTCTGTGGGCAACTTCGTCTGGTCGATGAAGCGCACGCCGGAATCGGTCCATTCGAGGGTTTGGATCATGGGGCTTTCAGCTGTCAGCTTTCAGTTCTCAGCTACTGGCTTTTAGCTCGTGGCGCGGTTCCGTGCTTGACTCCTTGTGCCGAGGCGACGCAATCTGCTCGATGCTCATTGTCAGGCATTTGATGCCAAAGTACGAGCTGGTATCCAGAAGCCATCAGCCAGCAGCTAGCTGCCAGCAGCCAAATGTTCTCCGCGCACGTCGGTTGCGGTGAAGATTGCTACAAACGGCGCGGGGGATGCCGCTCTTTCTACGTTCGGGCGGCCTTTGGCCTCTTCGCGCTCTACCAGGCACATGGCTCCTGCAACCTCAAAGCCGAATTCGCGCGCGGCTTCGATGGCTTGTACCGTCGAGGCTCCAGTAGTGCAAACGTCGTCCACGATCACTACGCGCGCGCCTTTTTCGTGGAAGCCTTCGATGCGCTGGCCGGTGCCATGCTGCTTTTCCGCCTTGCGCACCAGGAAGCCGTGCAACTCGCCGCTGGTAACGGCAACCGCCACCACGATAGGATCGGCGCCCATGGTCAGTCCGCCGATGGCATCGGGCCGCCAGTTCCGCCGGCCAATCTCCTCCAGAAAAACCTGGCCGGTCAATTGCGCGCCGCGGGCATCCAGGGTAGTGGTGCGGCAGTCGATGTAGTAGTCGCTGGTTCCACCCGAGGAGAGCTTGAACTCACCCAGCCGGAAGGACTTGGTGGCCAGCATTCGCAACAGTTCCTGACGCGCGGAAGACATGAAAATCTAAGATAGCATGACTTCCGGCGGCGCCCGCCGCTGGGCGCCGCCTGCGCAGGCGTCCGCCTTTAACCGCAAAGGTCGCAGAGGACGCCCAAGAAGAACGTTTCACTTAGTCAGCTTCAGCAATTAGACCGCGCTCATCCCCTAGAAGTGAAACCCCAGTTCCGCGGTGAAGCTGCGCGGGGTCACATAATGGGTGCCGCTGAAGGTGGACAAAAAGTTGTAGAGGGCGGTCTTGTTGGTGACATTGATCGCCGTGAGTTGCAGGCTCCATTTGTATTTGTCGCCATGAAGCAGATTGTCGTCGCCGATGGCCACATCGAAGAGATGACGGGGAGCGATGCGCGGGGGATTGTGGTCGTCGTTTTCCGTCCCGGGCGCCGGAATCTTAACCAGGTTGGAGGTGAACTGCAGCGCCGGACAGGAATCGGGCAGCCCCACGGTTGGCGTGGCGCGCTGGCCGTTGCAAGCGAAGCCCGCCTGGAACTGCTGGTCGGGAGTGAGGCCGCTGCCGGCAATGTCCACCACCCCGTTGGGATCGTCAGCGAAGGGGACTGCGCCCGCCACCAGGCCGCTGTCATAGCGCCAGTTGAATCCTAACCACGGCCCACGGCTCCAGGGCTGGTACTGGAAGTGGGTGGTCTGGTTGAATTTTTCGTCGTGGTCGATGCGAAACACGCCGCCCGGCGGCACCGAGGGCGTTGCTCCCGCCCCTCCCAGCTGCGGCTCGAAGAAGCGCGCCGCCACACTGGAGAACACCATGAGAGCGGAGAACCCATGGAAGTTGGGCACGCTCACTCGCCCGGCGAATCCGGGAATTTTGGAGTTGTACCACTCAATCGGGAAGGTGATCGGAGTAGCTCCCAGAACGCTGAAGTCGTAGGCGTTGTGGGTGTATTTCCAGATGTACTCACCGGAGAAAACCACATAGCGTCCGAAGGCTTGCTGGATTCCGGCGTGGAATTCGTTGCGCCATCCGGGACTGAACGGGGTGGCGCCGGGGGCGGCGCAACCCAGCAGCGGATTCAGGACCGCGTCGCCGCATCC
>DATJXG010000168.1:0-32718 GCA_035500455.1 Terriglobales bacterium | reverse complement strand
GCGGTGTCGATCAATCGGTATCCCACGTCGATCGCATCTACTACCGCTCTCTCGCATTCGCTGAGGTCCGCGATTTGAAAGACTCCAAATCCAAGAATCGGCATGACGACGCCGTTATTCAGAGTTACTGTCTCCATTTCTTTCCTTTTTCTTTAAGATCGCCGTCGCTCAGCGTTCTGCTTGTTCCCGCACGGCCCATCTCTTCACAAACTCCACGAGCGCCCAATTTCGTCGCAGATTCTCTTTCGATGTTTGTGGCTAATTCTTATTGCTATTCATTTTGACTGGCCTAAGCAGATGCGAGAACGTGAGTTGGGCGAGCTTCCACTTGCCGTTTTCCTTGATATACACCTCGGTCACCATAAAAGGATTGGTGACTTCGTGCTCACCGACTGCTGCTTGCAAATCAATGTCCTCTAGCAGGATGGCCGTGTCACCAAATATGCGAGCGTCAACTGCGTAAACTGCGGCTTTTTTGTACCAGATGCCACCACTTTTAATGGTAGCTAGTTCCTGGGTTTTTCCCCATGTCCCTCCCATGTGAGTGAACATGGCTTTGTCATCAAATAGTGTCTCTAAGGAATCAACCTTCTTGTCCGCCATCCAATCCCATTTCATGTTTGAGAGGTTGATGACTTCTTGTTGCTCGGGTGTCTGACTTGGGGCAGTTTTAATCGTTTCCGTTGGCGGCTGTGGCGACTGCTGCGCGTAGGACGATTGCGCAATCATCGCTAATAGAAACAGACCCATAATTAGGGTTAAGGTTTTCATGGCTCTCTCCAGCGGCTTCATTTTGTTTCCCTTGCATCCTCGAATTTATGGGTAAAGGGCCGTCAACTGGTAGCCCGATCCTGCCTTCTTATTGCCTATTCCTCTCGTCAGGCGAAAAACCAATGGCTTTGCTGGAGACACGCGGCTATCTTTAATATGGACGGTAGAGATCGTGAACATGAACAACACAAACGAAAAGGCCAATCTGAAAGCGAACCAAGCCCGAGGGTCGCAGGCAGAACTCGCGCGTAAGGTTGCCTCCTTCTTGGGCACCGAAGAGAATCGGACAACGGAGATTCCTGGCGTCAGCCTCCACCAGCGGACTGCGCCTACTCCGCCATGCCGGATGACCTACCATCCGGGAGTCATCGTAGTCGCACAAGGGAGCAAGCGGGTGAACCTCGGCCGGACCAGCTTTATCTATGACGAGTCGCGCTTCGTCGTGACTGCGGTCGATTTGCCGATCGTGAGCTGGGTGGCCGAGGCGACCGCGGAGCTTCCGTGTCTCGCACTGTCAATCAAGTTCGACATGTCTATGGTGCGGGAGTTGCTCAGCCGTGAGGAAATTCATGTTGCAGAAGCTCCATCGGACAGTCCCGCTATGTCAATCGGCGAGACCACGCCGGAATTCCTGAACGCATGCTGCCGCCTGGTGGATCTGTTGGATAATCCTCAGGACATTCCTTTTCTGAGCGGCCTGATTCAGCGCGAGATCATCTATCGCGTTTTGCGGGGACGCGTGGGAGCGCGCTTGCGCGGAGTAGCAACACTCGGAGATCGAAGCCACCGGACGGCGAAAGCGATTGCGTGGATTGCTGCGAATTATTCCAAGACCCTGCGCGTAGAGGAACTCGCAAAGCTTTCGAGCATGGGCGTATCCACGCTGCATCACCATTTCCGTATGCTGACCGCGATGAGTCCGCTGCAGTATCAAAAACAAATACGGCTTCAATCAGCGCGGAGCCTGATGCTGAACAATGGTCTGGATGCCGCCAGTGCAGCCTTTGAGGTCGGCTACGAAAGCGCAACGCAATTCAATCGTGAATACAGCCGCTTCTTCGGCCAACCCCCAATGCGGGACGTTCGAGCACTTCTTTCTCCAGGTGCTCCGAAACTCGAATTGGTAGGGAGTCTCTGAATCAACTTTGACTCCGACGTTAGGCCATCCCGAGCGGAGCCTCTTCAAGTGATCACGGAGCCGTGATCCGTTTGTGATTCGTTAGCACTGCTTACCACTGCCTTCCATCGCTTTCACGGTGCCCGCCGTGTTCTCTATGTTATTGAAACTACGTTATAAGCTGATTTCGAATTCCACTCTCTCCGCCATATTCCTCGGCGTGGCTGTTGGCGTATGCAGGGATGCGTTCGCCGAATCCGGGCTCCCCGAGCACGACTCGCGCCGGGGAAAATGCTCCCCGGCAAGCGGAGTGTTGGATCTTCTCCCAACCCCGGAAAGCGAACCGGCATGCCACCTCAGTTGCACAAGCGCCGAAGGTTCCGAGTTACTCTTTCTATGATTTCTCGCGCAAATCAGGTATTCTCAGTAAGTAACGAAGTTAACTTCCCCTTTCGAGAGAAACCACATGGCTGAACTAAGTGCAGTACTGCAGCAATTGAAGCAGGAGCGGGCGCGGGTTACGGCCCAACTTCAGCAGTTGACGCAGGCGATTCAGGCGTTAGGCAAGGCCGCCGGAAGCGGCGGCGGAGTACGCGTGAAGCGCCGTTTGTCACTGGCCGCCCGCAAGAAGATTGCTGCTGCCCAGAGAGCACGCTGGGAGCGAGTCCGCGCCAAAGCTGCCAAAAAAGCTGCCTAAGTAAGCAAGTGTTGTCCTCATCTTTAAAGACCGGGCGCACCATGTGCGCCCGATTCTGAACTCTGCGCTAGTTGTGTTCCCATGATCACCCTCCTCCCGGCATCTTGCTAGCTTCCCCTCGGCAACGGTTACCCGGCAAAGGATAGGCAAGTGTTGCCCAGCTAGGTCCATCTCCTCGCACAAAACCGCCCTCCGGAAAGCGGAGAGCGTCCTTCTTCAACAAGATAGGTAACTCTCCGCAAGCGTCGTGTGTTGGCAGGCCGCTTGCTTCTCAATCTGGCGTCCTTCACCCGCGAGGTGAGCATGTCAGTCGCAGGCATTTCCAGTGTGATCAGCGCGCTATACCAGCTTGGCCAAAGCAACGGACCCAAGCAAGTTCCCAGCGAGTTCCGGCAACTGGGCCAGGATCTTTCCTCGGGCAATCTCACGGCGGCACAAACTGACTATTCGACGTTGGCCCAGAGCCTGTCACCCAATCAATCCGGTGGCACCAACTCGGTGGCTCAAGCCTTCAATCAACTGGGGCAGGACTTACGGTCCGGCAACCTCGGCGCAGCCCAGCAGGACTTTTCCCAAGTGCAGCAGGATGTTCAGCAAGCCTCGTCGCTGCATGGCCACGGCCATCACCACCATCGCGTGGGCGGCACTCTCCAGGACCCCACCACCAGCAGTTCACCGCAAACCAGCGACGCGGCTTCCCTGTTCGCTGAACTCGGCCAGAGCCTGCAATCCGGCAACCTCAGCGCGGCCCAGCAGGCCTACTCCACCTTGCAACAGGATTTCCTGCAGTTTTCCGCAACTGCTTCTACGAACTTGGCGACGCAGTCAAATGTCAGCGGGCTGAACCTCAACGCCTAACCTCAATGCGCCGCCTGGCCCGCGATGCAGCGCCGGTTCATCCCCGGGGCGGCGTTTGTCGGAAGCGGCGCTCTTGGCCGCCGTCTCCCTCCGTTAGCCCTTCGCTCCTTCCGGTTAAATACCTGCCGCGCCGGAAGAATTTTGTGCAATAACTGCTGAGGGCCTTCTTGCCAGCTACGCTTTCCCCGCATATGGACGCGATCAAGAAGCCTTTCGAGGATGAAGCGCGAGAGTTTGATCGCATCATCCTGACCCTGATCCCCCACTACCCGCAGATCGTGGAGGCGCTTGTGGCTGCCATTCCGTTCGAGGGTTCGGCGTCGGCGCGTGTCATGGACCTGGGTTGCGGCACCGGCACAGTGGCAAAGGCTGTCCTAAGCAGTTTCTCGAACGCGCAGCTTACTTGCCTGGACCTGGCGGAAAACATGTTGGCGATGGCGCGAATCAAGCTGGAAGGCTATCCGCAGGTGAACTATCGGACGGCTGATTTCGGCAGGTTCGAGTTTGAGGGCAGCTACGACGCGGTCGTCTCATCGCTCGCCCTGCATCACCTGGCGACAAACAACGACAAGCGCCGCTTGTACCGCCAGATTTATGCGAGCCTGAGCGCGGGCGGCGTATTTTACAACGCCGATGTGGTTCTGGGTTCCAGCGATTTTCTTCAGGCAGTGTACATGCGGCAATGGCGCGCCTTCATGCTGCGCAACCTATCTGGAGAAGAAATCGATGCCAGGTGGATTCCCAAGCACGAGGCCGAAGATCGCCCCGCAAAGTTGACGGATCAGCTGGCGTGGCTGGCGGAAATCGGCTTCACTGACGTCGATGTGATTTGGAAGTACTACAACTTCGCGGTGTATGGTGGGAGAAAGCTTTGATCCCAGAAGCGGGCTTCCCGAGGAACGGGGTGAGACCCTCAGCAGTCAGTCGCCGCCGGCGGGACTGCTTCCGGTTGCCATCACCGGAGCAGATGGCCTGGGCGGACGAGCCTGCTGCGAGAACACATACAGAATGCCATTGACTGCAGCGTACGCCGCCGTGATGCCCAGCGCCGTCGCCAGCGAAACCGTTAAAGTTAATATGAATGCGACAAAAAGCCCGTTCACTGAATCCCGCCTTCCTGAATCCGACCTGCCCCTTTAGACTCCGCCTGGCCGCCGGCGGTTTCCCGCCTCACGGGGCGAAAGAAGCCCTAATTTACCTGCGTTGACGCCCTTCGTTGTTGACCACTAAGATACATGAGTCGAAGTGTACCTTCCCACTTTCGGGGATTTCTGTGGCCCCGTCCATATTACGGAAGGCCCGCAAATTCTGACGGAAGGACACGACTGCTAGGTTCATGGCGATCACCAAGATTTCGGTGCGGGGGGCGCGCCAGCACAACCTCAAAAACATCAATGTGGAGATCCCGCGTAATACCCTCACCGTGATCACCGGCCTGAGCGGCTCAGGCAAGTCATCTCTAGCATTCGACACGATTTACGCCGAGGGCCAGCGCCGCTATGTGGAGACGCTTTCGGCCTACGCCCGGCAGTTTTTGGACCAGATGGAACGGCCGGACGTGGATTCGATCGACGGGTTGAGCCCTTCTATCTCGATCGAGCAGAAAACCACCAGCCGGAGCCCCCGCTCGACGGTCGGAACCATTACAGAGATCTATGATTATCTTCGCCTCCTGTTCTCCTCTGTGGGAATTCCGCATTGCCCCAAGTGCGGCCAGGCGATCACCCGCCAGTCGGCCGAACAGATTGTGCAGCGAGTGATGGCCCTGACCCCCGAAGACCGGGTGATGATCCTTTCTCCCATCGTTCGCGGGCGCAAGGGCGAGTTCAAGAAGGAAATGGAGAAGCTGGTGCAGCATGGCTTCACTCGGGCTCGGGTGGACGGCGAACTGGTAAGCCTGGAAGACGACCTCCAACTCGACAAGCGCAAGAACCACACTATCGAAGTGGTGGTGGACCGCCTGCTGGTGAAGCCGGGAATTGAGCACCGGCTGGAGCTTTCCGTGGCCTTGGCGATGAAGCTGGCTGGCGGGCTGGTGCAGGTTTCGGTTGTCGGGGGCGAAGAACAGCTCTACTCGGAGCGGCTGGCTTGCCCCGATTGCGGCATCAATGTGCCCCAACTGGAACCGCGCTCGTTTTCGTTCAACAGCATGTACGGCGCATGCCCGGAGTGCCACGGATTGGGGAACAAGTATGACTTCGATCCGGGGAAGGTCATCACCGATTGGTCGAAGCCTTTGCTGGACGGCGGCCTGGGGCCGGGATCGGCGTCACAGAACCTGATCCGCATGCTGCAGATCACCGCAGCCGCGCACGGCATCGACCTGGCCACCCCGTTCGAAAAATTTCCCGAGAAAACTCAGAACCTGCTGCTCTACGGCGAGTCCAGCAAGAATGGCAAGAGCAAAACCGGCTTTCGCGGAATCCTGGGATATCTGAAGCAGGCGATGGACGATTCGCCCTCGGAAGGATATCGCGACTGGCTGCTGGACTACATGTCGGCGACGGAATGCCCGGCGTGCCACGGCAAACGCCTCCGGCCGGAGAGCCTGGCGGTACAGGTCAATGGCTTCTCCATTGCCGACTTTACCGCGCTGCCGGTTTCCCGCTCTCTGGAGACCGCGAAGAGCATCAAGCTGACGGCGCGCGAGGCGCTGATTGCCGGCCGGATCGTGCACGAGATTGTGGAGCGCCTGCAGTTCCTGAATGCGGTCGGCCTGGGCTACATCTCGCTGGAACGTTCCGCAGCCACGCTTTCCGGCGGCGAAGGCCAGCGCATCCGCCTGGCCACGCAGATCGGCTCCAAACTTCGGGGAGTGCTGTACGTGCTCGACGAGCCCTCCATCGGTCTGCATCATCGCGACAATGACCGCCTGCTCAAGGCCCTGGAAGAACTCCGCGAGTTGGGCAACACCGTTCTCGTGGTGGAACATGACGAAGACACCATCCGCCGCGCTGACTACGTTATCGATCTAGGCCCCGGCGCGGGCCGCCATGGCGGCGAGTTGGTGGCGCAGGGAACGCCGCAACAGATCGAGAAAGCGCCGCAATCGCTCACCGGCGCCTACATTTCCGGCCGCGCGCACATCGATATGCGCAGCGAGCGGCGGCGCACCAACGGAGCCGCCATCACCATCCTGGGGGCGAAAGAAAACAATCTGAAGAACCTCGATGTAACCTTCCCGCTGGGGGTGATGACCGTAGTCACCGGAGTTTCCGGTTCCGGCAAATCCACCCTGGTGAATGACATTCTTTATCGCGCTCTTGCCAGAAAGCTGTATCGCTCCCGCGAAGAACCTGGCGCGCACAAAGCGATCTCCGGGGTCGAAAACGTCGATAAGGTCATCCGCATCGACCAATCTCCGATCGGGCGGACTCCGCGCTCCAACCCCGCAACCTACACCGGAGTTTTCGGACAGATTCGCGACTTTTACGCCATGCTGCCCGAATCGCGCGAGCGCGGCTACAAACCGGGCCGCTTTTCCTTCAACGTGGCCGGCGGCCGCTGCGAAGCCTGCCAGGGCGAGGGCCAGCGGCGCATCGAGATGAATTTTCTGCCGGATGTGTACGTGGTCTGCGAAGTGTGCGGCGGCCGCCGCTATAACCAGGAGACTCTGGCGGTGAAATACAACGGCTGCTCGATTGCCGACCTACTGGAGAGCCCTGTTTCAGACGCGCTGCCGGTGCTGGAAAACATCCCGCTGGTCCGGCAGAAACTGCAAACGCTGGTCGATGTCGGCCTGGGTTACATTCATCTCGGTCAATCTGCAGTGACGCTCTCCGGCGGCGAGGCTCAGCGCATCAAACTCGCCCGCGAGCTGAGCAAGCGCCAGACTGGCCGCACGCTCTACCTGTTGGACGAACCCACCACCGGCCTGCACTTTGACGACGTCGGCAAGCTGCTTTCGGTTCTTCACCGCCTCACGGACCTGGGCAATTCCATCATCATCATCGAACACAACCTCGACGTCATCCGAAACGCCGACTGGATCATCGACCTAGGCCCCGAAGGCGGAGAAGACGGCGGCCGCATTGTCGGCCAAGGCACACCCGAGCAACTGGCAAGAGTGAAGAAGTCCTACACCGGTCAGGCTCTCACCCGTTACGTGGCTTAGTACTTTTCGCCGCCTTCGGCGGGACTCGGCTTCTGCTTCTCTCCAGCTTCCTTACCTGCTTCAGGCTTTTCCTGGCCCTTTTCTGCTTCGCCGGGCTTTTCTTCGCCCGCTGGATTCTCCAGGTAGTGAACAATGATGGAGATGCGTCGGTTTGAGGGATTTTCGGGATCGTCGGGAAGGCGCAGCCGCTGGTCAGCAAAGCCCCGCACCTGCGAGACCTGATCAGCGCGCAAACCGTTTTTCTGCATGATGCGCCGGGCCGCGTTGGCACGGTCCGCCGAAAGTTCCCAGTTGCCGTAGTCGCCGTTGCCGGCGAAAGGCTTGGAGTCGGTGTGTCCTTCAAGAGAGATCTTGTTGGGAACTTCCCCTAACTGCTGTGCCAGAGTTATCAGGAGTTCGCGGCCCTGTTCGTTGGGATAGGGACTGCCCAGGTCAAAAAATGTGCCGGAGGCGGTTTCCAGCAGTTCGATGCGCAGGCCTTCGCTGGTAACCGTCATCTCCACCTGCTGCTTGAGCTTGTCGAAGTCGGGCATGCGCTGCAGAGCCTGTTCCAGCTTGTCCTTCAGCTCATTCACGTTGTCTTTGGTGACGGTGAGGTTCTCTCCGGTTCCGCTTTGGCTGGAGCCGGTTTGGTTGGCCGTGCCGGAAGGATCCTTGAAGTAGCCGGCAATGGCTTCGCGCACCGGCTTGCTGGTGTTGAGCAGCCAGAGAACGATGAACAGCGCCATCATGGCGGTGACGAAGTCCGCATAAGCGACCTTCCAGGCGCCGCCGTGATGGCCTCCATGGCCGGCTTTCTTCTTGACGATGATGATGGGGCGGGTTTTGTCGATGCCGGTTGACATTTGCTAAGCCGATGCCGCTTCAGCCGATGCCGCTGCCGCTGCAGCCGCTCCCCCTCCACGGCATGCGGCTTCCAGTTCCTGAAAAGCCGGGCGCACGTGTCCCGGAATAGCGCGCCGCGCCACTTCCACGGCCATGATGGGAGCGGTGCCCTTGAGAAAGGAGATCATGACCACGCGCATCACGTGCAGAAAGGCCTGCTCTTCGTCGGCGATTTTGGCCATGTTGGCCGCGATCGGTCCGACCAGGCCATAGCAGAGCAAAATGCCAAGGAATGTGCCGACCAGCGCGGCGGCGACCTTGCGGCCGATTTCTTCAGGCGGCCCGCCAAGGGCGCCCATAGTGATCACCACGCCCAACACTGCGGCTACGATTCCCAGGCCGGGCAGGGAGTCAGCCATCGTACTCAGGGAAGCGATGGGTGTGCTGGCCGCGTGATGGTGGACTTCCATGTCGAGTTCCAGAAGTTGATCCAGATCGAAGGGTTCGGAACCGGTAACGGCCATGCGCAGTGTGTCGCAAACATAGTCCCGCACATGGTGGTCCTTGATGAACGCCTCATACTTGGAGAAAACCGGGCTTTTCTCCGGTTCCTCCACGTCGTTCTCCAGGGCCATGAGTCCTTCCTTTCGGGCCTTGTTGAAGAGGTCGTACATCATCTTCAGAGAGTCGAGATATCGCTGCTTGGTAAATTTCGAGCCTTTGAATACCCCGGTGATGCCACCCGCAATCTGCTTGAGAATGTGCAGGGGATTCGCGATCAGAACCGTTCCACTCGCCGCGCCGCCGATGATCAGCAGCTCCGCCGGCTGCAGCAGCACCTTGAGATTGCCGTGCTCCATCAGGTAGCCGCCGGCAATGCTCCCAAAGACAACTACGATTCCGATGATCGAAAACATAGTGCTTTAGGCTCCAGCCTGGCCACCTGCATGCGAAGACGCTGCCGCTGCCAAACGCTTGGCCTTGATTTGCTCCAGCGAGCGCTCGGCCCGCCCCAGGAGGAGTTCAATGGTGTCCTCGCTTTGTGCAGCCGCGACCCCAATTGAGACCGTGGCGGAAAGATGATCTCCCCACCAGTTGATACCGGCCTGGCCCACCACTTTGCGGATGCGGTCCGCGGCCTGGAGCACTCCGGCTTGCGTGCAATTGCTCAGGATGGCAAGGAACTCGTCGTCTCCCCATCGCCCCATAAAATCGCTGGGACGCAGGCTGTTCTGCAGGGTCTGAGCGACGACGCGCAAGATTCCGTCGGACGCATCCGGCCCATACTTAAGGCGGAACTCGTGGAATTGGTCCACCTGGACACGCAGCACCGCGAAGGCGAGATGATACTCGGTGAAGCCATCCAGATGCTCGCGGAGGTGAAACTGGGTGAATCCGTGATTGGGGGCGCCGGTGGCCGGATCCAGGCAACCGTGAGTGGCAAAATTCTGCTGCCGCCGGTCGCGTTCCAAAGCAAACTTCTGCTCGTCGAAGCTGGTGGCCGCGCCGATCACCGAGCCGTGGCTGTCACGGATAGGGGTCACGGAAACTCGCACCGGAACCCGATGTCCCGCCTTGTGGCGAATCTGAATGCGCGCTTCCCGGGCCTTGCCCTCGTGCATCGTTTGGACAAATGGGCAACTGTTGGCGCAGAGCACGCAGGACTGTCCCACGCACTCGGCAAGAACACTGCTCTGAGTGGTGTGCCCCACTACTTCATGCCGTTGGTAGCCTGTGATGCGCTCGGCGCCGTCGTTCCAGAAGACGATCTTGCGTTGGCGATCTTCCAGGCAGATGCCGACGTGCAGCCCCTCCAGCACGATGCGATAAATCTCGGGACCCTGAAGCTCCACCATGTGATTTCGCGTCCACTTTATTGGTAATCGGCAAGCGCGCGGAGGGCTTCACAGTTTTGTGGACGGAAGCCGGGTCCGGGCATAGTCGGTCCGCGAGAAAGACCAATGCCGGCGCCCCAAAACAGCGCAGCGAACCAGAAAGGGTGGAGCTTGATAGGGGAAGCCGGCCGCGTCTGGGCTCAACGAAGATCTGTTCGTCTCGCAGCGCGGCCGGCTGCCGCTTGGAAACTTGCGCAGCTTTCAGGAGGCCGCAACCGTCCCCGGCCACGCTGGACTCAGTACAGTGCGAATGGTGCTCAGCAGTTCACCGTTGTCCGCGGGTTTTTGGAAATAGGCGATGGCTCCCGCCTTCAGGATTTTGTCGCGCGTAGCTTGCGGGTCGCGCGCGGTCAACACAATAACGGGAATGCAGGAGAGCATGGCGCTCTGCTGCAGCCGGTCGAGTACTACGAAACCGTCCCCTGCGGGCAGGCCGACATCCAGGATGATGAGGTCCGGGCGTTCCTTTTGCGCCATGGCGATGGCAGAAAAACCATCGGTAGCGTACGTGGTCTCGAAGTGGTTCGCCCGCAAGCGCAGGTTCAAGGCGCGGCGCAAGTCAGGATCGTCGTCCACAATCAGGATTCTTGGTTTATCCATTACTGCTCCTTTTCGGTCTCAATTCCATTCCACTCCCTGCTCAGCAGGGCGGTATGTTCAAACATTGCCTTCCGGTGGATCGCCTCCGTGCACATCCCGGTAATCCTATCGGCGGTTTCTTCCACGAGCTTTATTAAAGGGAGGTCTTCGCGGGGCAGAAGAACGGGTTTGGACGAAATGCTGACGGCCGCGGCTGATTGCACCTCGGGGCTGCGTTCCAGTTGTTCGCCGATACGCTGCATCATCACTTCTGCTCCCGTCTGGTCCGCCGAGGCGACCAGCAGGAAGATTTCTCCCGCGCCGCTGCTTCCCATGGCGGGAAGGAGTACATCCTTATCGGGCAGAGTGCACTGGCGAAGAACCTCGAGACAGCGTGCCCGCATTTCCCGCCAATTGCCGACGGCTGGGGAAATGCGCGGGGCAAGTTCGACGGAAATCAAGGAAACTGCCTCTCGCAGCCGGCCCTGGGTGGTAATCGCCGGAGCCAGCAGCTTGGCCAGGGAAAACATCGGCAGGGTAAAGGTAAAGACACTGCCGTGTCCGAGTTGGCTTTCCACCCACATGCGCCCACCATGCAGATGGACCAGCTCGCGGGCAATGTAGAGGCCCAACCCCAGGCCTTTACGGCTGTCGTCGATAGCCGCGGGGTCCTGATACATACGCTCGAAGATCAGGGGCCGCGCTTCCGGGCTGATGCCGCGCCCGGTGTCGGTGACGGAGATGTACGCGAAATCCGGGTCTGTCTCTGCACGGCAAGCCCTCACTACTACCGATCCGTCCGCAGGCGTGAACTTGATGGCGTTGTGAACCAGATTGATCAGCACCTGCAGCACGCGGTCGGGATCGGCACAGACCAGGGGAAGGCGGCTGTCCAGCCCCATTTCCAGGCCCACCCGCTTTTCATCGGCGGTGGCCTGCAGCATGGCCACGGCGGAGCGGATGACATCTCCAATCACGATGCAGCGCGGTTCGATCTGCGTCTTGCCGGACTCGGCGCGGGAGGCGTCCAGCAGATCGTTGATCATGGTATGGAGCTGCTGCGCGCTGCGCAGGACGGTGCGCAAATGCTCTCTCTGCTCGCTGGAAACCGGGCCTGCGATTCCGTCCAGCAGGATAGTGACGAACTGATGAATGCTGGTCAGAGGAGTGCGCAGCTCGTGCGAGACGTGGGAGAGAAATTGATCTTTGAACTGCAGCTGCTGCTTGCGGCTCATGTCCAGCGAGGTGAGCAGGGCCTGGCGTTCTACGGCATAGCGCATGGCGCGCGCCAGTTGTTTGCTGTCGAACGAGCCCTTGACCAGATAGTCCTGCACTCCCTGGTGGACCGCCTTCAGGGCCAGTTCCTCGTCGTCCTGGCCGGAGAGCACCACCACGGGTATACCGGGGGCTTTGTTGAGCACGCGGCGGAAGGTCTCCGCCCCGCGGCTGTCAGGAAGATTGAGGTCCAGCAGCACCAGCGCCGGCGAATCGTGGGACAGGGATTCCAGGCCGTCGGAAAGGCGGTTGACGCAAGCTACTTCCACTCCCGTCTTGCCTTCCACCAGGCGAAGGCGCACCAGATCCGCGTCTCCGGGATTGTCTTCGATCAATAGAACGTGGTTGTCCTGTTTGTTCACACTTCCTCCTGGGGCGGCAGATGGGCGCAGCCCAGCCAGTAATTGCCGATTGAGACGATGGCGGCGATGTAGTCCCGCAGGTTGACCGGCTTGCTCACGTAGCTGTTGGCGCCGAGTTCGTAGCTGCGTCCAATGTCGCGGCTGGCCTGCGAGGTGCTGAAGATAACCACCGGGGTGCGGCGAAGGCCGGGATTGGATTTGACTTCCGACAATACCGCGCGCCCGTCTTTGCCCGGCATGTTGAGGTCCAGGATGACGAGGTCGGGGGCAGCGACGCCGGAATATTTTCCCGTGCGCTGCAGGAGCGCCAGCGCCTCCACGCCGTCCGGCACCGAATGTATGTGCAGGGGAATATGGCAGCGCAGCAGAGCATCCTGCGTCAAATCAATATCGGCGGGATTGTCGTCCACCACCAGCACTTCTCGCGTGCGCATCGTCGAACTCCCTTTTGATCAGCGCTGCCTATCCGGCGGCAGCCGCGGCCATGGCCTGCGTGGTTTCAGCGGTTGATTCCACGGCCGCCACCGGCAGCGTAAATTTGAAAGTCGTACCCTGGCCCGCCTGGGACTCCACCCAGATGCGGCCGCCGTGGCGCTGGATGATCTTCTTGCAGATAGCCAGGCCGATGCCGTTTCCCGAGTATTCTTCGCGAGTATGCAGGCGCTGGAATACCACGAAGATGTTCTCCGCATGCTCGGGGGCGATGCCGATGCCGTTATCAGAAACCGCGAACAGCCAATCCTCTCCCACCTGATCAGCGGAAATGTCAATCACCGGTGGATCGGCCCCCCGGAATTTGATGGCATTGCCGATCAGGTTCTGAAACACCTGCTGCAACTGCCCGCCGTTGGCGGAAATCGTGGGTAAGCCGCCATAATTTACGGTGGCCTGGCCGTCGTGGATCGCAGCCTCCAGATTCTTCAGCGCGGCTTCCACCAGGGTGTTGCAGTCCGTGGGCGCCAGCGCCATGCCTTCTTTGCCGGCGCGGGAAAAAGCCAGCAGGTCCTGGATGAGAGTCTGCATGCGGTTGGCGCCATCCACCGCGTAGTGAATGTACTTATCCGCCTGCTCATCGAGCCTGCCCTTGTACTTCTCGGCTAAAAGCTGCGTATAGGCAGCCACCATGCGGAGCGGCTCCTGCAGATCGTGTGAGGCCACATAGGCGAACTGCTCCAGGTCATGGTTGGAGCGCGCCAGCTCGGTGATTTTTCGCGCCAGCTCTTTCTGCGCCCGTTTGCGTTCTCTCTCGAATTCTTTCTCCCGCAGCGCGCGCCGCACCGACACCGGCAGCCGGGTGAGTGAATCCTTCAGCACGTAGTCGGTGACGCCCTGCTTGATGCACTCCACCGCGGTGACATCCCCCAGCGCGCCCGAGACCAGAATCAGCGGTATGTCCAGCTGTTCTTCCTTCAGAATCCTCAGCGCCTCGATGCCTCGCCACTGCCCCAGGTTATAGTCCGCCAGCACCACGTCCGGCGCGTGGCTTTTCAGTTCTCTCCGGAAGTCTTGCTGCGTCTTGGCCATTGCGCTGGTCACATCGAACCCGCCGCGGCGCAACGCCCGCAGGACCAGTTCCGCATCCGCCGAGTTGTCTTCCACCAGTAACACCCGCAACCTGGTAGCTTCAGCCCGGGGAACATTGGCGTCGCTTTGCAGGTTCGCGGGGACGGCATTCATGACTTCTCCCCCGGCGCCAAGGCTGAGTGATTTCTTACTGGGGCCCGATTCACCTGGAGCCAATAAACGCCTAGTGTCTTCAACATGCTGCTGAACTGACCGAAATCCACCGGTTTCCGGATATAGCTGTTGGCCCCATAGTCATAGCCACGCACCAGATCCTGCTCCTTCTGCGACGCGGTCAGAATCACTACCGGAATGGTCTTGGTCCGGTCGTCTCCTTTAATCCGTTGCAGCACCTCCAGTCCGGACACCTTGGGGAGATTCAGATCGAGCAGCACCAGTCGCGGAGGCTGATCAAAACTGCGCCGCGCAAAAGCGCCCCGGCAAAACAGATAGTCCAGCGCCTCTTCGCCATCGTGGAGAATCTGAACATGGGTCACCAGATTTTCCCGCTGCAACGTATACATAGTGAGATCGATCTCTTTCGGGTTGTCCTCTACCAGCAAGACTTCAGCGTCCGCTTGCGCCGTCATGTTGCTCCCGTTGCCGCGCCTGGTGCGACTTGCAGATTTCGCGTCGGTTCAGGGGGACGGCCAAGCGGAAATGTCGAGCTGCGCTCAAATGCCCCGCCGCAAATACCTCTGCCCAATTTGGAACCGACTGGCGGATCGAAGGACATCCAGACCCGCTTGTCCAACCCGCGACAGTGGTAACTCGAAGCTGATAGCGCTGCAATCTATTGCGTACACATCGATTGGTGACTGGCGGCAACCGTGTCGACAGAACACCTCTGTAAGTCACGTCAATAGCATCGGCGAGCCTACCTGCGGCTTCAGTGGAAAGGGGGGCGGGTCTGTCATCGGAAGACACACTCCGAACCTGCCGAGTGGCCCGCTCGGGATCGTCCTATGAGGCATGTACCATCAGGAAACGCGAGAAGTTCCTTTATGGGACGGCCCGCCCATCGCCGCTGCCTCGGGCTTGCGCTGAGGGAGAAATGCACCTACATGCCGTGGTGTGAACAACCCCGTTAATGAAGAAGCGGCTTTTCGCCGAAGGTAGCACAGTGTCGGGGCCGGCATGAACCCTTTGACCTCTCACCGAACCGCCGCGGGCAGTCAGATTTCGCGGCCAGGCGCAAGGTTCGCAGGCGCCTGCCTGGGATTGGTGGTCGCTGCTGCCACGCTTGCGTTCGGCGACACCAAACCGCAGCCCGACGATCTCACACAATTAAGCCTGGAAGACCTCCTCAAGCTGGAGGTCATCACTACCATCGGCAAGCGGCAGCAAAAGATCTCGCGCGTTCCTGCCGCCGTGTATGTCATCAGCGCCGAGGACATCGAACACTCCGGCGTCACCAGCATTCCCGATGCCCTGCGCCTGGCGCCGGGCGTCGAAGTCGCGCAGGTCGATAACGTGAGCTGGGCAATCTCAATTCGCGGTTTCAACTCCGTGCTTTCCAACAAGCTGTTGGTGCTGGTGGATGGCCGCACCGTGTATTCCTCGATTTACACCCAGGTGTTGTGGGCAGTGCAGGATCTCCCCCTCGAGGACGTGGAACGCATCGAGGTGATTCGCGGCCCAGGAGCGGCCATCTGGGGGGCCAATGCGGTGGACGGAGTGATCAACATCGTCACTCGCAGCGCCCGCACGACTCTCGGCAAGCGCCTCAGCGTGGAGGCGGGAAGCCACGACCAGGCCATCGCCGATGCCAGCTACGGCGGCAAGCTGGGCGGGGACGCCGTCTTCAGAGTCTCCGGCCGATACGCCCTCAGGGGACAGCTTGATGCGGTGGGCGATGGCGAAGAGCACGACCGTCTTGACCTGCAGCGCGGCGACATTCGCGGAGACTGGGCGCCATCCGCCCGCGATTCCATCAGCGTGAGTGGTGACATCTACCAGTCGCACGGAGCCGAGATTTTGCAGACCCCGTTCCTGCAACCTCCAGGCAATCTTTATATCAACTCGCCGACTTCCTTTGAAGGCGGAAGCCTGCTCTCCCGATGGACCCATGTAACCGCCCGAAACTCGCAGGTGGTTGCGCAGGTTTACTACGAACGCAGCCACTACGTTCAGCAAGGGAACAACAGCGCCGATAACACCCTGGATTTCGACTTCCACGAGGAAAACCACCTGGGGAAGCGCCACGACGTGCTGTGGGGAGCGGGCTTCCGCCACATCCGTGAAGACACCATCCCCAGCTTCGCGGTCACCTTCACCCCGCGCGACAAAACCATCAAGTTGTTCAGCGCCTTCGGCCAGGACGAAATCGCCCTGGTGCAAAACCGTCTCTGGCTGACGCTGGGAACCAGGCTGGAGCACAACCCATACAGCGGCGTAGAGGCGGAGCCTGACCTGCGAATCTTATGGGCTCCCAACCACCGGCATTCGTTGTGGGCAGCCACCTCCCGGGCGGTGCGGACTCCCGCCGCCTTCGAAGAGCGCGCTCGCTTCAACACCGCGGTCCTTCCTGGCTCGGCGGGGGTTCCGGCGCTCATTGTGTTCGCGGGTAACTCCAACGCCCGCTCCGAAGATCTGCTGGCCCACGAATTCGGCTATCGGCTACAGCAGAGCCAGCGTCTTTCGTTCGATCTAACCGCCTTCTACGACCTGTACCAGCACCTGACCAGCACCAGACCCGGAATTCCTTTTCTGGAGAGTGATCCGCCTCCTTTGCACCTGGTCTTGCCGCAGGTCCTCACCAATGAATTGAATGGGCATAGCTACGGCGCCGAGCTATCTTCGACGTACATAGTCTCGCCCCGCTGGAAGCTGACCGGCAGCTATTCCTGGTTGCGGCTCTTCTACAACCCGAATCCCGATCCCAATGTGTCCTCGCCGTTCCAGGTGGGAGCATCTCCCAGGCACCAGTTCCAACTGCATTCTTATCTTTTGCTGCCCCATCGGATAGGGTTCGATACCAGCGCCTATTACGCCGCCAAAATGCCGGTTCTTGGCGTCGAGGACTATACCCGCCTTGATGCACACCTGAGTTGGTCTCCAGCCGAACGGGTGAAGTTGAGTTGCGGCCTGCAGAATCTGTTGGCGCCCCGTCACCTGGAGTTTATCGAGCCGGTAATCCCCACTCTGCCGACGCAGGTGCCGCGTTCCTTCTACGGGAAAGTGGAATGGGAATTCTGAGCGCTGGCCCAGGGGCGATTCGCAGTTTGCAACCAGCCGGCAGGGCTGGAGAAAACTTGTGCCGGGTCCGCCGGCGGCTTGCGCCGCGTGTGGCCAGCCTGTTGTTGGGAGTGGTCCTGATCTTCGGCCATCTGGATTCTGCCGCTCAACCCAACGCGGCCGGGGAGATGGAGATTAAGGCGGCCTTTCTGTTCAACTTCGCCAAGTTCGTGGACTGGCCCGCGGGCACGCTGCTCCACCCGGACGATCCCATCTGGTTTTGCCTATGGGGCGGGGAGTCTTTCGAACCAGTGTTAACCCGGACTGTAGAGGGGAAAAACGTGGATGGACATCCCTTGCGGGTCAGGTCGATGCACAGCCTGCCGGAAATCCGCGGCTGTCAGATTCTCTTCGTCTCTGCATTTCGTGACGCACGTTGGCCGCAACCCCTGCAGGAGAACCTCCCGGGCGTCCTCACGGTGGGTGAGGAAGAGAATTTCGCCCGCGCCGGAGGAGTCATCAATTTTGTGCTGGAAAACGACCATATCAGCTTCGAGATCAATGTGGACGCCTCCGGGCGCTCGGGTGTGAAGATCAGTTCCAAGCTGTTGAGCCTGGCGCGCATCGTACACGACGATCCCTCCCTGAAGAGGGATTGATATGACTTTCCTGAAGAACATCTCGCTGCAGCGCAGGCTGACCTTGATCATTATGCTGATCACCAGCACGGCGTTGCTGCTGGCATCACTGGCGGTGGTCAGCTACGACGTCTTCACTTCGCGGCAGGCAATGGCTCGCGATCTTTCCGCTCTGGCCGGCATGCTGGGCGAAAACAGCAAAGCCGCCCTCATCTTCGGCGATTCCAAGGCAGCTACCGATGTACTCGCGGCGGTAGAAGCCGAGCCCCGCATCGTCCTGGCCTGCATCTTCCGCGCCGACGGGACTCCCTTTGCCCGCTATGCCCGGCCCGGCGCCGCGAGTGCACCGGTTTCGCTGCCCAGGGATGACGGCGCGTATTTCCTCCCCGACCGGTTGGTCGAGTTCCGCCACATCACCCTCGGGGATGAAACCCTGGGATCGATCTATATCGAATCCGACCTGCAGCAGGTGCACGAGCGCCTGCGCCATTATGCCGCCATCGTGATGGCGGCCCTCCTCGCCTCTCTCTTGCTGGCCTATGTGCTGGCAGCCTGGCTGCAGCGGCCCATCTCCGAGCCCATTCTTGGCCTTCTGCAGACCGCCAGGCGTGTTTCCGCCGAGAACAACTACTCCCTGCGCGTGCACCGCGCCCGCAATGACGAATTAGGCCTACTGGTGGCCGGTTTCAACGGAATGCTGGAGCAGATTCAACGCCGCGACCAGGAACTGGAGCGTCAGCAGGCACATTTACAGGCTGAGGTCGAGGCCCGCACCGCCATCAACCTGCAACTCGAAGCCGCCAAGGAAATGGCGGAGGCGGCCAGCCACGCCAAGGGCGACTTCCTGGCCAACATGAGCCACGAAATTCGCACTCCCATCAACGGCGTTTTGGGGATGATCGAATTGACCCTGGAAGGCGACCTCAGCCCGGAGCAGAAAGACTACCTGAAGATGGCAAAATCGTCGGGCGAGTCTCTGCTTAGCATCATCAACGACATTCTGGACTTCTCCAAGGTCGAATCCGGCAAGCTGGAATTGGACCGCATCGAGTTCAATCTCTACACCAACATCGGCGAGAGCCTCAGAATGCTTGCCCTCCGCGCCCATCAGCGTGGCCTGGAGCTGACTTACGACGTGGATCCCGAGATTCCCACCTACCTGCTGGGAGACCCAGGCCGCCTGCGGCAGATTCTCGTCAATCTGGTGGGCAATGCCATAAAGTTCACCGAGCAGGGAGAAGTGGCTGTAGACATCCGGAAAGAGCCTGAGAGCGGCGATCAGGTGACCCTGCATTTCACGGTTCGCGACACCGGTATCGGCATCGCCCCGGAAAAACAGGCAATCCTGTTCCAGGCGTTTACCCAGGCCGACAACAGCACGACACGGCGATATGGCGGCACCGGTTTGGGACTGGCCATTTGTGCCCGCCTGGTAGGGCTCATGGGAGGCGAGATTTGGGTCGATAGTAAGGAAGGAGAAGGAAGCACATTCCACTTCACCGCGCAGTTCTCGCAAATCAGCCTCCTGGGTGAAGCTCCGGTCCTGCCGCCGGAGGCCGAGTTACGCGGTATACAGGTGTTGGTGGTGGATGACAACTCCACGAACCGCGACATCCTCACGGCCACCAGCCGGCGATGGGGCATGCTGCCTACACCGGTGAGCGGGGCTCTTGAAGCTTTGGCGGCATTGCAGGCCGCTCGCGGCGAAGGGATCTCCTACCGCGTGATTCTGCTGGACGCGAACATGCCGGGCATGGATGGGTTCCGCCTTGTGGAAACGATGTCAAACGAAGGTCTGGCGATTAATTCGGTGATCCTCATGCTTACCTCCGCCGGACACCTGGGAGAAGCGGCCCGCTGCCAGCAACTCGGCATTTCCGCCTACCTGCTCAAGCCGGTGCTGCGCGACGATTTGCGCAACGCCATCCTCACGGTTCTCGGCCGCCGCGCCGCCGGGCCGGAGGCGCATGCCTTTCCGCTGGTGACCCGCCATACTCTTCGCGAGCGGCCACGCCCCTTACGCGTCCTTGTGGCGGAGGACAACGAAATCAACCAGACCCTGGTGGTGCGCCTGCTGCAAAAGATGGGGCATGTTCCTGTGCTCGCGAAAGATGGCAGGGAAGCTCTTGCCCTGGCCACGACTCAGGCCTTCGATCTTATCTTCATGGATGTGCAGATGCCGGTGATGGATGGCCTGGAAACCACGGCGGAGATCCGCAAGGTCGAAAGCCAGACCGGCGTTCACGTGCCCATCTTCGCCATCACCGCCCGCGCCATGCGGGGAGACAACGAGCTTTGTCTCAAGGCCGGAATGGATGGTTACATCTCCAAACCGGTGCGCTTCAGCGACGTCGAAAGCGCTTTGGCCACCGCGGCCAAGATGGTTCGCCCCGGGCTCGCCCCGCCGCGAACATTCGAATGGAGTCGCGGCGGAGCCCTGGAAAAAGTGGGCGGAGACGAGAACCTGCTGCGCGAGCTTTGCCAGATCTTTCTCGCCGAATCCCCGAAGCTGATGCGGAAAATGGAAAAGGCAATGGCCGAAAATGACCCGGTCGCACTGCGGCGCGCCGCCCACAGTCTGAAGGGCGAAGTCAGCTATCTGAGCGCCGACAGCGTATTTGAAACTGCCCGAGAGCTGGAGCGCCGTGGAGACGCGAACGACCTGGCCTCAGTCCCCGAGCTGTTGCGAACCCTGGAAGCGGCTCTCCATGATCTTTACGCAGCCATGAAGCAGGAGTCGGGGGTTGCGTCATGATTCCGAGTGCCCCACTGGATTCCTTCCAATCCGACCGGATCTGGAAACCCTCGCCGCTCGATGCCGTTTTGCTGGCCGAGGACGATCCCGTATTCCGCCACTTGCTCGCCAGCTGGTTGCGCAGATGGAGCTACACCGTGATTGCCGTGGATAACGGATTGGCCGCGTGGGACGCATTGCAGCAGCAGGACGCGCCCCAGATGGCGATCCTCGACTGGGTGATGCCCGGCATGGATGGTGTGGAATTATGCCGCCGCGTGCGCGGCCGCGGCATCGGCCTTTATCGCTATCTCCTGCTGATCACCGCCAAGGATGACAGGCATGACGTGGTCGTCGGCCTGGAGGCCGGAGCTGACGACTACCTGACCAAACCCTTCGACATGGAAGAACTGCGCGCCCGCATCCGCTGCGGCACCCGCATTCTGCAGTTGCAGGACGCCCTGCTCCGCACCCAGGAGGCGCTGCAGTTCCAAGCCGCCCATGACCCCCTTACCGGCTTGTGGAACCGCCGCGCCATCCTCGACCTGCTGCAACGTGAGGTTCAATTGCACCAGCGCACCGGAGGACGTTTCGGCGTAATGATGGCGGATCTTGACCACTTTAAGCAGATCAACGACTCCCACGGGCATCTCTCCGGCGACGAAGTCCTGCGCGAGGTCTCGCGGCGCCTTTCCGCGTGCGTCCGCAGCTACGACTACGTCGGCCGCTACGGAGGCGAGGAGTTCCTGGTTATCGTCTCCACCGGCGACCTCTCCGACCTTCGGACCAGCGCCGAACGGCTGCGCCGCTGTGTCGGCGATACCCCCATCGAAACTACCGGTGGCCGCATCGTCTGCACCATCAGCCTGGGGGTCACCTCCACCGAGGTTCAAGGCGAGGCCCAGGCAAGCTATGAAGCCGTTCTGCGCAATGCCGATATGCTGCTTTACCAGGCCAAAGACAGAGGCCGAAACCGCGTCGAGATCGCTGCCTTGGCGCAATCTGCGTCCGCAGGATCTGAATCCGGGTAAAGAGCTTGTTTGCCCCTGTGGATTCGGTGGAAAAAGTGGAAAACCTGCGACTAGCTCGCTTGGGAAACCGCTCAAACGTGTCCAGCGGTCAGGAAGGCCATGATCGTCAAGGGGTTAGCCCGAATGGCACGTTCGGGGGCTGTTCTGGCACGGAAGTGCCATTCTCAAATCTGAGACGAAGATTTATTTTCACCGTCGAGCAGTTCTGGGGGAGGGCTGCCCGGGCGTCCGGAGACCCGAAAGGGTCCGGGCGCCTGCTTTATTTTTGGGCCAACTCTACCTCGTCCTCGGCTGCTCTCCAACGGCCTTCAAGCCAGTCTCTTCCCGCGAGCATTGCCCAATCCTGGCCTCCCCTTTGGTCAGACCCTCGAAGTTCTAATAGAATTCGGGTCATGGCCCTTAAGTTCACCAACTCCCATCTTGAGGACTCTCTCTCCCTGTTCCGCCATTACAAGAAGCTGGCTGAGGCCGCAATGGAACAAGTGACGGATGATCAGCTGTTGGCAGTCCTCGATCCGGAAATGAATTCCATCGCTCTTATCGTGAAACACATGGCAGGCAATATGCGATCCCGCTGGATAGATGTGCTCACCAGCGACGGCGAAAAACCCGACCGCAATCGCGATAGCGAATTCGAAGAGCCGCCTGCGACCCGCGATGCCGTAATGAAGGTGTGGGAATCCGGTTGGGCTTGCGTATTTCGCGCCCTTGAGCCGCTGACCGAGGCAGATCTCACGCGCACGGTGATGATACGCGGCGAGGCCCATTCTCTAACCCAGGCCATCAACCGCCAACTCACTCACTACTCTTACCACGTTGGGCAGATCGTGTTCCTGGCGAAACACCTGCGCCACGAGCAGTGGAAATCCCTCAGCGTGCCCCGGGGCCACTCGGAGAAATTCAACCAGCGAGTGGCGGCGCGCGAAGCCAGCCAGCGGTGAAGACCGTCCAGCGCCGCTCAAAGCGGACCGGCACGGTCGTCCCCAGTTTTCGCCAGCCCGGCTCGAACTATGATGTTGAAATCGTGAAATTGACCGTGATCCGCGCCTGCGTCTCTACAGGCCGTCCGTTCTGGAAATAGGGCTTGAACCGCCACTGCTTCACCGCTTCCATGGCCGCGCTGGAAAGAATCGCGGGGCCACTCAGCACTCGCAGATTCTCAATGCTGCCTTCCTTTCCGATCAGCGCCTCCAGCACCACCGCGCCCTGCACCTTCATCTGCTTGGCCAGAAGCGGATAGCTGGGTTCCACCGGGCGCGACAGAACCTCGGCAGTTTGCGGCGAGAGCCGCACGGTCGCCGATGCATCGGTCACCGGTTGCTCGACCTGCGCCGTCGGCGTGGCCTCGCGTGTTGGCGGCATCGACTCCGACTGCATGTCAACCTTCACCGAATTGTTCTGCGGTTGGACCGTGCGATGCTGCCCGCCGGCGACGACCTCGACCTCCAGCGGCGGCAGCACGGTGCGCTGAGTCGCAGTGATGGAGGCTCCGGGAGCGGCCTCCGAACTCTCCGCGGAGGCAACTGGCGGAGCGGTGTTGGCCTTCGATCTGGCTTTATGCGTAGGGCCGCCAGCGCCCGGAGCGCCGATCTCTACTTCGCTCTCCTCCGCATCGTTGCCGGAATTGTCGGCGGTTACGGCGGTCGTCGTGGTGGAGGGGAACCAAAAGCTCCAGTTATTCACCACGACCAAAACCAGCGCTACGGTAAGAATAGCCAGAGCTGCCAGCATCTGCCGGTATTGCCGATGGCCGGCCCCGGACGAGGCTGAACTCGGGGTTGTGCTCGGGCCCCGGACCAGCAGACTACGGGGCATTTCCGGCTCGGCTCGCCGGTCTTCCTCCCAGATGGGCATGGATGGTTCTCCCAGGAACTCGGCCGAAATCGGCCGGTGCAGTTGCATAGTATGACTCGAAATCTCTTTCAAGGCCAGAGGAAGCCCGCCCCTAATCATTCCCAAAGTGCTATTTTCGGAATGTACGTAAGCGGCTGAAAATAAGCCCGCTAGCGGCTACCTCCCAGACGTTGGTAACCGCGAGCGGAAATGCCGCGTTCCCGCCGCAGGGAACCCGGGTTGAACCTTGGAAGCTGCGGGTTTGGGGCCCTGAAATCACTCTCGATTTCAACCCAGCACTTCAGCCCTCCGTGGCATCGTGTGATCTCAGTCACAAATGCCGGTGACAGCACTCATGAGGCGCGGGGACCCGCGTTGTCTATCTTGTGACGTAAGGCATCCATTTTGCGAGCATGAGGAGGCAGCCAATGACCCACACAAACCAGATGCAACCTGCTCTGAGCGGACCGCGCCTGGTCTTCTGGGAAGTCACGAAGGGTTGCAATCTGCGCTGCATCCATTGCAGGGCCAGCGCCACCGAACTGTCATCGCCGGACGACCTCTCCACTAGTACAGCGCGAGGCATCATCGACCAGATTGCCCAAGCAGGAAACCCCATCCTGGTCTTAAGCGGAGGCGAGCCTCTGTACCGCTCAGACATCTTTGAACTCGCACGCTACGCCACAGACAAAGGGTTGCGGGCCGCCCTGGCTACGAACGGCACACTCGTCACTAAGGACATGGCCGCCAGCATCGTAGCGTCGGGCGTGAAGCGTGTCTCCATCAGCCTCGACGGCGCCGAAGCTGCAACGCACGATAGCTTTCGCGGCATCCCCGGCGCCTTCGACGCCGCGGTCCAGGGCATGCGGAATCTCAAAGTCCTGGGTATGCCGGTGCAGATCAATATGACCATCGCTCGCCACAACGCACATCAATTGCCGCGAGTGCTTGAGTTGGCGAAATCTCTCGGGGCTGACGCGCTGCACACTTTTCTGCTGGTGCCCGTCGGCTGTGGCGTGGATATCGCCGCCGAGCAGATGGTTTCGCCGGAAGAATACGAGCAGATGCTGAACTGGTTCTACGACCGCTCCCTGGAAGGCGAGATCGAACTCAAAGCCACCTGCGCGCCTCATTATTTTCGCGTGGTGCGGCAAAGGCGGGTGGCAGAGCGCCGCGCCGCTGCCATGCTGCGGGAAGAATTGGAAGCCTGGCGCAGCGTGGCCGACCCTTCGGCCATCGGCCCCACCGAAACCCTGATGCCCAGCGGAACCGGAATAACGTTCCCACCTCGCTCCAACGGGCATCCCGCTCACCACGCCGCTCCCTCGCCGGTTCATCACGCGGCAGGGCATCCCGCAGGTATGGACGCCGTGACCAAGGGCTGCCTGGCGGGCTCCGGTGTGTGCTTCATCTCCAACCAGGGAGAGGTTTTTCCTTGCGGCTATTTGCCGGTGATTGCCGGTGATCTGCGCAAGCAGAGCTTCAGCGACATCTGGCACAACTCAGCTCTCTTCCACGAACTCCGCGACGCGAGCAATCTCAAGGGCAAGTGTGGATGCTGCGAATTCCGCAACATCTGCATGGGCTGCCGCGCCCGCGCTTTCGCCGCAACCGGAGACTATCTGCAGGAAGAACCGTTCTGCGTTTACCAGCCGAAAGGGGTAACGCCACCGTCCCGGCGGCACGTGTGAAGCTCTAACTCCGTTTGTGTGTGGAAGGTCGCCGGCGGGACGCCGGCGCTACGCATGGCTCAGCACGCCAGGTGTTCGCGCGTCAGCTTCAGGCCGTTCAGATTTCCCAGCACCGTGACCGCGATCGAGTCCGTTGAGAAGAACTCATCCGCTACTTGCTGGAGTTCCTCCGCGGTCACGCTCTCGATTCGCTGGATCAGCTCGTCCATGCTGTAGAAACGCTCGAAGTACATCTGCTGCCGGGCCAGGTTGGACATGCGCGCCGTCGATGATTCCAGCGAGAGCATGAGGCTGCCCTTCAACTGGTCCTTGGCGCGGCGCAATTCTTCCGGCGTCACCAACTCCGTTTTCAGCTTGCCGAACTCCGAGGTGATCGACTGAACTACTTTCACCGCCGACTCGCGCGAAGTTCCCGCATACACCGAAAGGCAGCCGGTATCGCGATAAGGATTCAGATCGCTGTAAATGGCGTAAGCCAGCCCCTGGCGCTCGCGAATATTCTGGAACAGCCGCGAACTCATGCCCCCGCCCAGCACCGTATTCAAAATGTACGAGGTATGCCGCGACTTGTGCGCAATCGGGTGCGACGGCACGCCCACGCAGATCTGCACCTGTTCCAGCGCCTTCTTGTTCCGCATAATAATGCGGGGCACGATCTTGGGCTGCGGGCTGTGGAAGCCGTTGCTCTGCGGCTTCATGGGGGAGAAGTACTGCGTCGCCAGGTCCACGAATTGGCGGTGCTTCAGGTGCCCGGCGGCACAGATCACGATGTTGCCGGGAATAAACCGCTGGCGGTAAAAGTTGAGCACCAGGTCGCGGTCAAATTTCTTCACCGTGTCCTTGGTTCCCAGAATCGGCCGCCCCAAAGGATGATCTTTCCAGAAATTCTGGGTGAAAATTTCGTGGACGAGATAGTCCGGGCTGTCTTCGTCCATCTTGATTTCTTCCAGAATCACTCCGCGCTCGCGGGTTATATCCTGGTCGCCGAAGGTGGGATGAAGAATCAAGTCGCTCAGAACGTCGAGCGCGACTGGCAAATGCTCGTCAAGCATCTTGACGTTGAAGCAAACGCACTCCTTGGCGGTGAAGGCATCCATGTTTCCGCCAATCGAATCTACCTGGCGGGCAATGTCCTCGGCAGAGCGGCTCTCGGTGCCCTTGAACACCATGTGCTCGACGAAGTGCGAGATGCCGTTGACCGGCTGATCCTCATCGCGCGATCCGGTTTTGATCCAGATACCGATCGAGATGGAGCGGATGTGCTCCATCTCCTCCGTGATCACGGTCAGCCCGTTGGGCAGCACTTCGCGGTGGATGTTACGGATTTCATCCATGCAGTCGTTCCTGTATGTTTTCCCGAAACCGAGTGACCCGCCACCCGCCCCTAGTTGATACTATTGTCCCACAATGCGCGGGGGTTTGGCGGGGCTCGACGTTTCCCCTTGTACAATCAATAGGTTACGGAAACCTCCGCGCGGCTGCGAGGGCGCGGGGCAGCATTTCTTCGAGAATCTGAATCGGTTATGCACTCATTGGATGCATGAACGCTCCGTTACAACGCGAACTTTTTGGCCTCGATCTCGAGGAACTGGAGCAGCTCGTAAGCGAGAGGGGCGAACCCCGGTTTCGGGCGCGCCAGCTTTACGATGCCCTGTACCGCCAGCGAAGCGGCTCCCTGGAGGGCATCACAACGCTTCCCGGTGAGTTCCGCCAGCTTCTGGCAGGGCAATT
Source organism: Terriglobales bacterium (assembly GCA_035500455.1). Classification (GTDB taxonomy): domain Bacteria; phylum Acidobacteriota; class Terriglobia; order Terriglobales; family Acidobacteriaceae; genus DATJXG01. The sequence goes on along the minus strand of DATJXG010000168.1, from coordinate 5,827 downwards.
CCTGATGGGCGTCCCGCGAATCGAACGCACATTTGCGTCCGCCGACGGCACCGAACGCTACCTCATAGCTTTCTCCGATGGCCAGAGCGTGGAGACCGTCTGGATGCCGGAAGGCGACGGGGGCGAGGCGGGCGACGGCAGTGAAGCCGGGGGCGATCCGTCGAATGGCAGCCTGCCGCCCCGCCGCTGGGACCGGGCCACGATTTGCGTTTCGAGCCAGGTAGGTTGCGCGGTGGATTGTCAATTCTGCCTCACGGCTTTGCTCGGGGTGAAGCGCAACCTGACCGCGGGTGAGATCGCAGGCCAGGTCTCGGCGGTTCTAACCCAGCATCAGGTTTCGCCGCCGAACGATCGCGTGAACCTGGTTTTCATGGGAATGGGCGAGCCATTCCTCAATTACGACAACTTCATAAAAGCGGTGCGGCTGCTGGCCGAAGGCGTGGGCATTCCGGAATCGCGCATGACGGTCTCGACCGCCGGTATTGTCCCGCGCATCTATGACCTGGGCAAAGAACCGGTGCGCCCCAAACTCGCAATCTCCCTGAACGCCCCGAGCGACGAACTGCGTTCGCGAATCATGCCTCTCAACCGTAAGTGGAACCTGGAGAAGCTGATGGCTGCGGCCCGCGAATTTCCTCTGCGCAACCGGGAGAAACTGACCTTCGAATACGTCCTGCTGGATGGGGTGAACGACCAGCCCGAGCATGCCCGGCAGTTGATCGGGCTGATTCGCGGCATTCGCGCCAAGGTGAACCTGATCGCCCTCAACCCCGGTCCGGGGATCGACTTCGGCACCCCGGCCTCCGCTCGGGTGCTGGAGTTTCAGAAGCTGCTTATTGCGGACAGCATTCCAGCGTTCATCCGCCGGCCCCGCGGCCTCGACATCTACGCCGCTTGCGGCCAACTGAAGCGAACCGTGGCGTAACGCCGGCGCCCTTCCGACAGCGCCGACCGTAGCGCCGGCGTCCCGCCGGCAGCCTTTATCCAGGGGGCACAGTCCAAAAAAGCCTTCCAAGTGCCGCCGGGGAGGGCGGCGGTACGCTAAGTTTTTGTTGCGGTTTGCCTTTCCCCATTCATAATAGTCACGGGTTGTAACCGGGGAGGCCGTTGTCTCAATTCTCATTTCCGACGCTGCGTAAACCTTCCTTGTGGAGGGGCCGCGCTCCTATCAGTTCGGGGGAAGTTCGCCGCATTGAGCGCTGGCTGGCCAGCGCCCGTGTTGCCCTGGCCCTGGCCTCACTGGTCGCCATCGCCATCGACCCCGGCAGCTCCAAGTACTCGCTGTGGGTGTATGCCCTGCTCTGCTTCTACATCATCCATGGATTAGTGATCATGCTGCTGTTGCGCATTCGGCAGCAGTCCACACTCCCCTTCCGCCTTCTGGTGCATGGCGCGGACCTTCTGTTCGCAGCGCTGATCTCCATGTTCGCCACCAGCGCCGCCAATCCCTTCTTCCTGTTCTTCGTCTTCGTTCTCGCTGCGGCAGCGTACCGCTGGGGCTTGTGGGAAACTGTGGGAACTGCAGCCGCCGGCCTGATCCTGCTGTGGGCGGAGAGTCTGGCGTACGACCTGCACTTTGTGGACTGGGCGGACCGCGTACTTCACCGCTACCGCCTGCCGGGCCTTATCGTCCACGTGACCGACTTCGAGCCCAGCAGCCTGATCATGCGCTCCATATACCTGCTGGTGCTGGGACTGCTGCTCGGCTATCTGGCGGAACAGCAGAAGCAGTTGCGCGCAGAGAAGGCGGTGATCGCCCGCATCCTGGCGCGGGTTCGCGTGGATACCGGCTTGAGCAGCACCTTGCAGGAAATCGTGGGCGATCTGCTCCTCATGTACAGCGCCAAGCAGGCGATCGTGGCCTCGCAAGAAATCAAGAGCCAGCATGTTTTTATTGGGGAAGTCAGTATGCTGAACGGCGCCCCTACGGTTCTGCACTGGCTGGAATCGGACTTCGCCGACCGCGCGACCTTCCTGTTCGAGTCCGATGCCGACACGGTGTATCTGAAGCGCACCCACCGCAGCCCCACTTATAACGCGCTGGACAAAGAAGGAGACACCATCCGCGATCCTGATGCCGCCAGCCTGAATCCTCTGATGAACAAGCACTCCTTCAAGTGCATGACTGCAGTTTCCTTTCAGCTGGGCAGCGAGTGGTGGGGACGCATGTTTCTTCTCGACCCCGATCTGACCGGCGACATTGAAGACGAGTTGCGCTTTCTGCAGGAGCTGGTTCGGCAGGTTGGCCCGGCGGTCTATAACGTTTACCTGATCCGGCGGCTGCGGCAGCGCGCCGGCGCGGTGGAGCGCGCTCGCTTCGCCCGCGAACTGCACGATGGCGCGGTGCAGTCGCTGATCGCGGTGGAAATGCAGCTCGACGTCCTGCGCCGCCAGGCGGAAAACCGCCCCGACACCGTGACCCCCGAACTGGGCCGCATTCAGGGTCTACTGCGGGAAGAGGTGCTCAAGCTGCGCGAACTCATGCAGCAGATGAAGTCGCTCGACGTGGACTCGCGCAAGCTGTTGCCCTTCTTCATCGACACCGTGGAGCGCTTCCAGCGCGAAACCGGAATCTCCGCGCGCTTCGTCACCGAACTTGACGAAGTGGACATGCCGCAGCACATGTGCCGCGAACTGGCCCGCATCGTGCAGGAAGGGCTGGTGAACGTTCGCAAGCACAGCCGGGCGCAGCATGTGCTGGTGCGGCTGGGATCGTACGACGGCAAATGGCAGGTGGTAATTGAAGACGACGGCCGCGGCTTTCCATTCTCTGGCCGGCTGTCCCACGCTGATCTCGAGGTGGGGCGGAAGGGCCCGGTTGTTATTAAGGAACGCCTCCGTTTGATTGCGGGCGAACTCACGATAGAATCAAATCCCGGCCGGGGTTCGCGCCTGGAGATCAACATCCCGCAAACCCGGGAAGTAGCCTACACATAAAAATCAGGTAGCGTTATCAAACAAAATGGATAACCGCAGAGCGCAGATCAATCTGGTAATCGCTGACGATCATCCCATCTTTCGCGACGGGCTTCGGCGCCTGCTGGAAGCGGAAGCCAACCTCAAAGTCATCGGCGAAGCCCAGGATGGGGCCGAAGCGGTAAAGCTGGCCCGCCAGCTCAAGCCTGATATTCTTTTGCTCGATCTGGCCATGCCCCGCCACCCAGGCCTGGAAGCCCTGCGCGAAATGAGCACCGGCGCCGTGGCGCATCCCGTGCGCGTGATCCTGCTCACCGCCGCCGCGGAAAAGAACCAGATTGTCGAAGCCCTGCAGTTAGGCGCGCGCGGCGTAGTTCTGAAAGATTCAGCCACGCAGCTGCTGCTTAAGGCCATCCACACGGTGATGTCGGGCGAATACTGGGTGGGCCGCGAAAGTGTTTCCAACCTGGTGCAGTATCTACGAACTCTGGTGCAATCTTCCGGAGAAGAGGCTCGCCAGAGGAAGTTCGGCCTCACCCCGCGCGAACTGGAGATCGTCTCCGCGGTGGTCGCCGGCTATTCCAACAAAGAAATCGCCGAATACTTCAAAATCAGCGAAGACACGGTTAAGCATCACCTCAGCAACATCTTCGACAAACTCGGCGTCTCTACCCGCCTGGAACTCGCCCTGTTCGCGGTGAATCAATCACTGCCGCTCAAGACCATCGCTTAACAGCCTGTGGTGAAAGTCGGAGGGCAGCGGGCGAGCGGCACTTTTCATGACTTGTCATCCCGAGCGAAGCGAGGGAGATCTGGGTTTGTGCCGGACACGAAAGCGTGGCCGCGCGGGCAAGAACCTAGATCCCTCGCTTCGCGAGGGATAACAATAAGAGACGGGACGACAAGGTCTGGTGAATTGAGGGACGAATAAAGGATTCTCACTTTCACCACGGGCTGTTAAGGGCACTATCGTGTCTGCGCGATCTCAGTCTTCCGGGGAATATCGGCCCGCAAAGCCTAAATCTCAAGACGCCGAGGGCGCCGAGAGTCGCTATTTCCCCGCGGCTAGTCTGGTGGCCAGGCGGACCGGGAGATTTGCGGCCAGGATGCGGGCCTGGGCAGCGCGCACGTCGTATGGTACGCGGTGGAAAGTTACCACCTGGGTTTCAGTGTCGAAGGTGGCGAAGGCGGCGCGCCAGTCGCCGTCGCGGGGTTGGCCGACGGAACCCGGATTGATCATATATTTCTGCTCGGCTTCGAGCGAGAGTTCACAGGTTTCCTCCTGCCCGATGGTGTTGTAAGTCGGTTGAAAGAACTCGCTGCCGTTTTCCCCGGAAAGAAAACCCCCTTGCAGGTGAGTGTGTCCGAAGAAGGTTAAGGGCAGAGTCGAGATTTGCAGGGGCAGAGCGGCGTCATCCTCGGAGATGACGTACTGATCTTCATCCAGCGGGGAACCGTGCACGAACTGGATGCCGGTCAGGCTCTCCAGGCGGATTGGCCCCGGCGGCAGGCTGCGTAGCCACTCCATGTTTTCGGGCGTCAGGTGCTCGCGGGTCCACAGCGCCGCCAGGCCGGCGACTGGATTGAAGTCCTTGATGCTGACCGCGCCACACACCACGCGATCGTGATTTCCGCGCACGAACGAGCCGCCGGAACTGCGGGAACGCTCGATCACTTCGTTGGGGCTGGCGCCATAGCCCACAAGGTCGCCGAGATTGACGACCATATCATGCGCCGGCACGGCGGCCAGGCAGGCTTCCAGGGCTTCGAGGTTGCTGTGAATGTCGCTGAGCAGAAGAACGCGCACGGGTCACCGGACGAAAGGGGATTATAGCGGGAGAGAGGATTTTTGATGGATGATTATTGATTTTTGATTGAAAAGCGGAATGAAGGCCGGCAGGTGGGCGCCGTGAGGGTAGTGGCGAGTTTCAATCAGCAATCAAAAATCAGCAATCAGCAATCGCCGTATTCACCACCGGGCAGCGAGCCCAATGGCTATTGCTAAGCTTGATCAACGGCGGCAAAGCCTGCGCGCATTCGGGAACACGGTCGCCACAGCGTGGCTCAAACGGGCACCCGGGGGGCATGGCGTTCGGTGGAGGCACCGTGCCATCGATGGTCGCCAGCGGGCGGCTGCGGTCAGTCTGCAGGGTGGGCGCGGCGTTCAGCAGTCCGCGAGTGTAGGGGTGACCGGGGGCCTGAAAGATTTCCGCTTTTGCGCCCAGCTCAACCAGACTTCCCGCGTACATGACCGCGACCCGATCAGCGACTTGGGAGATCACCGCCAGATCGTGCGAGATAAAGAGCATGGTGAGGCCGAACCTGCTACGAAGATCGCGAAGCAGGTCGAGGATTTGCGCCTGGATGGTCACGTCGAGCGCGGTGGTAGGCTCGTCGGCGATCAGCAGCTGCGGGCGGTTCACGATGGCCATGGCGATCATCACCCGCTGCCGCATTCCGCCGGAAAGTTGGTGGGGATAATCGCGGGCGCGGCGGGCGGCGTCGGGGATAGCAACGTCGTTCATGGCGCTGACCGCGCGCTCCCAGGCTTCTTTCTTGCTGACCTGGTTGTGCGCCTGGAAGGCCTCGGCGATTTGGGCGCCTACCCGCATGACCGGATTCAAGGCGGTCATCGGCTCCTGAAAGATCATAGCGATGCGCGAGCCGCGAAGCTGGCGCATCTGTTCGCCGGGGATTTGCAGCAGGTCGGCTTCGGGAGCATCCGTGGCGCGAAAAGTGATTTCGCCTGAGACCCTTGCCTGCGGAGGCAGCAGGCGCATGATGGCCAGCGAAGTCAGGGATTTTCCCGAGCCGGACTCGCCGACCAAGCCGAGAACTTCGCTGGAGGCAATGGAGAAGCTGAGGTCGCGAACCGCGCGAACGGGTGAGGGCGGCCCGCCCGTGCCAGAAG
>DATJXG010000167.1:0-3458 GCA_035500455.1 Terriglobales bacterium | reverse complement strand
CTTCATTTTGCGGGTGTGGTCCGGAATTGTTAGCAGTTGCGGGTAGCCCGCAGAGATCGACAAGGACGCGAAGGAGATCGCAAAGCGGGCGCGATAAGCAGCGGGGCCGTCCCCGCTTGCGCTGGTCGATCAAAACTGATGTGATCGGTCTGTGTGGCAGCGAGATTGATCCCATCATGACTGATCTCATTCAGACTGATCGCGACCGGATTGACCGCACCCAGGTTCCTCGCACCCAGGTTCACAAGACCATCGACGCGGTCTGGAGGATGGAGTCGCCGCGGCTGATCGCCGGGCTGACGCGGATGGTGCGTGACGTAGGCCTGGCCGAAGATCTCGCGCAGGACGCTCTGGTGGCCGCTCTGGAGCAATGGCCGGAGTCGGGCGTGCCGGAGAATCCGGGCGCCTGGCTCATGGCCGCGGCCAAGCATCGCGCCATCGACCACTTCCGCCGGAATACCCGGCTCGCGCGCAAGCACGAGGAACTGGGACGCGAGCTGGGCGCGAAAGAGATGGCCGTGCCCGATCTCAATTCTGCTCTCGATGACAATGTAGGCGACGATCTGCTGCGGCTGCTGTTTATCTCCTGCCATCCGGTGCTCGCAAAAGAAGCTCAAGTCGCGCTCACACTGCGGCTGCTGGGAGGCCTGACCACCGAGGAAATCGCGCGGGCTTTCCTGATGCCGGAGCCGACGGTGGCGCAGCGCATCGTGCGGTCAAAGCGCACGCTGGCGGAAAAGCGCGTGCCCTTTGAAGTTCCGCGGGGAGCCGAGTTGGCGGCGCGTTTGTCATCGGTGCTGGAGGTTATTTATCTCATCTTCAATGAAGGTTACGCGGCCACCAGCGGCGACAACTGGCTGAGGCCGGCGCTTTGCGAAGATGCGTTGCGGCTGGGGCGCATCCTGGCGGAACTTACGCCGCAGCAGAGCGAAGTGCATGGACTGGTGGCGCTGATGGAGATTCAGGCGTCGCGCTCGCGGGCGCGGGTGGGTCCAGCGGGAGAGCCAATTCTGTTGTTGGACCAGAACCGGGCGCAGTGGGACCAACTTCTGATCCGGCGCGGTCTGGCGGCGCTGGCGCGGGCCGAAAAGCTGGGCGGGGCGCCGGGTTCCTACCTGTTACAAGCGCAGATTGCGGCTTGCCACGCGCGGGCGCGGACCGCTGCAGAGACTGGCTGGCCGCGCATTGTGGAACTTTATGAGGCGCTGGCGCAAGTTGCGCCGTCGCCGGTGGTGGAGTTGAACCGCGCGGTGGCAGTGGCGATGGCGTTTGGTCCCGCGGCAGGACTGGAACTGGTGGATGCGCTCACCGCGGAGCGTCCATTGGCCAAATACCATCTGCTGCCCAGCGTGCGCGGCGATCTACTCAAGAAACTCAGCCGCTTTGAGGAGGCACGCGCGGAGTTCGAGCGGGCAGCGGCGCTGACAAATAACGCGCGGGAGCGGAGGCTGCTGCTCGACCGGGCGCAGGCGTGTGCGGGGTTAGGGCGGGTACAGTGATGGAGAAGGCGGAGGATGCCAGAGAAAACGAAACCCGGCGTCGAGATGCCGAAAGAGAATTGTGGAAATCACAATCGCCCCGGAACCTGAGGCGCAGCGGTAGTCGGCAAGATACCTCAGCGCCGCAAACAAGAAACACGAAGTTCCAACTACCCGGCAGAATTCAGCTTGTAGGTCAGGAGGCGCAGGGCAAGTGCTGCTGCCGCCACCACCAAAATGAATGCAGCCGGTCCAATGCCTTTGGCATCGCCTACCCGCAGATGAGACACACATGCGCTCAGAAAGTAGATAACGAGGCCGACGCCCGCCGCCACGCCCAGAAGAGGCCACCAGATACCGAGAACTACCCCGAGGCCGCCGGCAAACTCACACGCCGAAAGAAGCGGAAAGTACTTCAACGGTACACCGACGACCTCATGAATGACTTGCACTATATGGGGATCGCGGCGAATCTTCCCAACGCCGGAAAACGTCACCATTGCCGCGAGCAGGATTGTAATCACCAGATATGCGATACCCATGGGATCTGCTTCCTCGTTGCGGAATGATACGACGGGATCGTTGGCGATTTCACTCATCCGAACCCGGGGCGGGCGTTTATGAGTGCGGATGGGCTTGTGAGACCTGAAAGCATGAGTCGATTGATTGGTCGGGACGGGCAGATTTGAACTGCCGACCCCTCGCACCCCAAGCGAGTGCTCTACCAGGCTGAGCCACGTCCCGACAGGAAGGAAACCGCTGGTCCCGGACATGCCTTCGGGCACGGCGAAAACCGCGGTGGGGTTAACCAGAGAATTTTACACCAGGCTGACGGATTTCGTCCGAAACCGCGAATCCAGGTAGTGGGCTAATTTAGCCCACTACCCGAATCCGCAGGCCAGCCGGATTCGATTTATTCGGGAACTTGCGCCATGGAAAACACCGTGCGGCGTTTAGCCCACAGGTTTGTGGTTGATTCCCAGGGCTTTGGTCTTGTAGTACAGGGAGCTTCGCGTCATGCCCAGGCGCAGCGCGGCGCGCGCCATGTTCCCGCCTTCCGCGGTCAGAGCGCGCTGGATGTGCTGGCGCTGAGCTTCCTTCAAAGTGATGGAAGGGCCGTTGCCTTCCTCGGCTGCCTTTTCCGCAAACTCCAAATGCAGGTCTCTCGGACCAATGGTCTCCCCATTTGCCAGCAAAGCCGCGCGTTCGATCACGTTGCGCAATTCGCGGATATTTCCCGGCCAGGAGTACGCCATTAAGGAGTCCATGGAGCGGTCCGAAAGAGTGAGATAAAGCCTGCCGAGATCCACTGCAATCCGCTGGAAGAAATGATTCGCCAGAATTGGAATGTCCTCCAGCCGGGCGCGCAGTGGCGGGACCCGTAGCACGACGGTGCTGACTCGGAAATACAGATCGCTACGGAAGCGCTTTTGCCGCACCATCTCGGCCAGATCCTGATGGCTGGCGGAAATCAGCCGGACATCCAACTGCCGCTCCTGCACATCTCCCAGGCGGCGAAAGCGCTTTTCTTCGAGAATCTTCAGCAGCTTGGGCTGTACCTGCTGGTCCATGTCGCCGATTTCGTCCAGAAACACCGTGCCGCGGTGGCCGACTTCAAAAAGACCGACCTTGCGCCGGATGGCTCCGGTGAAGGCGCCGACTTCGTGTCCGAACAGTTCGGTTTCGAGCAGTTCGCGCCCCAGCCCGGCGCAGTTCAGATCGACAAACGTTTCATCGGCGCGCTGGCTGTGATCGTGCAGCCACCTGGCCAGCACTCCTTTGCCGGACCCGGTCTCGCCCGTGATCAAAACCGGGCACTGGCTGCCGCGCAGCTTTTCGGCCTGCTCCTCAAGTCGCCTAATGGCAGGACTGGTCCCGACGAAGGGATCGATGCTATCGCGCGCTTCGCGGGCCTTGCCTGCGAGTTGTATTTGCCGGTTGCGCTGGTTCTGCAGGGCGCGATCCAGCACCACGGCGATG
>DATJXG010000166.1:0-19197 GCA_035500455.1 Terriglobales bacterium | reverse complement strand
CAGGTAAAGCAGCGCAATGCCGCCCGTGGCCGCCACGACCCCCAGCTTGAAATTCTCGGTGGCGCGGATAAATCCTGAACGGTAAGCCAGCAGCAACGCCACCAGCGTGCCGAAGGTCAAACCCACAGCTTGCAGCACGATACCGTGGAAGCTAGCCTCGTAGAAACTGGAGACGCAACCCAGCACCAGTCCTTCCAACAGGGCATAGAGCGGGGCCGTAACCGGAGCCCAGGTCTTTTTGAACACCGTGACCAATGCGACGATAAAGCCGCCGATGGCCCCGATCCCCAGCAGCGGCAGCGCCGATTGCGGAGCATCCAGGAAGCGGTTCCAACTCCAGACCGTGGTGACCACCGCGCAGATCAGCAGAATCCCGGTCTTGTTCACCGTGCCTGAAATCGTCATCGTCTCGCCCAGCGCCGGTTCGGTACGGAACGCGTTCGCGTTCAGAGCTGGGTTGGAAGTTCGCATCAAGGCCATGAGTTCCTCTTTCGGTTTCCTAACAAAGCCGCATAAAGATGCCGTGGGTGCAAGATACTCTCTTGCCGATGCCGCGTCCAGACGGCCGCCTTCTCGATCTGCTCTCTGCCAGGCAGGTGAAATTTTTCCCAGTCGATGAAATTGTGACACAGCCCCCACCGCCTAAGTGGCTGCAAACAAACCCATGCAACGGTTGGGCCTCAGTTCGCAACAAACCTCGATGGAGCGTGTTCTGAACTCAGGAGGGACAACAATATGCGGGGATACATTGGCGGTTTGTTGTTATCCGCCGTACTCGCCGCGCCGCTGGTGACCACTGGCTGCGCCGAGCACCACTACTACCGGGTCTATGACCCGTACAACCACGACTATCATCGCTGGGACAATAACGAAGTTGTGTACTACAACCAGTGGGCCGTCGAAACTCATCACGATCCACACCGCGACTTCCGCAAGCTCAACCAGGATGACCAGAAGAACTACTGGAACTGGCGGCACAGCCATGGCGACAATGATCACGACCACGATCATGACCACGACCATCACTAAACTGAAGCTTGTGGCTTGCGTAGGGAGGTAGTTCGGGTGCGTCTCCGTCGCATTCTCAAACGCGGCACCTAGGGAAAGGGATAAATCTGAGGCGTAGCGAATCTATCTCTCTACGGATGTCGGGCCCGCCAGGGCGAGGCTCTCAGCTTCGGATGCTTCTTCTTCGGGATCCTGGTGCCCGGCATTCTCGTCATACTCGTGAATGCGGACGCCTTCGGTTCCTACCGTGATGTAGGTAGGGCGGGAATCGGTCCAACTGCCGGAGTTGTAATACTCAATGCCTTCGCGCTCCCGGTAAAGCGCCACATGAGTATGGCCGCAGAAGACGCGCTCGGCGTGCCGGGCGCGGGCTTCCGCGATCGCGCCGTCCGTTACCTTGGTGGAGAGCCGCAGCCAGCGCGTATTCAGCAGGTCCACGTAGCGCGAGAAGCGCTTGCCCTTGGCGTCCAGTTTTTGCAGTTGCAGGTGCAGGAACGAACCGATGTTACTCACCAACAGGTTATTCACCGCGAAACGGTCGAACTGGTGGCCGTGGATGGCCAGATGCCGCCGGCCCTGGAATTCCCAAACGTACTCCTGATAGACCTTCACCCCGACCAGGTGCGACATGATGTTGCTCAGGCCCTGGTCATGGTTGCCCTCCACCCACACGACTTCCACGTCCCGCTTGGGATTGGAAAGCTTGCGGATGTAACTCAGAAATTTCCAGTGGTCTTTGGTGAGGCGGCGGAAGTTGAGATCGGAAAAAATGTCGCCCAGCAGGATAAGGCGGCGGAAAAGATTCTGGCGCAACATGCGGGTTGCATCCTGGGCGCGGCTGATCTCCGATCCAAGATGCAGGTCCGAGAGGATGAGCGTGTCGTAGAAAGCCGTACTCATCACCCAAAATTGTAGAAAGGCCATGTTACAGGGTGATGAAAGTTGCACAGATTTTAGTGCAGCTGTGGTTACCTTTGTGACTCGCGCCGGCTGGGCGATGCGGAATGAGGGAAAAGCAGAAGTCTTCGACCGCAGCCGCTGCTTACTTTTGGGTGGGTGGAACGTATTCCTTGGGAGCTGCGGAGCCCTCTCCGAAGAAATACTGCTCCAACTGCTGCACGATGGCGGCCTGATCTTCCTTGCGGGCTGGGTTCAGGCGGTATTCGTTCAGCAGCATCTTGCAATGCTCGGTCCACATGTTCCAGGCGTCCTGGGAGACGTTCTCGTAGACCTTCTGGCCCAGCGCGGTGTCGAAAGGAGGTTCATCGAGTCCGGGTAGTTCTTTTTTCAGTTTGACGCAGAGTACTTTATGCGCTGCCATCTCTTCCTCGTGCCCAAATTATCTCACACGAACGTGTGGCGCGGGTGCGTTCGCCCGCGTGTGTAAGGCTCCTGAACTGGAGCGGACCTGTGCAACTCCCTCAGCTTCAAGCGCGGGCAGAAATGCCGCGCCACCACTGCTACTTCGCCATGGGGGAAAGCGACTTCAAATACGCCACCACCGCCTCGGCATCTTCTTTGCTCATGTGGTACTGCGGCATGGGCGGGCGCGCGGGCAGATCGTTGTAGGCCAGACCGGTGGTGAGGAACTTGACCGCGTCCTCGTCGTCCCAGCCGCGCAGGCCAGCGATGTTGGGAGCACTGTCGGCCCAGTTGGGTTGCGGTGTCACCGGCTTGAAGGTCAGCGGAGCCCCACGCAACTCTCTCCCGGGCACGGGCCCTCCCTTGTCATTGTGCGCGGAATGGCAATCGCCGCACAGGGCCACCCGCTCCACCAGATATTTGCCGCGGGCAACATTAGCTGCGGAGGCTGGCGCCGCCGAGGACGACACGATGGTTATCAGGGCAAATCCGAGCAAAGCCGCCGCCACCGACCACAGAGCAGGTTTCATATCTTCCTCCCGGGCAAGTCTTGTCTGAATGTAAAGAAAATAACATGCCGGCGGGTACCGCCGGCGTCCGCCTCGAGAGTTCACAGGAATCCGCGGGCTCAAGCGAAGGCGCAACCCGCCCTATGGAACTCGCTTGGGCTGCGCGCCTTTCCCTTGTAAACTAAGCCGCGATGAGATTCCCGCTTCGCGCCGCGATTGCGGTATTGGTGTCACTCTGCCTGGTGGTGCCCGGCTTCGGCTCGGCCTACAACGCGCGGCCGCGGCTCGTGGTCATCATCGTGATTGACCAGTTCCGCGGCGACTACCTGGAGCGTTACCGTGATCAGTTCGGACCCGGGGGATTCCGCCTCTTCCTCGATCACGGCGCCTACTTTACCGACTGCAACTACGACTACGCCAACACCCGCACCGCCCCCGGCCACGCCACGCTGCTGACCGGCGCTTACAGCAGCGGCCACGGTATTATCAGCAACGAGTGGTGGGACCCGCAAAAAAAGCGCTCGGTCACAGCGGTTCAGGACGACGGCACCAAGTTGGTGGGCATCTCCAGCACCGCTCCCGGGTCTTCTCCGCACAATCTTCTTGCTGACACTTTAGGCGATGAACTCAAGCTGGCCACCCAAGGCAAATCGCGCGTTTTCGGGGTTTCGCTGAAGGACCGCGCCGCGGTGCTGCCCGCGGGATTCGCTGGCGACGGCGCCTACTGGATCGATCCCAAAAGTGGCGCCTGGGTGACTTCCACCTATTACCGCGATCAACTTCCGGCATGGGCGCAGAATTTCAACAACAGCAAGCGAGCCGACAAGTACCTGAATCGTGAATGGCAAGACAGCAACGGCGCCGTCCTCGGCAGCACCAAGGTGGATAAAGAAAAGCCGGCTTCTTTCTATGAACTGGTTGGCCCTACGCCCTTCGCCAACGACTACGAGTTGGAGTTTGCCCGCGAACTGGTGGTTTACGAAAAGCTGGGCAACGGTCCAGATACTGATCTTCTTATAGTCAGTCTATCGGCCAATGACATTCTCGGGCACAGAGTCGGTCCGGACTCTCCCGAAATGCAGGCGATGGCCCTGGCCCTGGACCATCAATTGGAAGACTTCTTCGCCTTCCTCGGGCACCAGATCGGGCTGGCAAACATCTGGATCGCGCTCTCCGCCGACCATGGTGTCTCGCCCGCGCCCGTGGCCGCTGCCAAGTTGCATATTCCGGCCAGGAATTTCTCCGGAGATGAGTGGAAGGCCCAGCTCAACAGAATCATTTCCGCCAAAGTAGCTCCGGGCCGTGTTGCGAACTACATTGCCTCGGAAGACTACCCGCTCGTCTGGCTGAACGAAGAAGCGTTCAGTGCGTTCAAGATCAAAGAGGATGAGGCGGAGCGCATCACCGGCGAAGGCATGGAGCAGCTGGGAGTGCGCGGCTTCTACGCCCGTGGGCAACTCGCTCGCGGAAACGTCCCCAACACGCCCATGGGCACGAAATACGCCAACAGTTACTCGCCACACGGAGGCTGGTATGTAATCGGCGTGCCTCCGCCGTTTACGGTCGGGGTTGAACACGGCACCGATCATGGCACCCCTTACACTTACGACACCCATGTGCCGCTGGCCTTCTATGGACTCGCATTCCAGCCGGGTACATACCGCACCGCGGCTGAGCCGGTTGATCTGGCCCCGACTCTCGCGTCTCTGCTCGGGATCAATGCTCCCACTCATGCCGTCGGCCGTGTGCTCACCGAGGCCCTTGCTCCATCGCGCCGGGGAGAAAGTTCCGAGCACCCTCCGGAAATGAAAAATCCACCGCTTCATCCTTCCGACCGCATCACACCCGCGGCCTTCGTCGCGCAGGAGAGCAGCCAATAATGCCTCCCGCATCCGCCGGGCAGCCCGATCTCGCGGTCAGCGTCGCAGGCATTCAACTGAAGAATCCCGTGATCGCCGCCAGCGGCACTTTTGGGTATGGCGTGGAGTTTGAGGACGTGGTACACCTCGACCGCTTAGGCGGATTTGTAGTGAAGGGGCTGTCGCGCGAGCCCATAACCGGCAACCCGCCACCTCGGCTTTACGAAACTGCGGCGGGAATGCTCAATGCCATCGGCCTGCAGAACATTGGCGCCCGGGCTTTCCTCGAAGAGAAGCTGCCGAAGCTGCGGGAGATCAAGAACATCGTGGTCCTTGCCAATGTCTTTGGCTATCAGCGCTCGGACTATGAGCAGACGATTGAAATTCTGAACGAGGGCGAAGGCATCGCCGCCTACGAGTTGAACGTCTCCTGCCCCAATACCGCCCACGGCGGAATTCACTTTGGCAGCGACCCGCGTTCGCTGGACGAAGTAGTCGCCATGACCAAGCGGGTGGCGCGGCGTCCGCTGATCGTAAAGCTCTCGCCGAATGTGACCAGCATCGCGCACATGGCGCGGGTGGCGGAGAATGCCGGAGCCGATGCACTTTCCCTGATTAATACCTTCATCGCCATGGCAATCGATGCCGAAACCCGCAAACCGCGCATCGCCAACGTGACCGCCGGGCTTTCGGGGCCGGCGATCAAGCCGATTGCGCTACGCATGGTGTATGAGGCCGCGAAAGCGGTGAAGATTCCGGTGATCGGCATAGGTGGGATTTCGACCGCGGTCGATATCGTTGAGTTCATGCTGGCAGGAGCCTCGGCGATAGAGATGGGCACCGCCAGCTTCTGGGACCCGCGGGCCACGGAGAAGATCGTGGACCAGCTACGGCAGTGGTGCCTGGACCACGACGTGAAGCGCGTCGCCGAACTGACGGGTGCTCTGGCCACGGAGTGAGTGTGGTGCGGACGCCCTCGCCCGCGATGCCGCGAAGCGATAGAAGAGCCGGGCGTAGCCTGGAACCCATTCGCAGCGCATCGCGCAGGAAGCAGTCAGCCTCACGTGGCTGCGGATGTCATACTTGCAGCTCCCGGCAGTCGCGGGCGGGGGCGCCCGCGCCACACATCCATGCTCGAACAAAATTACTGGCTCACTACCGTCACCATGCCCGACGTCAGCCGCTCCCGCCCGCTGCCGGAAGCGGTGGACGTCGCCATCATCGGTGCTGGCTTCACCGGGCTCTCGGCGGCTCGCACCCTGGCCGGCCGCGGCGCCAAGGTCGCAGTCTTTGAATCGCAGACCATCGGTTGGGGCGCCAGCTCCCGCAACGGCGGCATGGTGCTCACCGGGCTGAAACTGGGTGTCAACAAGCTGATCTCCATGTACGGGCGCGATCTGGCGCGCCGTATGTATGCCGCCTCTCTCGCCACCATTGCCTGTGTTGAGCGCATCGTTCACGAGGAAGGGATTGATTGCGACTTCTCCCGCAGCGGCCATCTGGAAGTCGCGTGCAAACAAAAGCATTTCGATGACTACGCCCGGCAGGTGGAGGTCATTTCACGGGAGTTCAATCACCACCTGCGCGTTGTTCCGCGAGACGAGTTGCGGGCGGAGATCGGCTCAGATATCTACTTCGGCGGCATGGTGGATGAAGTCAGCGCCGGACTGAACCCGGCTAAGTACGTTGCCGGCCTGGCGCGGGCGGCGGCGGGCGCGGGCGCGGCCATCTACGAAAATGCGCAAGTGCAGCGCGTCGAGCGCGAAGCGCGCGCAGGAATGCAGGGCTGGCGGGTTACTACATCACAGGGGACAATCTGGGCGCGCGACGTGTTCGTGGCCACCAGCGGCTATACGGGCGATGCCACACCGGCCCTGCGCAAGAAAATTATTCCCATCGGCTCTTACATCATAACCACCGAAGTCCTACCCCAGGAGTTGGCCGGCGAACTCAGCCCGCGCAACCGGATGATTTACGACTCCAAGAACTACCTCTACTATTACCGGCTCACACCTGATCGCCGCATGCTGTTCGGCGGCCGCGCCGCTTTTTTCCCGGAAACTGCGGACACCATCCGGCAGAGCGCCGAGATCTTGCGGCAGGGCATGCTCCAGGTTTACCCGCAGTTAAAGGAGGTGAAGACGGAATACGTTTGGGGCGGCACGCTCGATTTCGCCTTCGATATCATGCCGCACGCGGGGAAGTTGAACGGTATCTACTTCGCCGTGGGATATGCCGGGCACGGCGTTGCCATGGCGACCTATCAAGGCCAGAAGATGGCCGAATTTATGGCCGGGGAGAAGCCCGACAATCCATTCAGCGAAATCGCCTTTCCCGGCGCGCCGCTCGGACTCTACAACGGCAAGCCGTGGTTCCTCCCGCTGGCCGGCGCCTGGTACAAATTCCTGGACTGGGTGATTTAAACACGCCATCCCCGCACGCTTCAAAGAGGCTTTGAAACGCGGCTTGCGTAAATTCGCGTAAAGTTTTGTATCGCGTTGATCCCATTGAATTAATGCTTGTGGCCTTCGCTCAAGTTTGCAATCGCGCGTCCCGATATGACTGACAAGAACAGGAGATCTCACCAGGCGAACTGACTTGGCGAGATTACGCACCAGCAAAGGAGCGGAACATGTCAGTTTCCGGAATTCTCAGCAGCTCTTTCTCTAACTATGGCAATGAGGCCCTACAAAACGGCAGGCAGCAATTCCAGCAGGAGTTCCAGCAGCTCGGGCAAGACCTGCAGGCGGGAAATCTCTCCGCCGCCCAGTCGGATTTTGCCACCCTGACGGGAAACGCGCCGCAGAACGCAACAGGCTCGCAAGACAACAGCCCCATCGCCCAGGCGTTTAACCAGCTCAGCCAGGACTTGCAGTCGGGCAACCTGTCAGCGGCGCAGCAGGATTACTCGACGATCCAGCAGGATTTCCAAAGCCGTGCGGGCGGCCACCATCACCATCATCATTCTTCGGGTTCAGGCGATCAGCAGAACCCGGTGGCGCAGCTTCTCAGCCAGTTAGGACAGGCATTACAGTCCGGAGATCTGACGTCCGCTCAGCAGGCGTACTCCAGTTTGCAGCAGGACTTCAAGAATTTTGCGGCGAGCGGCAACCCGAATGCGGCCGGCACTTCGCAGTCCAACTCGACTGGTTTGCAAGTGACCGCATAAGCAGGCCGGCTACGAGCCTCGCGAGCGGCGCCGGGCTATTTAGGAATATCCAGCGCCAGGGAAACCATCTGTCCCTCGAAGAGAGCCGGCACTTGGATGCGCTTGCCGTGAGCGGGAGAGTGGACCTGATAATCGCGGCCGGTAATGACGCTGGGTACGGTGAGCAGGCAGGACGCCTCCAAGCCGATCTTCGTCTTGAACTGCCCCGCGACCATGTTGCAGACTTCGCCGATGGCATCACAGTTGTGAGCGGCGGCATCTTCCACCGGAACTCCCAGCATCCGCGAGGCAACCAGGTTGGCGGCTTCCATACTGCACCGCAGGCTGAAGACGGCGCGAACCGCGCCCGCAATGCCAACCGTGCCGGTTATGTGGGTTCCGTCGGAAACCTGTGAGTCCGCAGCAGGCGCCAACTCGGCGCCGACCATCATCGAGAAGACTTCGGAGGCGGCATCGAAGAGAAAATCGCGCCAACTCGCCAGCTCCGCAGCCTGGTCAGTTGACGATGAAACCATCGCGCCTCGGATCACGGAGCCCGCGTGCAATGCTCACTCTGTTGAGTCTCGGCTCGTGCTGTGATCCTGTCAACGAAAGATGGGCACTCTGCCTTCCGCATTTCTTGGATAGCGGCATAAGTTCCAAAACGGGACCGCGCGTCACGCGCAGGGCGCCAGCGACGGTTAGTGTCTCGCGCGGGGCTAGCTTGCCCGCCAGAACCTCAGGCCTGCTCCGCGCAATTTTGCCGCTGGTTCTTTCACGGTCTTACTTATCCTCTTCGCATTCTTGATGTGATCGGTGATGGTGTGACCAGTCCCCGCGGATCGAAAAAACACGCCCAACTCCCGCCGGCGTAAAATGAAAACCATGAGGTACCTGGTTCGGGCCAGCGTCAAGCCGGGATGCGAGCAGGCTCTCCTGGACGCCATCGAGCGCGAAACCCTGGGCCGCGGCTCGGTCGCCGGCGACGAATATCTTCGCAACATGCGCGAAGCCCGCGTGCTCCCCGACGCAACCGCCCGCTGGGTGGAGGTCTGCTACTGTCCCACTCCGCTGCAGGAAGAGCGTCCCTACTGGGAAGAATTCTTCGAACTGCGCCGCGTGCAGGACGCTCACGACCGCCGCAACTGCCGTGACCATAACGGCTCCGAGCCCTGGGCCTGCGGCGATTGCGATTGCACCCATCGCCTGGAGGAAAAGCTGAAGGCCGAAGGCACGCCTTTTCTGGAGTCGCTGTGTCATGAAATTCTTCCCCACAACAGCAGGCGTTAATCGCCTCTGCTGCATTCGTAGACATCGCCTCACGCCCATTTGGAACAGTCTCATCCTTCTGGGCGCTTCAGCATTCCTCATCGCCCAGCAACCTCCCGCGCCCGGACCCGCGCCCGCGTCGCCGACTTCCGCTCGTCTCGAGTTGCCTGTGGTGCTGCGGCAGAAAGTAATCGCGGGCGTAACGCCTGTGGGAACCGTCATCGAAGCCAGGCTGCAAATCGCTACCCTGGTCAACGGCGAAGTGATCCCCGAGGGCGCAATTCTTTCCGGCCGCGTCGAACAGTCCACCAGGAAGAACGGCGATACGCCCTCCCGCCTCAAGCTTAAATTCGACTCCGCCCATTGGAAGAAAGGTTCGGCCTCCCTGCAGGTTTATTTCACCGGCTGTTATTACCCGTTGGTACCGGTGAATGAAATCGACCATAGCACTCCCGTCGGAGGCCGTGGTTCGATCACTCTCCCGGGCGATGCTGCAGATAGTCAGTATCCTTCACCTCCGGGAGTCCTCGGGCCAGGCCAGCTGCCGCGCGGGCCGGGTCCCGAGGTTCCTGAGCCTGACGTGACTCGGATTTCCTCTCACTGGGTCCGTCCGGAAGGCATCAATCCGGTCGCCCAGGTGGACGGCAGCATCGTGGTCATCTCAAGTGCCCATAACTTGAAACTCGACAAGTTCACAACGTACCTGTTGACTGACGGACCCCTCGCGGGCAAGTTCTAGGATGGAAGAAGCCTCGAAGTCGTGAGCATCTGAATTCATCGCGGAGTTTTTGTGATGACATTCTTCAGCAAAACGGTATGCGCAACCATCATGCGTACCGCAGCGAGTAGTCGGCGAAGTGCCAACCGGCCATGGTGTGCACTTGCAGTCCTCGGGAGTTGCATTCCATTGGCCGCTCAAAACCCTCCCCCCAGGAACCCGGCCCCTGCCGAAACCACGCCCGCCCGGCTGCAATTGCCCGTCAACCTCCGGCAGAAGGTAATCGCCGGAGTGACCCCTGTGGGGGCGCCCGTAGAGGCAAAACTACTAGCCGGCACCCTGGTTAGCGGCGCGGTAATTCCGCAGGGCGCAACTCTTTCCGGGCACGTGGAACAGTCCGCAAAGAAACAGGGCGATCAGCCTTCTCGCATCAAGCTCGAGTTCGATTCGGCAAGTTGGAAGAAAGGCTCAGCTCCGCTGCAGGTCTATCTCGTGGGCTGCTACTTTCCGCAGTTGATGTCGCAAGTCCACCACTCCGGCATCACTGTGGATAACGCTCATGGCGCGGATGAGGGGAATGGCCCCGGAGGAGGAGTCAGTCGAGATCTGCCGCCGGGAATGGGCCCTGAAGCCCTCGGGTCTTCCAACACCGAGCCTTCAGCCCACTGGGTCCGTCAGGAGGGCACCGAGCCGGCGGTTGATCCCGCCGGCGGCGTCTCCGTAATCTCAAAAGACCGCGACCTGAAACTGGACAAAGACGCCACCTGCCTCTTGATCGACGTCCCGCGAGCGGCGAAGCACTAGCAGCGGGAAAACCCAAGAACTCCCGGCGCCTACCAAAGTACCTCGAACCTCTGCGACCTCGGCGGGGGTTCTCTGCGTCCTCGGCGTTGCAAGGTTTTAGACAACGTCGAAGCTGCAAACAACCCGCCTGATGGGTCACTCGGGTGGATGCGCCCGCAATTTGGTAATCTTCAACTGAAGACCACCGTGCGTCAGAAACGATTGACTTTGTCCCGCCGCTCCAGTAGCCTAGATGGAAGTCATTCAGGAAGAAGTAGCTATTGCCTTCCGGGGTGAATTTTCTCTTATGGCGCGCTGCCAGAATCCGAGCGATCAAGGACGGGCGAAGTGCATGTGCCTCTGTTGTTGTATGCCCATGTCTGCCGGCGCGTGGAGGATTTTGACATAAAGCTATAATTCTTCAGCTTATTTCAAAGGCCCACTCGCCCAACCGGCAAGTGGGCCTTTTGCTTTTTGGAGCCAGCCATGTCGCAAACACAAGCCGCCGCGCTGCAAGCCGAGGCTATCCCGCAGACCGAAGCCGCGTTGCGAACCGAACTCGACGAGCGGCACAGCCGCGAGGCGATTGAGAAGGAAATCGCAATCTTCGAGGAGCGCGCCGGCCAACTCCTGCGCGGCGAAATCACTGACGAGCAGTTCCGTCCCTTTCGCCTGAAGCACGGAACCTATGGCCAGCGCCAGCCCGGTGTGCAGATGCTGCGGGTGAAGATTCCCTCCGGCCTGCTCAGCCCGGAACACCTTCGCGTGATCGCGAAAATCGCGGATGAATACTCCACCGGCAGCGGCCACCTCACCACCCGTGAAAATATTCAGATGTACTTCGTCAAACTCGAGGACGTGCCCGCCATCATGCGCCTGCTGGCCGACGCCGGCCTCACTACCCGCGAAGCCTGCGGCAACACCGTGCGCAACGTAACTTCTTGCCCGCTCTCCGGTATCTGCCCCGGCGAAACCTTCGATGTAACTCCCTACGCCCTGGGCATAACTCGTTTCCTCCTTCGGCATCCCGAATTTCATGATCTGCCGCGCAAGTTCAAAATCGCCTTCTCCGGCTGCGAAGACGACGGCAACTGCTCGGTCGCCGGCATCCACGATATCGGCCTCGTGGCCCGCGTGCGCGGCTCCAACGGCACCGCCCACCGCGGATTCAAGGTCATGATCGGCGGCGGTCTGGCCAGCCTGCCTACGGGCGCGGCCACGCTCACCGAATTCCTGCCGGTCGAAGAACTGCTGCCTACGGTTGAAGCCATCGTTCGTGTGTTCAACGAGCATGGCAACCGCAAGAACAAGTTCAAAGCCAGACTGAAATTCGTTCTGCGCGAAAAGGGAATCGCCGAACTCAAGCGCCTGATCGAAGAGAAGCGCAGGCAGGTCACCACTCCCGCTGAAGTCTTTACCGTCGATTCCCCCGTAGCCCAGCCATTGGTGAACATCCAACTGCGTCAATCCACCGTCCACGGTTCTAATGGATCCAATGGTTCCAACGGCTCCAACGGTTCCTACTCTCCCGACTACACCCGTTGGGCCGAGCACAACCTCATGCCGCAGCGCCAGCCCGGCTACGCCGCCGTGTGGGTGAAACTCTCAGCAGGCAACATCACTGCCGACCAGATGCGCGGCCTCGCCGATCTCATCCAGCGCCACCAACTCCCCGCCGTACGCATCGCAGTGATGCAGGACTTCGTCATTCCCTGGGTTCCCACCGCCGGCATTCGCCGCATCTACGAAGAACTCAAAGCGCTCGACCTGGCCACTCCGGGCGCCCGCACCATCGCCGACGTCACCGGCTGCCCCGGCGCCACCACCTGCAACCTGGGAATCACCCGGTCGCTCACGCTCGCCGATGTCCTCGCCCGCGAACTGGCCGACATCTCCGATCCTGAGGTGCTCAAGCTGCGCGTCAAGATCAGCGGGTGCCCCAACTCCTGCGGCCATCACCACATCGCCGACATCGGCTTCTACGGCAACGCCCGCAAGATCGGCGACCGCCAGGCGCCCTTCTATCAACTGATGCTGGGAGGGGAAGTCAGCGATCGCGGCGTGCGCTTCGCCAAGCAGATCATCCCACTCCCCGCGAAGCAGGTGCCCCAGGTCATTCGCGAGGTCATCGCTCTCTATCAGAGCGAGCGCCTGGCCGGCGAGGCATTCCGCAGTTGGGTGGAACGCACACCCCAACAGGAGATCACCGCCCGCCTCCAACCTCTGATCGACGAGGCTGTAGGCTCTGAAGAGACGTTCTTCGACTGGGGAGACGTTGAAACCTACTCGCTGAAGTTAGGCCGCGGCGAGTGCGCCGCCTGACAAGGCCTCTGGCACGCTTTTTTTCGCGACCTTTGCGTTCTTTGCGGTGAGTGACGAACTGCGGGGGCCGCAAAGGGACCCGAAGTCCTATCGATTTTTTTTCTTTACCGCATCAGAATTTTGCGATGCCCGCAATCCGCCTCTCGAAGGCCCAAACACCTTACTATTGAATCGATTTACTTTCCTGCCTCGACCGCAACTTGAGCGAGACTTTTAGAGGAGAGGTCCAGTGCCCCAAGCGAAAATCGGCTTCTACGGCCACGTGCGGCAATATCACAACCTGAAATCCGAAATCGACCAGGCCATCCTCGAAGTCCTGGAGAGCGGCAGTTACGTCCTCGGGCCGCAGCTCACAAAATTTGAAGGCGAACTTGCCGCCTACATGGGGACCAGCGAGGCCGTTGGCCTGAACTCCGGCACCGACGCTCTCCTCCTGACATTTCTCGCCCTCGGCCTCGGCCCCGGCGACGAAATCATCACCACGTCCAACACGTTCTTCGCCACCGCCGAAGCTATCTGGCTCGCCGGCGCCACCCCGGTCTTCGTCGATTCCGATCCGAAAACCCGCAACATCGACGTAAGCAAGATCGAAGCCGCCATCACTCCCAGGACCCGCGCCATCGTCCCCGTGCATCTTTACGGCCTTACCGCCGACATGCCGGCCATCGCGAAAATCGCCAAGCAGCATAACCTGCGGGTGGTCGAAGACTGCGCCCAGGGTATCGGCGCGCGCGGCGACACCTTCGCCATCGGCCAGCTCAGTGACGCCGTCTGCCTCAGCTTCATCATTCAGAAAAATCTCGGCTGCTTCGGCGACGGCGGCGCCATTGCCACCAATAACTCCGAATTAGCCACGCAAGTCCGCAAGCTGCGTAATCACGGATCGCTCAAGCGCTCTTACCACAGCATCGGTTACAACAGCCGCCTCGATGACATTCACGCCGCCGTCCTGCGCATAAAGCTCAAGCGCGTGGACGAATGGAGCGCTCGCCGCCGCCAGATCGCCAAGCTATACGACAAGGCCTTCGCCGAAACCGGGCTGCGCCTGCCTTTTACGCCCGCCGGTTACGAGCACGTTTACCACCTCTACGTCGTCGAGACCGAAGGACGCGACAGCCTGCAAGCCCACCTCGATTCCAAGGGAATCACTGCCCTCACGCACTACCCGATTGCCATCCACCAGCAGGAAGGCTTCCCCTGGGGACATCCGGCGAAAACAACGCAGCTTCCAGTCACAGAAAAATCCGCCGCCAGCGTTCTCTCGCTACCCATGTATCCCGAGCTGACGGACGAAGAAGTGGATCAGGTGATCGAAGGCGTCGCCGCGTGGACGGGCAACGCCAGGGCCGCCAAAGCAGTCTAGTGGAGATTTTCCGCGTGAGAGCTGGCGCCCCGCGGTCTGGCGGGGCTTGTGCTCCCAGCCAGATGAACGGCGCGGGCACTCCTTCGTATGAAGTCCCGCTCCAAACCCCAACCGTTCAACTAGAATAGTGCGCGCCGGAGTGGGCGATGGCTTCTTTCATCCAGAGATCGGGCTGCGCACTGCCGGCAGCATTCTGCACTCTTCTTCTCTTCACTCTTTGCGTCAACGCGCACGCAGACGATTCGGCTCTGAAGCCGCTCTACGACGGGCATCGCTGGTTTGAGCTTCGCGATGCCGTCAACAAAGGCGGCGCATCTCCCTTTTATCAGGGGGCCTTGGCATGCGCCTTCAACGATCTGCGCCGGTGTCAAAGGCAGCTCCGGACGGTTTTGCATGCTGCGCCACGTTCCGACGAGGCCGTCGAAGCCTACCGCACTCTCGCCTCCGCCTATTTTGTGCACGGCAAGTACAAGAAAGCTCTGGCCGAGGTGGACGCGATCCTCGCGCTCCGGCCCGCGGACTCCGACGCCTCGAGCGACCGTCCCGTGCTCGCGGCCCTGGCCGGCGCTCCCGACCAGCAGCTTGCCGGCCGGCACACGACCGTGCAACTCCAGGAGAACGGACTGCCGTTCTCAATCAACCACGTCCAGGCGACCTACTGGTTTGACACCGGAGCCGAACTCTCTGTTATGAGCGAATCGGAAGCCAGGCGCTTCGGACTGCGAGTGCGGCCGGCCGCCGCCACGGTAGGCGACGTAACCGGGGCTCAGGTCAACACACAAATCGCGGTCGCCGATGAACTCACCATCGGATCCATCCGCCTGAAGCACGTGGCTTTTCTGGTCTTCTCTGATAACCAGCCGCCATTTAACCAGCAAAGCCCCGGCTCACGCGGACTCATCGGACTGCCGGTTTTGCTCGCATTGGGCGCGTTCACCTGGGGAGCGGACAGGAGTTTTGAGATTGGCCCGCCATCGTTGGACAACACCATCCCTCACGCCGGTATGTGTCTTGATGGAAACCGTCCGCTGGTGCAGGTTGGATATCAGAATCGAACCCTGCCGTTCACCCTCGACACCGGCGCCACGAATACAGATCTTTATCCGCCCTTTGCCGCGGAGTTTCCTGAACTGATCCGTTCCGCCGTGAAGACGGATTCCTACAAGATGGAAGGGGTGGGTGGCGCCAGGTTCCTGGATGCCGCCACTCTGGAGTCATTGAAGTTCAGCATCGGCGGATTTGCGGTTACCCTCAAACCGGCGGGCGTGCTCCTGAAACCTACGACTGCATCCAGCAGGTTCTTCTCCGGCAATCTCGGTATCGATCTGTTGCAGCAGGCGCGCAAGGCAACCTTCGACTTCAAAGCAATGCAGCTGGTCCTGCAGTAACCTCCGCGCCCTCGGCGATCGTTCCCTCTGCGACCTCGGCGCTTTAAGGTTTTTCTTGGGTTTTTCACCACCACTCAGCCCACGAAAAAAAGGGCAGGCCCAATGCCCGCCCTCAGCAACGAAGTCGCGAATACTAATATTTCTCGGGAATCAGCGCATAACCCAAGGTAATCGCAAACCGCGCCGCGCTGTTCGAGTTGAACTCGTTGTTGTTATTGATGAAGTAGTAGTGCGCCTCCGGCCGGATAAAGAAGTTGTGCCAGACGCGGTAGCGCAGGCCCGCTCCCACGTGGGTCATGAAGTGATTGCTGCTCACGTAATCCGTGCAGGTCACGAAGTTGCAATTCAGCGTTCCGGTATAAAACCGCAGGCTCTCGCCCCCGATCCCGCCCATCGCCTCCAGGGTCAGATTCTTTCCCAGGTTCGGCGCCCACACCGCGTTGAAGTCATAAAGAATGGGCCGGAACGGCTGCACGCCGAAGTAGAGGTTCTGGCGCGCCCGCCACGCCACTTCGCCCCCGAATCCAAGGCGGTGTTTAAGGATAAAGTTGGCGCTGATGCTGGGGTACAGCCCGCCTCCCATTTGCTGCGTCGTCGAACCGCTCGAAGTGTTGGGCGTGGTAATCGTTCCGAAGCCGATGCCGACATCCGCCTCTTGCGCGTTCGCCGGAGGCAGCGCAAGCAAGAACAACCCGCAAAAAGCCGTAAGCAGAATGAATTTCTTCAAGCAATCCTCCCAATCGAGTTCTGGATGTAAGCCATTAGATGCAGCCTCCTCGTTTGCCGGAGGCCTGGTGTGCCGGAGGCCCGTTTTGTCGGAGGCCCGCTCCCTGTCCGGGGGATGATCGGAATGACTTGACAAAACTTTACCCAAGGCAAAGAAACTCTCCCTTCTAACCGGCTGTTAATACAATAGTTACAAGGATTTCGCCGCTTCCTGCTCGTGCCCCCTCGCCAGGTAGTCGCGAAGCCCTTCCTGCCACGGAGGCAGCGCAATTCCATAAGCCTCGAGGCTCCGCGGCGAAAGCACCGAATACTGCGGCCGCGCCGCCGGGCGCACGAATTTGTCGCTCGTGGTTGGGCAAACCGTCGTGGCCAGTCCGCTGGCCGCTACGATCTCGCGCGCAAAGTCAAACCAGGTGCACTCGCCGCGGTTGGTCACATGCACAATTCCCGTCGCCTGCTTGCGGCAAAGTTGCATGATCCCTCGTGCCAGATCGCGCGCGTAAGTCGGACAGCCGCGCTGATCGTTCACCACCTCAATTTTCGGACGGCTCGCGGCAAGTTTCAGGATCGTATCCGGAAAGCACTTGCCCCCAACCCCGAACAGCCACGAAGTGCGCACAATGCAGCACTTGGGCAGAATCCCCAGCAGTGCACACTCGGCCTCAGCCTTGGTGCTGCCATAGACGCTGCGCGGGGCGCGCGAGTCGCTCGTCTCGTAGGGCGCAGTCTTGGCCCCATCAAAAACGTAGTCCGAACTCAGAAACAGCAGCCGCGACCCGAGCGATTTGGCCGCGTTCGCCACATTCACCGCGCCCTGTGTGTTCACCGCAAAAGCCAAGTCGCCATGGCTTTCGCAACCATCCACGTCGGTGTACGCAGCCGCCAGAACAACCCAGTCCGGCGGCATGCCTTGCAGCGCGGCCAGAACCTGAGCGGGATCACGAATGTCGGCATCTTTGGAGCCGAATCCCCTGACCTCATCCCCGCTCCACTCTTCCATCAGAGCTTTTCCCAGAAGCCCGGTCGCCCCAAAAATGGCAATTCGCATTCGTCAGTTCCACCCGGACTCAGGTATTTCACGCAGTCCGCATCCGTATTAGTCCCACCAGGTATTATCCGAGAAACCCTCCCAGCGGAGAAGGGCTGATAAGATTCCACGGAAAAGTCGTGTCTTTCGCCATCAGCAATTCCCGTGTAGGGACGGGGCTTCGCCCCGTCCGGCCGAGCAAAGCTCGGAGCAACTCGGGCTATGGGAAGAAGACGACCACGTTTGGCAGCGCCGCTTCTACGACTTCAACGTATGGAGCCAGGAGAAACGCATCGAAAAGCTGCGCTACATGCACCGCAATCCGGTGAAGCGCTGGTGTCCGAGCCCCAGCAATTGGCATGGAGCAGCTTTCGCCGGTACGCGACGGGCGAGACAGGCCCAGTGAAGATGAACGAATGGCCGGCGGCAGAACTGCAGATTCATACGGCGGCATGACGGCGCCAAGTCACCCGGGCCCACCCTTTCGCAAAAAACGCGAAAGGGTAGGGCACCCTCGGATTAGAATGTTGGCGCGAGGGAGAAAGGGTGCGCCACCCGCCTGATCCTGAACACCCGATCTGCTCAAGCCCTCGAACAGGCGGGAATCCCGCGATCGCAGTGGAACGCGGTAAATGTCACAGGAGATGCCGCAGCCGAAGCAAGGTTGGCTGGACAACTACAACGCAACAACCTCACCAGTCAGGGCACACCCACGGTCACACCCGAGAAATGACATGACTTCCAAGAAACCTTTACATACGGTTCCGGTTGCCTCGACGAGTTTCACGACAGAAGCGTATTTCGACGGAAAAGGAAGCTCACCGGCAATTCGCTTCGGGTACTGCAAGGATAGTGTGAAGCGCGAGGGAGGAATCAAGTTCAACAAGGTGCTGGCGGTGCGCAACCGGAGCGAGCGATGTTGCACGGCATGGCATATCGAGGGGGCTTATGACACGCTAGTTGAAGTTGAAGGCTCTTCCTGGGTCGGGGAGATGCGGGCGGACACTCAGGAACAATGGCGAGACAAGTGGGCAATGCACCACTACATGATCTACCTGGACAGCGCTGGGTGCTTTGAAATCATCGCGGATTCTTGGGAAGCCTTGTGAAAGTAGAGAAACCTGGGGACAGACGGGTGGAGTGCACCCCAAAAGTGAGACAGAGATAATGGTGACAGTTCTCAAACTGAACCGCTCCCATTCTCTGTCACAAGCGAGGTTAGAGATTTTGGGCAGTGAAAGTCCCCTTCTCCTGGATTGATGCGGTTTTCGGGCACTCCAGAGACTCGATCAAGAGACTCTGGAGTGCCCGCCCCAGCAATGTACTAGTTTTTCCCTGGTGCATCGCCGCAAATGCTGCGGGCGTCCGATCCGCCAGCGAACTGTGAGGGCGCTCGCGATTGTAATGCTCGAGAAACTTCGCCAGCTTTCGCCGCGCGTCATCCAGCGATGAGAACCATTCCACGTTCAAACACTCGTCGCGAAGCCGTCCGTTGAAGCTTTCGATGAACCCGTTCTCCACCGGGCGGGGCGGGTGGCGCACCCTTTCTCCCTCGCGCTAACATTCTAATCCGAGGGTGCCCCACTCTTTCGCGTTCTGTGCGAAAGGGTGGGCCCGGTTGAACGCCTTCCCATTCTTGCACTCTTCCACGATTTTCCTCGCGCCGCTCAGTCGTTTCCCCGCCGTTCAGAATATATTTCCCAAGTGACCTACCG
>DATJXG010000165.1:0-7917 GCA_035500455.1 Terriglobales bacterium | reverse complement strand
CGATGGCACGCATTCGGCACCGGAGTTCAGCCCTCAGCACTCAGCACTCGGCATTCACCTCCTGTGCGTGGCTACTGATTGCTGATTGCCGAGTGCTGACTGCTAAGAAATCATTCTCACCTTCGCCAGCCCGTGGCTCTCGACAGCCCGCAGCAGTTCGCGGTGGCCAAATGCCTCGGCCGCGGAGGCAAACCCGACTTTTCGCGGCGGGCCATGCACCAGGTTGTGCGCGGCAAAGGCCTGAATCAGGCCGGTCTGGCGGTAGC
The DNA here is from genome assembly GCA_035500455.1 of Terriglobales bacterium. GTDB lineage: Bacteria > Acidobacteriota > Terriglobia > Terriglobales > Acidobacteriaceae > DATJXG01. Next base: position 7,651 of record DATJXG010000165.1, on the reverse strand, counting down.
AGCAGGTGCCGAAGACGACGCACTGCACATAATCCGTGCTGCCGCGGCCGGCCACGACGTCAACGGTGCGATGGTCGTGCGAATTCTCCCGCGGCGGCGTGGCCCCCTGCACCGCGTTGGCCATCTCGGAAAGTTTCTTCTCCCGCTGCGCCTTGGGCAACGGCCGAATCTCTTCTTCAAACAGTTTCTCGGTGGCGGCCACATTTTCCATGATCTGCCGGTCGAGCAGGCCTCCCATCGACCGCACATTCGCAACCTGGGGATGGTTCTGGAACCATATGGGCTGCGGGAAACCGCCCCAGGCCAGCGCCAATTGTGTCTGCAAATAGCCGGGCACAGCCACGTCGTAGCGGGTGGCCCGCGGCCAAAGCTTGAGTTGATTCTGCTCGAGGTAATAGGCGTCGGTCTGGATCACGGCAAAAATGGTTTGCGTGGAACCAAAAGTTGGGTTGCCCTTGAACATCGTCACCGTTTCCAGCGTATCGACGGCACTCGATTCCAGGCAAAGCCGGGCCGCCGCGTCGCTCATCGCCGACATGAATGCCGTGCCCGGGGCGGCCAGCAGGCCGCGCTCGGCAAACCTGCAACTCCAGTTCTCCGCCACTTCGCGCGACCACGCCTGCTCCCCGCCGATATCAACATAGTGGCATCCCGCTTGCAGCGCCGCCTCCACCACCGCCGGGCCGTTGTAGATGAACGGGCCCACCGTATTGCACACCACCTTGGCGCCGCGGAACAGGTCGGCCAGTTCCTCGATCGAGTGCCCCGTTTCCACGATTTCGTAGTCCGCATTTTCGATGCCGGGAACGCAGTTCATTACCTCTTCGATTTTGGATTTGTTGCGTCCTGCAGCGATGAAGGGAAGGTGATACTCGCGCAAAAATTCGGCCACCAGGCGTCCGGAAAAACCGCTGGCGCCGTACACCACGACCGGCCGCTTGTTCATTGCCCACTCCGCATCCGACAGCGCCGGCGGCCCGCCGGTCGCTTCATTTTCCTGCTATGCGGAGGCAATTCTAGGCTAAAGTATCGTTATTGCTAGTAGGTACATTTTTGTTACCTGGTGGCTTGTGGAGGCCCTGATGGAGCCGTTTCAATGCCCGGTAAAGCTGACCGCTGACATCATTGGTGGCAAGTGGAAACCCCTGATCCTCTTTTACCTGGAAGGCGGCACTCACCGCTTCAGCCAACTGCAGCGCCTGATTCCGGGGATGACAAAAAAGATGCTGACCCAGCACCTCCGCGAACTGGAGCGCGACGAGATCATTCGGCGCAAAGTGTATGCGGAAGTCCCGCCGCGGGTGGAGTACTCGCTCACCAAACACGGCGAGAGCCTGAAGCCGATTCTGAAATTAATGTCGGCGTGGGGCACCCGGCATCGGGCCCGCTATGGAGAGCATAAGCACGAGTCCGCGAAGCCCGCGCCCGTGCCTCAGCCCATCGTACTGGAGCGCCCGCCGGCGCTGGACAAACCTCTCGCCGCAGGCTTGCCCCTGCCAGTTAGAGCGGCCAGATAGTCAGAGCCGTATCCCAGAAAATCTGCTGTTTGGTTTGCTCTGCCAACGGCAGGGCGCTGAACTCATCCACGTTCGTGCGCATCGCCGGAACGCCCGGCCCCGGCCAGTCCGTGCCGAACATGGTTTTATGCGCAATCTCTTCCAGCCGGGGAAAATATTTCAACAAGCTTTTGGGCGGAATACCGCTGATATCCAGAAACATGTTGGGGTGCCGCCGCAGCAGAAAAAAAGCGGTGTCCATCCACAGCGGGCGTCCGCCGTGCGCCATGATGATCTTCAGCCGAGGGAAGTCCACCGCGACGTCATCCAGGTACATCGGATCCCCATAGCGGTTTCGCGCACCCTCGAAAATTGAGGTTCCAGTGTGGAAGATGATGGGCAGCCCATTCGCCTCCGCCGCCCGGTAGATCACCTCCAACTCCTTCATGCCGTGCAAATAATCGTTGGGAAACAAAAGCTGGTGCGGAGGGTGCAGCTTGATCGCCCGGATCTTCAGGCGCAGAAATTGCTCCACTTCCGCCATGATGTTTTGCGATTGCCGGGGATGCAGCCCGCCGCAGGAAATCAGGCGCCGGGGATCGGCTTTGACGTACTCAGCCGCGTAGTCGTTGATGCTGGGAGTAAAGCCGATGAAATCGGGCGCAACATAGTTGATGATCACTACCCGCTCCACTCCGGCCTGGTCGAGATACTTGAGAAACGCAGAAGGAGAATGGCCGAATTCCGCGATCTGCTCGAAGTCCGGCCGGTTGCGCTTGATCAAGTCCCGGGCCGCCGGGCGGAGCATTTCCACGGGATGGATATGGACATGACAGTCAGTGATCAATCTGCTCTTCTCCGTCCCGATGTTGGACCTGATGTTCGATAACCCGCCGCAATCGCCCTCGCTGCTCTGCAGCCCGCTACGAAATACTGCGGCTGCGGATCATCGCGGGGCTGCGACGCGCCCGAATTGCAAGCTTATCTTACGACGATGCCTGCCCTCAGCGAATCGGCCTCCGCTGTACTCCTACGGTTCTCTCTGTGGAATCACGAAGGCAGGAAAGCATTTCGGCAATCATGCGGAGAGGGAGTTTGGTCGGGCGAGAGGGTGAACCGGGCCCCGGGCTCGTATCTGACTGCGAAACAGCCTGGGAATGGGCCCGAGCCTCTTTCTAACCTATCGAACCTTAGGCGCTCGTGTGAAAGTGAGAATCCTCTATTCGTCCCTCAATTCACCCGACCTTGTCATCCTGTCTCTCATTGTCATCCCGAGCGAAGCGAGGGATCTAGGTTCTTGCCCGCGCGGCCACGCTTTCGCGTCCAGCACAAACCCAGATCCCTCGCTTCGCTCGGGATGGCAACTCATGAAAAGTGCCGCTCGCCCGCTGCACTCCGACTTTCACCACAGGCTGTTAGGCGCGACGAGCCGCCGGCACCGGCTTGCCCCACACTTCGTCCGCGGTCTCCGCCACCAGGCGCAGCTTCGCTTCCTGCTCCGCCAGGCTCAGCAGGTTGCCCTCGAGGGTCGAGGCAAAGCCGCACTGTGGGCTCAGAGCCAGCCTTTCCAGGGGCAAAAATACGGAAGCCTGCTCAATGCGATGCTTGAGTTCATCTTTGCTTTCGAGCGCGGCCTGCTTCGAACTCACCAACCCCAGCACGACGGTCCGGCCTTCGGGCACCTGCCGCAGCGGTTCGAAGCCGCCGGAGCGTTCGTCGTCATACTCCAGGAGGAAGCGGTGAAAGCGTGTGTTGCGGAATACCTTGGCGATCGGGCCGTAATCGCCGGCGGCATAAAATTTGCTCTGGTTATTTCCCCGGCACAGGTGCAATCCGAAAGTGATGCCGGGATGGTCGCCGATCACCGCGTTGTCCATTTCAATGGAAAGATCGAGGAGGCGGTCGGGATCGTTGCCCCGCTGCCGGTAGCCTTCTCGCAACTTGGGATCAAGCAGCGCCGTATATTGCGGCGAGTCGATCTGAATGTAGGCGCAGCCCAGGCGGATGAGTTCCTCCACTTCGTCGCGCAAGATATCCACCAGGTCGGCCAGATAAGCGTCCACGCTTGGGTAGGCGCCGGCCGACTTTGTTTTGTCGTAATAGGCCGCCGCCTGCTGTGCGCTGATCATCGTGGTTTTCGCAGGATGCTTGGTTCGCGCCCGCAAGTAGATGAACTCCTCGGCACAGAGCGGACGTTTGCGGCGCAGGCGCGACACTACCACCGGCCGGGGCAGGACCAGCTCTTCCCCCTTCTCATTGCGAAACGGGATCGCCCAGCCCCCGAACTTGTCGAATCCTTCTACCGCGTCGATCAAGTGGCCGAAGAAGGCGTAGCGGCGCATTTCGCCGTCGCTGAGCACCTCCACTCCGGAACGGATCTGCAGAGCCACAGCCTCGTCCACGGCGCGGTCTTCTATCTGCTTGAACTCGACATCGGTCAATTTGTTGGACGCGTATTGATCGCGGGCTTCTTTCAGATAGGCCGGACGCAGGAGACTTCCCACTACATCGCTGCGGTACACGTGAACCTCCACTCAAACGGCCTCAATGTACTCCGAATCAGAAGCGACGTACAAGACGGTATCGCGGCAGGTACCAGGGAGTAAGCGAGGCCATCGCATGTTTCGGCTTGCCGGGCTGGCCGGCAGAAAAGGCGCAGCCTGCAAAAAGTGCAAATACCTTCCCCCCTGAAGCCAGCTAAGCATTGCCCCATTAGCCCCCGGTACGCCACAATCTGTCATCCTGTCGGAGCGGGTTCTGTGGAGGGCGTTCGCTGATCACTCACACCAACCTGGAAGGCGTTCAGAAGAAATCCTGGCCGGAAAGCGTTCGGCCTTATCTGTGGCCGGCGCTCGTCATCGCGGCGACGGCGTTTGCGGCGATTGTGCCGATGCTTTTCCACGGCAATGCCTCCGGTCACGACTTCGAATTCCACATGAATTCCTGGATCGAGGTGGAGAACCAGTGGAAGCAGGGCATTCTTTATCCCCGCTGGGCAGAGTGGGCGCAGTATGGGTACGGCGAGGCCCGTTTTCTGTTTTATCCCCCGGCCTCGTGGATGCTGGGAGCGTTTCTGGGTTTGATTCTGCCCTGGAAAGTCGTTTCCGGCGCTTACGTTTTTATTGCGCTTTTTCTCTCCGGATGCTCCATGTATGTGCTGGCCCGGCGCTGGCTGCTGCGAAATGATGCCATCTTCGCCGCCGCGCTTTATGCCGCGAATCCCTACGCCCTGGTGGTGATTTATTGGCGAAGCGCTTACGCGGAATTGCTGGCTGCCGCGCTGCTTCCCTTACTGCTTTTTTTTGTACTGCGCGCGGAGGATGACACGCCCCGCGCCTCGGTTCCCCTGGGGCTGATTGTCGCCGCGGCATGGCTTACCAATGCTCCGGCGGCGGTGATGGTGACTTATTCGCTGGCGTTGCTGATCGTGATTGTGGCGGTGCTTCGGCGCTCGCCACGCATTGTGTTGACGGGAGTGCTGGCGGTGGCACTGGGGTTCGCCCTCGCCGGGTTTTACCTGGTGCCGGCCATCTACGAACAGCGCTGGGTGGACATCTCGCAGGTATTCGCTCCCGGGGTGCGGCCCGAGGACAACTTCATTTTCACCTCGGGGGTCAATCCGGACCACAGCCGCTTCAACTTTATCGTGTCGCTGGCAGCGTTTGCGGAGGCGGCAGCGGTGGCCGCCGGAGCCGGACTCTGTTTCCGCAGGCGCCAACCGGGGCGGCAAGGATGGTGGCTGCTCACGGTGTGGGCAGTCGCCGCCAGCCTGCTGCTGTTCTCTTTCACTCTGGTGTTTTGGAGGTTCCTGCCGAAGCTGCGCTTTGTGCAGTTGCCGTGGCGCTGGCTGCTGTGCCTGGGAGTACCTCTGGCGGTGTTCATCACGAGCGCGTGGAAACGATGGCTGCCGCGGGCGATCATGGTGGTGGTGTTGCTGGCTGTGGTGGTGTTTTGCTGGCGCTACCTGCAGGAACCATGGTGGGACAACCCACTCGACATCGCGGAACTACAGCGCTACACCACGGAGAGGACGGGCTACGAGGGCACGGATGAGTACGTGCCGCTGGGTGCGGATGCTACTGAGGCTCCGCACAATGAGCGCTGGGTTACCCTCGAAGGCCCAGGGAAGGCGCAGATCCGCGTGCTGCGTTGGGCTCCCGAGGACAAGCTCGTAGTGGCGACGGTGGACCAGCCCGGAATGCTGGCAATGCATCTGTTCAACTACCCGGCGTGGAGGGTGGAAGTGAACGGCCACGCGGTAGCGGGGCAGACTCGCGACGTCACTGGCCAACTGATGGTGCCGGTTGAGAAGGGCGAGAACCGGGTGGAGGTGAAGTTCGTCCGCACCTGGGACCGGACGCTGGGCGGAGCGCTGTCACTGCTTACGGCTCTTGGGATGGCCGGTATGGCTTGGTGGCGACGGGCGCGGCGGAGGTAGGAAGCGGGCATTGCTTTGTGCTTTCGGCGCGGCGAACTCTGCGCTATCGCGGTATGCATGGAGACAGAAAAACCTTAAAACGCAGGGGCCGCCGAGAACCGCCGCCGAGAGCGCTGAGGCTTCAGTAATGGATCGGATTCTGATTGCTACTTCGAACCCTGGAAAGCTGCGCGACTTCGCCGGCGCGGCCGCCCCCTGCGGAATTGAAATCGCCCCCCTCCCCAACTTCTCTGCCCTGCCACTAGTCGTCGAAGACGGTCTTACCTTCGAAGCCAATGCGCGTAAGAAAGCTGAGGCCTACAGCCTTTACGCTCCCGGCGAAATTGTTCTGGCAGATGACTCTGGGCTGGAAGTGGACGCGTTGGGAGGCGCGCCAGGCGTGCATTCCGCGCGCTACGCGGCCGATGAGCCCCACCTGGCGGAGGCCAACACGGACGACAAGGCCAACAACGCCAAGCTGATCCGTAAGCTGAGGAATGTACCGGAAGAGAAGCGCAGCGGCCGCTTTGTGTGTGTGATTGCGGCCGCGCGAGATGGCGTGACGCTGGCTGTATTTCGGGGGACTGCGGAAGGAGTCATTCTCGACCAGCCGCGCGGCAGCAACGGCTTCGGCTACGATCCGCTGTTTTACTTCCCGCAGATCGGGAAGACGTTCGCCGAGCTGAGCGCGGAGGAGAAGGCGGCGTATAGCCATCGTGGAGCGGCGTTTCGCGAGTTTCTGGCTTGGTGGTCGCAGAGACGACCGTAGAGGCGCAGCGCAGCGTCTCTACGTGAGCAGGTTGGCCCCATCTCCGTCCGGCTTACGGATGGGTGCTTTGTCCCCTCCTGATCTGTCAACAGCCGCAATTTTCGGAATGGACGTGAGGATAACAGGTGACTCGCGCTTAGGGGACACTATCCATCGCGTTCCGGAGTTCGCAGTTTCCAGACGATCTGGCGGAGGATGCCGAACCAGACCTCGGCGTCATTGTGGGGCAGGTTGAGGCGGCGAACCAGGCGGCGAATTTTTTCTTCGGCGCCGGCGGCGGTGCGGGGCTTGACGTAGCCGCTGATCCGCAAGGCGTCCATCAGAAGCGCGGTGAAGCGATCGAGTTCCGCGGCGCTGGCGGGTTGCAACTTCCCCGGGTGCCCCACGATTCTCGCGCCGCGCGCCAGTTCGTACAGGCAGACGGCGACCGCCTGGCCCAGGTTCATGGAGATGTGCTCGTCCCGGGTGGGGATGCGCAGCAGCCAGTGGCAGTGGCTGAGATCGTGATTGGAGAGGCCGAACTTTTCGGAGCCGAACAGAAGAGCGACGCGGCCGCGGGAGAGTTGCTTGCGAATGAGAGGTCCGGCCTCTTTGAGACCCCGCAGGGGATGCTGCAGTTCGCGGTGGCGCACTGCGGTGGTGCCGATCACGAGGTGGCAATCGGCCACGGCTTCGGCGAGGCCTTCGTATTCCTCCGCATCCGACAGAAGTTTCGCCGCGCCTACAGCTGAGCGTGCCTCGCGAAACGCGACTTGATAAGGGTTCACGACCCGCAAACGCAGAAAGCCGAAGTTGCTCATGGCGCGGGCGGCGGCGCCGATATTGAGGGGATTGCGCGGGCTGACCAGCACCACGCGCAGACGGTCGAATTCCAGGGGAGGAAGCAAGAAAGCTATTCTAATGCGCGACGCAGGCAAAGGCGTCCACCCGGCTCGTGTAGGGACGGGGACTTGCCCCGTGCTGCGAGGC
>DATJXG010000164.1:0-12212 GCA_035500455.1 Terriglobales bacterium | reverse complement strand
CTACGGGCTTATTGCCTTCGCTTCGTCGCTCGACCACATTGGGCCGCTGGCGAAAACGGTGAAGGACGCGGCCATCGTCCTGCGCACGATTGCGGGCCGCGATCCCATGGATTCGACCTCGGCGGAAGTGCCGGTGCCGGACTACGCCGTAGAAATCGAAAAGCCGGTGCGCGGGATGAAGATCGGAGTGGCCAAAGAATATCTGGGCGAGGGGTTGGATCCGGAAGTGCGGAAAGCTGTGGAGACCGCAATCCAGGATCTGGCCAGCCTGGGCTGCGAGGTAGTGGAAATTTCCCTGCCGCACACCAAGTATGCCGTTCCCGCCTATTACCTGGTGGCCACGGCGGAAGCCTCAGCCAACCTGGCGCGCTTTGACGGCGTGCGCTACGGCTGTCGCGCCGGTGACGGGCGCACGCTTTCCGAGATGTACAGGCGCAGCCGCGACCAGGGTTTTGGTGCGGAGGTAAAGCGGCGCATCATGCTGGGTACCTACGCGCTGAGCGCCGGCTACTACGACGCTTACTATCTGAAGGCGCAAAAAGTCCGCACGTTGCTGACCCGCGATTTCGAAGAAGCGTTCAAGAAAGTTGACGTGATCGCCACGCCTACGAGCCCGACCGCCGCGTTCAAGCTGGGAGAAAAAGTGGATGATCCGCTGGCCATGTATCTTGCCGACATTTACACCGTAACCGCGGACCTGGCGGGCATTCCGGGAATTTCTGTGCCCTGCGGAGAGACCAAAGAGAAGCTGCCCATCGGGCTGCAGTTGCTGGGCAAGCACTTTGATGAGGCCACGGTCCTGCGGGTGGCGCATGCGTATGAGCAGTCGTAGCTGCGGTTGCTAACTTCGCGTTCTTTGCGATCTTTGCGGTTATAACTCACCGCGAAGATCGCAAAGGGCGCAAAGGAACACCCAGCTCTTTATTCCATGAGTTCCCGAAGCAGCGTCCAGCCTGGCGGTTGCGGGTCAAGAAGCGAACAACAGACTGCAGTCACTTCCTTCTCCAGCGGATGCCGTCTTTGGAAATCTCTACCAGGATTCCTGCGGCCAGAAGTTCGGCGCGAATCGTATCCGAAGCCTTGAAGTCGCGCGCCGCGCGGGCAGTCTTCATAGCCTCCACCTTCTTCTCAATCTCGGCGTCGGAAAGCTCGCCGGCTCCAACCGCTTCCAGAAGCTCCGCACTAATGTCTTTTTCCCTTCCCGCGGCCTTGGCCCACTCCATAATGCCCTTCATCTTGGGCACATCGTCATCCTGCAGCACCGCGAAGAGTTGATCGAACCGCTCCAGGGGAGCGAGCAAGGCGGCGACATCATCTTTCTTCACCTGGCCGGCGTCGAAGGCGGCATTGGCGGCGCGCACCATGTCGAAAATGGCTGCCTGGGCCTGAGCGGTGTTGAGATCATCCTCCATGGCAGCCTTCAGCTTGGTTGACGCTTCGCTCGCCAGCGCGGTCATAGCCTCGGTCGCGCCCGGCGGGAACTGGCCGGTGGTGAGGCGCAGGCGGAAGTTGCGCAGGCGGTCCACGGAAGTGGCCGCCTGGCGGAGGCCGTCCTGAGTAAAGTTGAGCTGATTGCGGTAGGGCACAGACGCCAGCAAATAGCGGATCGACGACGGCTTGTGGCCCTTAAGTACGAGATCGCGCAGGGTGAAAAAGTTGCCTGCGCTCTTCGACATCTTCTCGCCCTCCACCAACAGGAAGCGGGCATGAAACCAGAAGTGGGCGAAGGGCTTGCCGGTCTGCGCTTCGGACTGCGCGATTTCGTTTTCGTGGTGCGGAAAGATCAGATCTTCGCCGCCGGCGTGCAAGTCGAAGCTTTCCCCCAGTTCTTCCATCGACATCACTGAGCACTCGATATGCCAGCCGGGGCGGCCGGGGCCGATCACGCTTTCCCAGAAGGCTTCGCCTGGCTTCGGCGCCTTCCACAGGGCGAAGTCGCGGGCGCTGTCTTTTTCGTATTCGTCCACATCCACACGAGCGCCGTCTTCCATGCCGGCGAAGTCCTTCTTCGACAGCTTGCCGTAGCCGGGAAATTTCGCGATGCGGAAGTAGTGGGACCCATCCTCGGCGCGATAGGCGTAGCCCTTCTTTTCAAGTTCGGCAATGAACTGCGCCATTTCGGGGATATGCTCGGTCGCCCGCACCAGCTCCGGCTGCTCGATGTTGAGCGTGGCGGCGTCTTCCAGAAACGCGCGTTCGTATTTCGCGGTGTACTCTTTTACGCCCACGCCCTCGCGGGCGGAGTTGCGGATGATCTTATCGTCCACGTCGGTGATGTTCATCACGTGGCGCACTTTGTAGCCGCTCTGCTTCAGAAAGCGCCGCAGCAGGTCCACGGCGATGAAAGTGCGGAAGTTGCCGATGTGGCCGTAGTCGTAAACCGTGGGCCCGCAGGCGTACATGCGGACTTCGTTGTCGAGCAACGGCTGGAATTCTTCCACTTTGGCGGAGAGTGTGTTGTAAAGGCGAAGGGCCATAGAGGGCTGAATTGCGGCGAATTCACAATTCTAGGGGGAGCGTGGAAGAAAAGAAAAGGGGAGAGTAAAGCGCCGGTTTGTTCGCAAACACCTGCTCCCGGGGAACTTCGCGATTCGGTCCTTCTTCGGTCCTTCTTTTTTCCTTCGGCAAGGTCAAAACCTTAACACGCCGAGGACGCTGAGAACATCCGCCGAGGTCGCAGAGCTGAGTTTGCCTCACTTGTTCGACAGTTCGATCACTGTGACGCTCTCGTGCCTGAAGTTATAGGCCAGATCAGGCGACACCGCCTCCAGCGTGCTGTCGTGCGGATGAATGTGTTCGGGGTCGGTCTCGTCATTTTTTTCGTAGATACTCCCCGCGAACAGGGTGTGTGCCGTGCCGTGTCTGGGACGAAAGCCGCCGATACGGATGCGCGCAGGCAGGTCCCGGGTCAGGTCGCGGTTCACGCAAAACAGCGTCAGCTTGTCACCGGATGCGTTGAGGGCGGCGACCACATCGACATAGGGCACAGCTCTAATATTGGGAAGGCGGGTCGAGCCGTTTTCCACGTCGTAGGTTTCGCCATCGCTGCGGACCTCCACTGGCTGGGTGGCGTCGGCGTTGGAGTACAGTCGAAAAGCCCAGTAGGCGGGGACGCCAAAAACCCGGCCGCGTTTTTTCCAGATTCCGCCAAACTCGATGATGCCGGTCATATCGGAGATGGGAACGATGTCGGCATTGCGCAGCAACATATTCAGGAACCCGGCGGTTCCAATCGCGCCTCCCATGTTGTCGTAACGGGGAGCGGTGTCGTCGCTGGCCCAGAACAGCCACTCGGTGAACGCGGTAAGCATTTTGTCGCGGCCCGGTGAGTTCTGGAACTGCTGGTGCATCTCTCGCAACTTGCGTTCCAGTTCAATGGGTAAGGCGAATGTGGCCTTGGCGATGAGGTCCGGCGAGGCACCGTGCGTCACCAGCGAATTCGTGGTGACCACGAAGTGGGTGGAAAGATAGTTAAAGGCTTGCGGTGCATTGGCTAGTTGGGCCGCGTTCCACTCCTCGAAGTGGTCAGGGTCGGCTCCGGTCGCAATGAGCCGGGCCTTGGGATCCACTTTCCTGACGGCTTCACTGAAGGCCCTGGTGCGATCAGCAACTTTCGGCAGGGTTGGATATCCCACCTGAAAGTCTCCCCACAGTTCATTGCCCAGTTCCCAAAGCAAACCGCCCGACTTGTCGCCCCAGTGCGCGTTGACATATTGAACCCAGTCAGCCGCTTCGTCGGGTGTTCCCGTTCCAAGATTGAGCGCGATCTGCGGTTGCGCGCCGATCAACTCGCAAAAGCGGAGGAACTCGCCTGTGCCGAACTGGTTGTATTCCGGGATGCCCCAGGCCGTGTTTAACATGCTTACGCGCTTGTCCAAGGGGCCGATGCCATCACGCCAGTGGTAAGCGGAAGTGAAGTTGCCGCCAAAGCGCACGATCGGGGTCTTCATCGCGCGTGCCATCGCGACCATGTCGGGGTCCATGCCGTCAACGGCATCTCGCGGCACAAGCGAGGCCTGGTCCACCAGCACTCGAGTCTCGTCGCTGGCCGCGATCACAAAATCGGCGGGTTGCAGAGGCCTGAGGCCGTGTTCGGGGACGTCCAACTTGAACTCGTATTTCTGCCAATCGCTTCCGCTAAGCGGCACTTTCTGAGCGGAAAGCACCTGGTCCGCGGAGTTGCGCTCGCGGAGAGAGATTTCAATTTCGGGTGGTCCGCTGAGATGCTTCACGTAAACGCTGCCGGCATAGTGCAGCGTGCGGTGAACTGGTAAATACACTTTCTGCCGCACGCCGCTCTGAGTATCCGGCAGGGCCATGAGCAGCAAGGAGCGGTACGAATTAGCGGCGTCATTCCACTGCGGGGCGTATCTTGCTCCCTGTCCATAGTCGAGTGGCTCCCAAGGCAGGGGGAGCGCCATCTCCGAGGATCGTGCCAGTGGCGGTTCCTCGGCGATCATCTCCGAGATTTTTTTCGCGTCCCAAAGGTTGGCCTCAAAGCTGGGGTTCTGCAGAATCTCGGCCCATAACCCGTTGTAGGTGGAGTTGCCGATGGGCTCAAGGAATGATCCGAAGATGGAGCGGGGGATTTTGTAATTTGCGCGCTTGGAGGCGTCAACCTGGATTGTGAACTCAGGGGATGCCGCAGGTGCCGGCTGAGCGGCCACATGGCCGCACGAGACCACGACACACAGCCAGATAAGGGAGGTTTTTCTCAGCAGCATTCGGCCATCCTCGTGGACATCGGCCCAGGTCAGGGGCTTCTTTACTCGACTCACCCGGACGGAGTCGCGCCGCGCCCTCAGCCAGGTTGCGCCCCGAACCAAGGCGCGGAACGACAAACTGGATCGCGGCGAACCACAATTCTAGGGGCAGGGTGGAAGAAAAGAAAAGGGAGGCGATTCCCTTCGTGTGCTTTTCCTTCGCGCCCCTTCGTGTGCGCTTCTGGGTTTTGCCGCCCGCGCGCTGAAAGCAACCACCAAGGACACAAAGGTACACAGGGGAACACAAAGAACATCGAACTGCACTTCTCGCCGAATTCGAACAATCACTTTTGCCTCCCGTCGTGGGGCTGGCGGAGAATTTGGTAGGCTATTCTTCTGCCCGCAGGCTGGTTTGGTGAGGTGTGTATGTCAGGAGGCTTCCGCTTGCTCTTCGTTTTTGCCGTGGTGTTGGTAGTGGTAGCGATGTTGCCGGCGGAAGACAGCCCGTCCGCGGCCGCACCGAGCACATCGCCCGCCGGTCCGCCCAAGGCGAAGGTCGATAACGTCGAAGAGACCCTGCACGGCCACAAGATCGCCGATCCTTACCGCTGGCTGGAAGACTCGGGAAGCGCCGCGACCCAGGAATACGTCCGCGACGAAATGGCGTACACACGAAGCATCCTCGATCCTCTGCCGCACCGCGAGGAGATCGAGAAGCGGCTGACCGACTTGGCTTCCATCGGAACGATTGGCACGCCCCAGCCGGCGGGAAAATATTACTTCTACACTCGCCGCGAGGGCACGCAGAACCAGGCGGTGCTGCTGGTGCGCGAGGGAGTTGGCGGTAAAGACCGCGCCCTGGTGGACGTGAACCAGATGTCGGCCGACGGCACGGTGGCGCTGGATTGGTGGTACCCCTCGGAAGATGGGAAGTACGTCGCCTATGGCACCTCCCACAGCGGGTCCGAAGAGAGCGTGCTGCACATCGTCGAAACCGCCACCGGCAAGCTGCTGCCGGATACGATCGACCGCACCCCCTTCACCAGCCTCACCTGGAAGAAGGACGACTCCGCTTTCTACTACAGCCGCAGGCCCAAGAAGGGAGACGTGCCCGAAGGCCAAGAGGTCTATCACGTCAAGATTTTCTATCACGTGCTGGGAACGGACCCGGCCAAAGACCCGCTCATCTTCGGCGAGGGGCGGGACGCGCAGGACATTCCCGCGGTGACCCTGGCGGACGATGACGACCGCTGGCTGCTGTTCAACGTGTACCAGGGCTGGGCCAAGAGCGAACTGTACCTGCAGGACCTGAAAGGCGGCGCGCCGCCGGTTGAAGTGACCAGCGGCAAGACATTTCTCTACGACGGCGAGATTTTCCGCGGCAAGCTCTACATCGTCACCAACGAAGATGCCTCCCGCTACCACGTGTTCGTCGTGGATGCCGCCAATCCCAAACGCGAAAACTGGAAAGAAATCATTCCGGAGACGGATGCTGTCCTGCAAGACATAAGCATCTACGACGGCAAAATCGTGGCCGCTTATGAGAAAAATGCCACGTCGCAGCTGCAATTGTTCGACCTGCAGGGCAAGTCTCTCGGTGAGATTCCTCTTCCAGCCATCGGTTCTCTGAATGGCCGGGGCGGCCACTGGGACCGCAAGGAGATGTTTTTTGGATTTCAGTCATTTACCGTGCCGCCGGCGGTGTACCGGCTCGCCGACCTTCCCACTCGGCACTCAGAGCTGTGGGATAGGGTCCACGCGCCGCTCGATCCTGCCAACTATGAAGTCCATCAGCTCTGGTATTCGTCGAAGGACGGCACGCGCGTCCCGATGTTTGTGTTTTACAAGAAAGGGCTGAAGCTGGACGGCCACAACCCCACCCTGCTCACCGGCTATGGCGGATTCAATATCAGCATCAATCCCAGTTTCGTAGGCGGGCGTTTTCTCTGGCTTGATCACGGGGGAGTTTACGCGGTGGCGAATCTTCGCGGCGGGGCCGAGTTCGGCGAAGACTGGCACCGCGCCGGCATGCTGGAGAAGAAACAGAACGTGTTCGATGACTTTATCGCCGCCTCAGAGTACTTGATCGCGGAGAAGTACACCGATAAGGACCACCTATCCATCCAGGGCGGCTCCAATGGAGGGTTGCTGGTGGGTGCGGCGTTTACCCAGCGTCCCGAACTGTTTCGCGCGGTGGTGTGCCAGGTGCCGCTGCTGGACATGCTACGCTACCAGAATTTCCAGATCGCCAAGCTGTGGATTCCCGAGTACGGCTCGGCGGATGATCCTAAGCAATTCGAGTGGCTCTATGCTTACTCTCCTTATCATCATGTGAAGGCGGGCGAGGAATATCCCGCCATCATGTTCATGACGGCCGATACCGATACGCGCGTCGATCCCATGCACGCTAAAAAGATGGCGGCGCTGATGCAGGCGGAAGCCGAAAACGGGCAGAGCCACGACCGCCCCATCCTGCTCCGTATCGAAACCAAAGCCGGACACGGTGCGGGCAAGCCGCTGGCCAAGCAGATCGAAGAAGGAGTGGACATTTATTCATTCCTGTTCTGGCAGCTCGGAGTTAAGCCGTAGCGGGGAATGGAAGCGGCTTTCCGGCAAGGGGAACGGAAACGAATACGGACGCGTGGAAAACGTTTGCTTGGGGTCGCCGTTGTGGTAGGGTGACAGATTGCAGACGCTAGCTTTTGGGGAAAGAGGATGCGCCTTCCCAGTCTAAGAGAGCAGGTACTCGAAGCAAATCTCGAGTTGGTTCGCCGCGGGCTGGTGCTTTACACCTTCGGCAATGCCAGCGGGATTTCGCGCGAGGAAGGCCTGGTCGCGATTAAGCCCAGCGGAGTGCCCTACGAAATAATGAAGCCGGAGGACATCGTCATCTCCGACCTCGAAGGTAAAATTGTCGAAGGCAATCTGCGCCCCTCCTCGGATTTGCCCACGCATCTGGAACTGTACAAGCACTTTCCCAACATCGGCGGCGTAGCCCATACCCACTCCGAGTTTGCCACCGCCTGGGCGCAGGCCGGCCGGCCGATTCCTTGCTTTGGGACAACGCACGCCGACTACTTCCACGGCCCGGTGCCGGTAACGGCGCAGCTCACGGCGGAAGAAATCAATACTGCTTACGAACTCAATACCGGGGTGGCGATCTGCCGGGTGTTTGCCAAAATCGAGGCCGACCATGTGCCCGCCGTGCTGGTGGCCGGGCACGCTCCTTTTTGTTGGGGACCGACGGTGGGCGAGGCGGCGCACAACGCGGTGATTCTGGAATCGGTGGCGCGCATGGCGTACTACACCATCGGGATCGCCTCCGACGCTGCGCCCCTTTCCCGCACGCTGCACGACAAACATTTCCTGCGCAAGCATGGGAAGACCGCCTACTACGGGCAGGTCACGGGTAGATGAGCTTCGCAGAATGAACATTCGTAAAAGGTGAACCGATGCCGAACAAGAAAATGACCATGGGAGTGATCGTAGGCAATCGCGGTTTCTTCCCCGACCACCTCGCCAAGTCCGGGCGCGAGGAGATGATTCAGGCGCTGGCCAAGGCCGGAATCGACTCCATCGTTCTGACCCCGGAAGAAAGTAAGTATGGCGCGGTTGAGACCTACGAGGAGGCCAGCCGCTGCGCCGCGCTTTTCCGCAAGAACCAGGACCGCATCGACGGCGTGATCGTTACCCTTCCCAACTTCGGCGATGAGCGCGCCATCGCCGACACCATGCGTCTTTCCCGGCTGAACGTTCCGGTGCTGGTGCAGGCCACCCCCGACAACGCCGGCAAGATGACCATCGCCTTCCGCCGCGACAGCTTTTGCGGCAAGATGTCGGCCTGCAACAACCTCAAGCAGTATGGCGTTCCATACTCCTTGACGACTCTTCACACGGTAAGCCCGGATTCCGACGAATTCCGCAAAGACCTGGCGTGGTTCTCTGCGGTTTGCCGCGTGGCCAACGGCATGCGCAACCTGCGCGTGGGCAGCATCGGCGCCCGTCCGGCGGCTTTCAATACCGTCCGCTACAGCGAAAAGATTCTGGAATCGCAGGGCATCTCCACCGAGACCGTGGACCTTTCCGAGATCATGGGCCGCATCGCGCGCCTGAAGGACGATCACGCCGGCGTGCAGGCCAAGCTAGCCTCGATCAAAAGCTACGTGACCACCAGCGGAATTGCCGACGCGGCCCTGATGAAGATGGCCAAGCTGGGCTATGTGATCGACGACTGGATGAAGTCCACGGCGGTGAAGGTCAGCGCCGTGCAGTGCTGGACCGCCATGGAAGAGTTTTTCGGAGTGGTCCCCTGCACGATTATGAGCATGATGAGCAACGAGCTGATCCCTAGCGCCTGCGAAGTGGACATCTGCGGCACGCTCAGCATGTACGCCCTGGCGCTGGCCTCGGAGACGCCCAGCGCCCTCCTCGACTGGAACAATAACTACGGCGACAACCCGGACAAGGCTGTTTGCTTCCACTGCAGCAACCTGCCCAAGCACTTCTTCAAGAGCGTGCGCATGGACTTCCAGGAAATCATCGCCGGAACAGTAGGCAAGGAAAATACCTTTGGGACGGTCGTGGGCCAGGTGAAATCGGGAGCTATGAGCTTTGCCCGCTTCTCCACCAACGACACCGCCGGGGTGATGCGGGGCTACACCGGGGAAGGCGCATTCACCGATGATCCGCTGAATACCTTCGGCGGCGCCGGGGTGGTGGAGATTCCGGGGCTGCAGAAGCTGCTGCACTACATCTGCGAAAACGGATTCGAGCATCACGTAGCCGCGAACTTTTCCACGGTGGCGGACGCGGTGCACGAAGCCGCGGTCCGCTACCTGGGCTGGCAGATGCTGCGGCACGTGAACTAACCACGTTGTCATCCTGAGCGAAGTCTTTGCCGCGCGAAGCGCGGCAGAGACGAAGTCGAAGGACCCCGGTGGCGCATGCAGCGCCGGGGAGTTGCAAGGCATTTTTACGATGCAGCGCGGTGGAGGCTCGCAGGCGCTCGGAGCGTGCGATTCTGGTCGTCGTAGAAATGCCTTGAATCGTTCGGGGCGCCGCTTACCTGCATGGGGTCCTTCGACTCCGCGGCCAGCGCTTCGCGCTGGTCGCTCCGCTCAGGATGACAATGTGAATTTGGGAAGGATCGCATGTCCATCGTTGCAGGAGTTGATTTCGGCACACTCAGCGTTCGCGTCTCTATCGTCGATAGCACGCGCGGCATCCTGGCCTCGGCGGTCGCTGAATACCCGCTGCACCGCAAGCGCGAGGATCCCGACTACGCCACCCAGTCGCACGACGACCACATGCGGGCCCTGGCTGAGGCCACCCGCGCGGCGGTCCGCGCCGCCGGAGTAGACGGTGCGCAGGTTGCATCGATCGCGCTCGACACCACGGGCTCAAGCGTCATTCCCGTTGGCGACGCGATGGTCCCGCTCAATGAGTACTACCTCTGGTGCGACCACCGCGCCAAGAACGAAGCTGCCGAAATCACCGAACTTGCGCACCGCGAGAATCTGAAAGCCATCGAATGGTGCGGCGGCATTTACTCCTCGGAGTGGGGATTTTCCAAGCTGCTGCACTGGCTGCGCCACAATCCCGAAAAGCGCTCGCAGTTCCGTAGTGCTTTCGAGCACTGCGACATGGTGGCCGCCACGCTCTGCGGCATTACCGATCCCGCCAAGGTCAAGCGCAGCGTCTGCGCCATGGGCCACAAATGGATGTGGAATGCGCAACTCGGCGGCCTTCCCCCCGAGAGCTTCCTTACCAAGGTAGACCCGCTTTTCGCAGGAGTGCGCGCCAAGCTGGAAGGCGAGTACGCCACCTCGGACAAGATCGCCGGCCATCTTTCGGCCTACTGGGCGGAAAAGCTCGGGCTGCGCGCGGGAATTCCAATCCCGGTTGGCGCGTTCGACGCTCACTGGGACGCCATCGGCGCCGGCGCCAAAGAGGGCGACGTGGTCAACGTGGTTGGAACGTCGACCTGCATCATCGCCTACGTCCCCAAGGCGGAACTTATCCCCGGCGTGTGCGGCGTGGTGCAGGGCAGCGTGCATCCGCAGATGACCGGCGTCGAAGCGGGCCTCTCGGCCACCGGCGACATTTTCAACGCCATCGCTCAGCGCGCCGGCCGCACCGTCGCCGACCTCAGCCAGGGCCTGGAGAAATACCACGCCGGCCAGACTGGCCTGCTGCGCATGACCTGGGACAACGGCGACCGCACCGTGCTGGTGAATGCCAACCTCGGCGGCATTACGCTAGGCTGGAACCTGCAGAGCACGGCGCAGGACGAACTCTTCGCTGCTATCGAAGGCACTGCCTTCCACACGCGAGTGATTCTCGACCGCATGAGCGAATATGGCGCTGTCACCCGCCGCGTGATCAACGGCGGCGGCATTCCGCAAAATAATCCGGTGCTCAATCAGGTCTATGCCAATGTGCTGGGCAAGCCCGTGCTCGTGCCCAGCAGCAAAGTCACCGGGCTTGGTTCAGCGATTTTCGCGTTCCTGGCGGCAGGCGCGTTCCCCACGATTGACGATGCCCAAAAAGCCGTGTGCCCGGATTTCACCACGTTCAATCCGCAGCCCGAAGCGCAGAAAATCTACGACCGGCTTTTCGATCTTTACCGCCGCATCTATTTCGACTTCGGCTCCCAGGCCAGGGACCACCGCTTCGGCGACGTGCTACCAAAGCTGATCGAGGTTGCCCGTGGCGGCCAGTAGTTCCCGCATGCCTGTAGAGCCGCAGCTCCTGCGTCTCCCCACCAGAGGTCAATTGCACCCCGCAGGGACAGGATGCCATCTCTGAGCGCCGGGTTCCTGCTTCCCGGGCGCCGGGGCATCACCAAAGTGTTCCACGTGGAACATATCGTCATCACGATACCGTCATCACATTTATGTGCTGACATCTAAGCCTAAGAAAACAAAGGTTAAATAGGGGCCGGAGAGGAATGGGCAGGGGGCAGATCGTTCAAGGCCGAAATGTTAGTTCGACCATGCCCGCCCATTTTGGCAAACAGCGCGCGAAAGGATGGGGCCGGCAGGCTGCCCCCACTCAAGGCAAAGGACAAAAGGACTGCTTGAGTAGGCCAGCGGCCGTCTGGACTAGAAAGTCGAAGGGCGCGCTCGATTGAAGCGCCGGCGTCCCGCCGGCATGCTTGGGGCTTGGCACTGATTGCTGGGGCGAGGCCGGCATTCCCGGAAATCGTTGCCCGCGAGACGCGGGCGCTACATTAAAAAGCCTCCCGCCTGGGCGGGAGGCTTCTGGGGGAGGGCGTCCGGGCATTTCGGCCCGTCGTCCTAGCTTGAGTGTTACTGCTGCGGCGTCGCCTGGGGGGCGGCCATCGGAGCAGTCGCGCTGGAGCTGAGCTGCTCAAGATCGTTCTTCAACAGGCTCACTTCCACGCGTCCGCCGCTCACATGCTTCTTGCCCGCTTCATCGGTCGAGACCGGGGCGTTGCCCATGCCGACCACGTAGATGCGGAACACCGGAATGTCATGGTTGAGTACC
>DATJXG010000163.1:0-6563 GCA_035500455.1 Terriglobales bacterium | reverse complement strand
GAGTGAGGAATCCTCGGAAGGTCCAGTCCCAAATCGCCGAGTTCGCCAAGAACTGCCGCGCGCGCCGAGAGCTTTTGCCCGCACACCAAAGAAGCCCAGGCTCTTCCGCTTCGCGTGGTACCATTTTCGTTGCATGAAGTGTGCGCCTTCGGAGACCGATTTCCTGGTAGTCGGCGCGGGTGTGGCAGGGCTGCGGGCGGCGGTTGAACTGGCTCCCGCGGGCCGGGTTGTAGTGTTGGCCAAGCGTGAGGTAACCGAATCGGCCACGCAGTTCGCCCAGGGCGGCATTGCCGCGGCGCTGAGCGACGAAGACGAAATCCGGCTGCATCTGCAGGACACGCTGGTCGCAGGCGATGGCCTGTGCAACCCCGAAGCCGTGAAGGTGTTGGTGGAAGAAGGCCCCGGCCGGATCGAAGAATTGATCCAATGGGGCACCGAGTTCGACCGCGACGGCACAAAACTTGCCTTCGGCCGGGAAGGCGCCCATAGCCGCAATCGCATCCTGCACGCCCACGGAGATTCCACCGGGCGGGAAATTCTGCGGGCTCTGCACGCAAAAGCCAAGACGCTGCACTCCATCACCATCTGCGAATTCGAGTTTTCCACCGATCTGCTGCTGGCCGATCTCCTGCAGGAAGATGGACGCATTTGCGGCATCCGCCTCATCACCGAAAACGGCGACACCGGAAGTATCGCCGCTTCCGCCGTATTGCTGGCAACCGGAGGCCTGGGGCAGCTTTACCGCAACACCACCAATCCCCGCGTGGCCACCGGCGACGGAGTGGCCATGGCCTTTCGCGCCGGCGCCGAAGTCAGCGACATGGAGTTCATCCAGTTTCATCCCACCGCGCTCTACCTCAAGAACGCCCCCCGCTTCCTGCTCTCCGAAGCCCTGCGCGGAGAAGGCGCCTACCTGCGCAACGGGGAGATGAAACGCTTCATGCCCAAGTACCACCCCATGGGTGAACTTGCCCCGCGTGACGTGGTCGCCCGCGCCATCATGCATGAAATGGAAGTAAGCCAGGCCAAAGAGCCGGTGGTTTACCTCGATCTCACTCATCTGGACGAACAGCACATCAAGGCGCGCTTTCCCCGCATTCACGCTACCTGTTTGCAGCACAACATCGACATCGCCACCGACCTCATTCCTATCCGGCCGGCGGCGCATTACTCCATGGGCGGAGTGCGAACCGATCTGGAGACCCGCACTTCGTTGCCGGGGCTTTATGCCGCGGGGGAGGCCGCCTCTACCGGAGTTCACGGCGCCAACCGCCTGGCCAGCAATTCCCTGCTTGAGGGGCTGGTATTCGGCGCCCGGGCCGGGCACAGGATGCGCGACGACTTGCGCAAAAAGCCTTCCAGGACCAAGGCTCCGCCCCGCGCCGCCTACTCAAACGGGCCGGTGGACAGCGGGTTGGAGCAAGCGATTGGAGAGATTCAGGATCTGATGTGGCAGGACGTAGGCATCGTGCGCACCCGGGAAGGAATGAAGAGTGCCATTGACCGGCTGCAGCAATTGGCGCCGCGAGTGGCGCATCCCCACACCCGCCGCGCCTGGGAAGCGCGGAACCTGCAGACCGTGGGATTGCTGGTCGCCACTTCAGCCCTGGCCCGAGAAGAGAGCCGCGGCGCGCACTACCGCACCGACTTCCCCGAACATGATGACGCGAAATTCCTCAAACATTCCATCCGCCAGGGCGACTCGATACGCTTCGTCTAGCTGGGCCGAAAAGCGGTTTGTAAGAACCCCTCAACTCTCCGCCGGAGCAAAAAACACCAGCACCGCCAACTCCTCCTCGATTTCGTAGAAGCGATGCTCCACCTCCGCCGCCACAAAGATGACGCTGCCCGGGTGAACGGCTTGGTCCCTGGAACCGGCGCGCATGCGAGCCTTCCCGCGCAGAACGTAGTACATCTCGTCTTCTTTGTGCGGCAGCTGGGAATCCACTTCACCCGCGGGCAGGACGTAAAGTCCCGCACTCATGGCCGGCACGCGCAGAAACTCGCGATAGCGCTTGCCTGCGTTTGAACGCAGTTCTTCCAACCCACCGATATCAAAGAAAGTTGCCTCGTCGTTCGTCACGGACCTCTCTCAATCGCCGCTGGGATCAATATCACTCCACGAATCCTGGTTTGCCGTAACTTCCCCTTTGTCCGTGGTGATAGTGAGTTCGCTCGTATTATTGCCGGGAAACTGCCCTTGCTGCGAGAGTTCATGCTGCCACTGCGAGATCGGCGTATTGAAGCTCTGGTCATATTTGTTGAAGCCGTTCACCGAAATCTGCGCCCGCGAAATCTTTTCGCCTTTGTCGGCCTTGGCGGAGGCGAGAATGTTCCATCCCACCGCGGGATTTTTCCTGTGGCTCAGAGTTGTATCCACGTGCGGACCCTCCTTTCGACGCTGGAGATTAGACACCGATTCCGCGCAGCCGCAACACAATTTTCCAGATTTCCGATTAACGAAACGTCCGCGGCAACACGACCGCTCCCCCGCGTGGCATAATTCCAATCACCATGTACCTAAAACATCGCAGCCGTATCATCACGGAAGGAAGCAGCCGTGCCGGCGCGCGCTCTATGTTCAAAGCCGTCGGCTTCACTGATGCCGATTTGTCTAAACCGCTGATCGGCGTGGCCAACACCTGGATCGAAACCATGCCCTGTAACTTCCACCTGCGCCGCCTGGCGGCGAAGGTGAAAGATGGCATTCGCGCCGCCGGGGGTACGCCCATGGAGTTCAACACCATCGCCATCTCTGACGGCGAAACCATGGGCACCGAAGGCATGCGAGCATCGCTCGTCAGCCGCGAAGTAATCGCCGATTCCATCGAACTCGTCTGCCGCGGGCAGTTATTTGACGCGGTGGTGTGTGTGGTGGGCTGCGACAAAACCATTCCCGCCGCCGGCATGGCGCTGGCGCGCCTGAACCTTCCTGGACTCGTCCTGTATGGGGGCACCATTGCCCCGGGAAACTACAAGGGCAAAGACGTCACCATTCAGGATGTGTACGAGGCCATTGGCGCGCACTCGGCCGGGAAGATCACCGAAAAAGAACTCGTCGATCTCGAGAACGTGGCCTGTCCTGCCGCCGGAGCCTGCGGCGGTCAATACACCGCAAACACCATGTCCACGGTCATGGAACTGATTGGCCTCTCGCCCATGGGATTCAACGGAATTCCGGCGATGGATCCGCGCAAAGACGAAGTCGCATATCGCTGCGGGGAACTGGTGATGAAACTGCTGAACGATGGCCTGCTGCCGCGCACGATTCTTACCCGCGCCGCCTTCCAGAACGCCATCGCCGGCGTTGCCTGCACCGGGGGATCGACAAACGCCGTGCTGCACCTGCTTGCCATCGCGCGCGAAGCGGGTGTGCCGCTGGTGATCGAAGACTTCCAGAAAATCAGCGAACGCATCCCCCTGCTGGCTGATCTAAAACCTTCCGGGCGGTTCGTCGCCGCCGACGTGGATAAAGCCGGCGGTATTCCCATCGTCGCCAAGCGCCTGCTGGAAGCCAAATGCGCCGATGGCTCGGCGATCACCGTGACCGGCAAAACCTTTGCCGAAGAAGCCGCGGCTGCAATCGAAACGCCCGGCCAGCAGGTGATTCTGCCCCTCGATAAGCCGCTGAAGAAAACCGGTGGCCTCGTGATTCTCAAAGGCAATCTTGCCCCCGAGGGCTGCGTGGCCAAGATCAGCGGCCACGAGCGCCTTACCCATCGCGGCCCGGCGCGGGTGTTCGAGTCCGAAGATGCCGCGCTGAAGGCGGTGCTGGGCAAGCAGATTAAGGAGGGGGATGTTGTTGTAATCCGCAACGAAGGCCCCAAGGGCGGTCCGGGAATGCCGGAGATGTTGGGCATTACCGCCGCGATCGTTGGCGAGGGTCTGGGCGGCTCCGTGGCGCTGCTCACCGATGCCCGCTTCAGCGGAGCCACGCGCGGCCTGATGATCGGCCACGTCGCCCCGGAAGCCGCACTCGGTGGGCCCATCGCCGCCGTGCATGAGGGCGACACCATCCACATTGACGTCAACCAACGCGTGCTGGAGGTCGAGATCAGCGATGCCGCTCTGCAGCAGCGCCTGGCGCAGTGGAAAGCTCCGGCGCCTCGCTATGCCAGCGGAGTCTTTGCCAAGTACGCGGCGCTGGTCTCTTCGGCGGCGGAGGGCGCGGTTACCAGTGCTCGCTGAGAGGAATAGAAACGCGGCTGGATTTCGGTGAAACCCAGTTGTCAGTTGCCGGTTCTCAGCAATCAGTTCCCAGTTGTTCAGACCAGAACTCAACGAGCAAAGGCCCGGCAAAAGCCGGGCCTTGGTTCTTAGGTTGAGATCGCAATTACTTCGCAGCGGTTGAGCCTTTTTGCACCTCGTCCAAAGCCGCCAGCACTTCCTGGCTGTGCTTGTTCGGGTCCACGCTGGTGTAGGCCTTCTCGATCTTGCCTTGGGGATCGATCAGGAACGTGTGGCGGGCCGCGACCTGAGTCACGCCGAAGTTCATTACCGAACCATACTCGGTGGAAACTTTGTGCTCGGTGTCAGACAGCAGCTTGAAGTTCAGGCCTTCCTTGGCGCAGAACTGCTTGTGGGAGTCAGTGTTGTCCACGCTGACGCCGACCACTACGGCGTTGCGCTGCGCGTACTCAGCCTGGTCGCGCTGGAAGTTGTGGGCTTCGATCGTGCAGCCCGGAGTCATGTCCTTGGGATAGAAATACAGCACCACCCATTTGCCGCGGAAATCCTTGAGGCTCACCTGCGAGCCGTCCTGCGAGGGGAGAGAAAAGTCGGGGGCCATGGAGCCCACCTCGGGAGTAGGGCCGGCAAAGGCCATCCGCCATGCCACCCCGCCCGCCAACAGCACTACAACGGCGATAATCCACAGACGCATACTGCCTCCTTCTTCACCGGCAGGCTACCGCATGGCCGGAAAATTGTCCAGAAAAGCGCTTGTCATTTCTATGTCAACCGCAAGCCTGAACTTGCGCAATTTCCCGGCGTTCTCGGCGGCCGTTCTCTGCGAACTCGGCGTTTTAAGGGTTGGCCCTTAAGCCGGAAAACCTTAGCACGCTGAGGAGGCGAAGAACGGCCGCAGAAAGAGAGAGTCCGCCGTATATTGACTTAGTCAATTATATAGTTGACAATGTCACTTAATGTGGCGGACTCCAGCGAATGCCGAAGCGACGGTCGAGGCCGTGCGCCGCTTCAACCGCTTCTACACCCGGCGCATCGGGGTCCTCCGGGGCGGAGTGCTGAAGAGCCCATTTTCCCTCACCGAGGTGCGCGTCCTCTACGAAGTCGCCCATCGCAGCGAGCCCACTGCGGCCACTTTGGGCAAGGAACTGGGCGTCGATCCTGGCTATCTCAGCCGCATCCTGCGTGGTTTCGAGCGGCGCGGCATCCTCAAGCGCAGTTCTTCGCAACGTGACGCGCGGCAGAATCTGCTCTCCCTCACCCGCCAAGGCCGCGCGACTTTCTCCGAACTGGACCTCCAGCAGAGCAAGGAGGTTGCCGAACTCCTGCGCGGTCTTTCTCCGCCCCAGTTGTCGGAGATGACCAACGCGATGGAGACCATCCAGCGCGCGCTGGGGGATAACCCTGACCACGACGACACAAAAGGTCCCTACCTGCTGCGACTACATCAGCCGGGCGACATGGGGTGGATAGTGCATCGCCACGCAGTGCTCTATTCGCAGGAGTACGGGTACGACGAACAGTTCGAAGCGCTGGTAGCGGAAATCTGCGCCAAGTTCATTCAACACCTCGACCCGAAGCGCGAACGGTGCTGGATCGCGGAGCGGGCCGGAACCATCGCCGGGTGCGTTTTTCTGGTGAAGAAATCCAAGACCATAGCGAAGCTGCGTCTTCTGCTGGTGGAGCCTTCTGCGCGGGGATTAGGAATAGGCTCGCGCCTGGTAGCGGAGTGCGTCCGTTTCGCC
The DNA here is from genome assembly GCA_035500455.1 of Terriglobales bacterium. GTDB lineage: Bacteria > Acidobacteriota > Terriglobia > Terriglobales > Acidobacteriaceae > DATJXG01. Next base: position 633 of record DATJXG010000163.1, on the reverse strand, counting down.
CGCTCCGCCGGCTACAAGAAGATCACTCTCTGGACGCAAAGCGAACTGCACGCGGCACGCCGCATCTATGAAGAGGCAGGGTTTCGCCGAACCGCCATCAAACGACACAACAGTTGGGGCCGCCGCAATCTAGTGGCAGAGACCTGGGACCTGAAGCTTTGAGGCTCGAAGTTCTAAAATCGATTGACGGTCCCTTCATTCGAGAGATTCTCACTAGTTTGTGCTATATTTCGCCGTCATGCGGGGGCGTGCCGCATTTCGAGCCATCCTAATTACCGCTCTGGCGCTCGCGGCTGCGTCCGTGCTTTCCGCCTTGGATGACGACGATTCCCCTGAGCCGGCCCCACGCTTTCACGCCAAAACCACCGCGGGCGAAACCTTCAACAATGAGTCCATCAAGGGAAAGGTTGTCCTGCTCGAGTTCTGGACTACCTGGTGCCCGTACTGCAAGGATGAGCAGGGATTGGTTGATGGCATCGGCCAGGAGTTCGCTGACAAGGGCCTGATCGTGCTGGCCGTGGACGTTTTGGAGCCCAAGAAAACGGTGAAAAAGTACCTGCAGGAGCATCCGCGCTCCTGCCGTATCGTGCTCACCGAAGACACCAACCTGGCGGCCATGTACCAGGCCAATTC
>DATJXG010000162.1:0-31802 GCA_035500455.1 Terriglobales bacterium | reverse complement strand
CTCTCGCGAGTTCTGCGCGAACAACTCGGCCTCACAGGGACGAAAGTCGGATGCGATGCGGGCGACTGCGGCGCCTGCACTGTCCTGCTGGACGGAGAGCCGGTATGCGCCTGCCTGGTTGCCGCCGCCCAGGCCGAAGGCCATGACATCACGACTGTCGAGGGCCTGAAGTCGCGGCCGCCAATTTTCAGCCTCCTGCAGGAGTCGTTTCTCCGCCACGGCGCGGCGCAATGCGGCGCCTGCACGCCGGGGATGCTGGTTTCGGCCACGGCGTTGCTAGAAGGGAATGCTTGGCCTTCAGAATCTGAGGTCATGGACGCGCTCGGTGGCGTGCTCTGCCGCTGCACTGGATATCGCAAGATCATCAACGCCGTGCTCGATACCAGCGCGGTGGGCACGCAAATTTGCTCGCCCGAAGCAGGCGGCGCGGTTGGGCAACGCGTAGTTCGCCTCGATGGCAAGAGCAAAGTCGAAGGAACAGAAATCTTCGGGGCTGACGAAATTCCGGCGGACGCGCTGGCGCTTCGTGTAATCCGCAGTCCATACCATCGGGCGAGATTTCATTTCGGTGACATGGAGGCATACATCGTTGACAATCCCGGCATTGAAACGGTCCTGACCGCCAAAGATGTTCCTGGCGTGGACTGCTATGGCGTGATTCCACCATTTGCCGACCAGCCGGTCTTCGCACACGAAGAGTCCAGGCACCGGGGCGAGGCGGTGGCCGCGATTGTCGGCCAGTCGGAGGTGGTCGAGCAACTCGATCTTTCGAAGTTTCCGATGACTTGGGATGAATTGCCATCGCGGCTGACCATCGATGAAGCTCTCGCACCCGGGGCGCCGCTAATTCACGCGCACCGCAAAGACAATGTCCTCACCGGCGGACGCGTGGTGAAAGGCGATGTCGAAAAGGCGCTGGCAGAAGCCGTCGTTGTGGTCGAAGGGGATTTCGAAACCAGCTTCGTCGAGCACGCTTATATCGAGCCTGAAGGCGGCTTCGCCAGGCGGGTTGGTGAACAGATTGAAGTTCAGGCCTGCACCCAGTCGCCCTACATGGACCGCGCCGATATCGCCAGGCTGCTGGGCATCGCCCCGGAATCGGTGCGCATCATTCCCACTGCGGTGGGCGGCGGTTTTGGCTCGAAACTCGATTTGTCGGTACAACCGTTTCTGGCGCTGGCGGCGTGGAAGCTGAATCGGACGGTGCGCATGGTTTATTCGCGCAGCGAGTCCATCATGTCCACCACCAAACGCCATCCCGCCCGCGTGCATGTTCGCGCCGGGGCAACCGCGGATGGCAAACTCCTGGCCCTCGATTTCGCGGCCGACTTCAACACCGGCGCTTATTCTTCCTGGGGGCCCACGGTCGCCGCCCGCGTGCCGGTGCACGCTTCGGGCCCATATTTCGTCCCGCATTATCGTGCCCAAACTCGCGCCATCCATACCAACGTCGTTCCCGCAGGGGCGTTCCGCGGTTTCGGTGTCCCGCAGATGGCGATTGCACAGGAACAGATCTACGACGATCTCGCGATCCACCTCGGGCTCGATCCTCTAGAATTTCGCATCATGAATGCGCTCGACGACAATACGCCGACCGTCACTGGGCAAGTTCTGGGAGCAGGCGTGGGCATTGGCGCCTGTTTTGAAGCACTGCGACCGAAGTGGAAAGCCGCTCGCGCAGAATGCGACAAGTTCAACGCCACGACGGCCGGCCCAATTCGCCGGGGTGTGGGAGTAGCCGGAATGTGGTATGGCTGCGGCAACACATCGCTGCCCAATCCCTCCACAGTGCGTGTCGGTCTCAAGCGCGATGGCAGAATCGCCCTGCATCAGGGCGCGGTCGATATCGGCCAAGGGTCCAATACCATCATTACCCAAATCTGCGCTGACGCTCTCATTGCGCCCATCGAGTATTTCGATCTCGTCTCCGGGGATACGGCGATTACTCCCGACTGCGGAAAAACTTCCGCCTCCCGCCAAACCTTTGTGACAGGGAAAGCCGCGCACATGGCTGGAAGGGAACTGCGCAGCGCGATTCTCAAGCTGGCGGGTGCTTGTGAGAATTCCACCGTCGAATTCGGGAAAGAGGTACTGGTGATTCATGACTGCGGAAAGCGCCGCGAGTTGCTTCTGAGCGATCTTCCGCTCGACCAGTACGGCTACGTCGCCACCGCAGAACAGACCTTCGATCCGCCCACCAGCAAGCTCGACGAAAATGGCCAGGGGAGCCCGTACGCTGTTTATGGATTCGGCGCTCACATGGCGGAAATTGAGGTGGACGCTGAACTGGGCACAGTACGGGTGGTGAGGGTTACCGCCGCGCACGACGTGGGCCGCGCCATCAATCCCACGCTCATCGAAGGCCAGATCGAAGGCGGGGTGGCCCAAGGTATCGGCATGGCGCTGATGGAGGAATTCATACCCGGCAGGGGCGAAAATCTGCATGACTATTTGATCCCCTCTGCCGGTGACGTGCCGCCGGTGGAATCGATCCTCATCGAAGACCCCTCGCCGATTGGCCCATTCGGCGCAAAGGGGATTGGCGAGCAAGCGGTGATTCCCACGGCCCCGGCGATTCTGAACGCCATTCATCACGCCACAGGCGTGCGCATGCGCCGCGTTCCCGCTACGCCGGATCGCATCCGCGAAGCCATCCTCGCGCTGAACTCCCGTGAGAATTCCGGAGCGTCCCGTGCCTGAGCCAAACGTGCCCGGGGCTCGAATGCCTGACGACGCCATCCGCTGTGACGCGTGTCCGGTACTTTGTTACATCAGGCCCGGCCGCACCGGCGCTTGCGACCGCTATGCCAATCATGACGGCAATCTGGTTCGCATCGATCCTCACGTCGTGCTTGACCGTGCCGTTTCGCGGGGCGACTCGGTCGTCCCGTTTCTCGAGCGCGACCGCGACTGGGACGGCAATATCGTCAGCGGGCCGGAAACTTTTATTACCGCCATCGGCGCGGGCACAACCTATCCCGACTACAAACCTGCTCCATTCATTATTTCTTCGAAGGTCGAAGGCGCCGACATGGTGACGGTAGTGACCGAGGGCATCTTCAGCTATTGCGGAGTAAAGCTGAAGATCGACACCGACCGCTTTCTGGGCCCGGAACAAAATGTGGTTCGAGCGAAAGGCGAGCCCGTGGGACATGTGACCACCAGCGAATACGGCTCGCAGATGCTCTCTCTTGGCGGCGTGCGCCACCTCACCGGGGGCACCCGCAACGAAGGCAACGTCACCTGCGAGACGTTGCTCGATCTTTGCAACGGCAAGCCTGCGGAATTGGTCATCGACGAAGGCGCCACGGTGATCGTGCAGGCGGGCAAGCCGCCGGTTGTGAACGGCGTGCAGGAAGAGCGCATGCGAGTGGGCTGCGGCTCGGCTACCATCGGCATGTTCGCCAAGCAATGGTTTGGAAAAATCGACGATGTTGTGGTGGTGGACGATCACATTACCGGCGTGCTTTCCGAGCATCAAGCCGGCAAAATGCTGGGCATCCCCGAGACCGGCATAAAGATGAAAGGCCGCCGTTCTACGCCTGGCCGCTATTTCCGCGTCGCCGAGCCGGGAACGGACTGGGGTGGCACCAACATCACCGATCCGCTGTCAATCCTGGCGCCCTTCAATGCGAAAAAAGCCTGGCCCGGCCTGCGACTGCTGATGGTGAGCACGACCGGCGAGCACTATGCTTACTATGAACTCGATGAGGCTCTGCTGCCGGTAGAGAAAGCTCTTCCCGACGCGCTGCAGGTTTCGGTGGAACGAATCAAGGAGAACTGCGAGCCGGCACTGTGCACCGTCTTGTTCATGGGCGGCGCGGGTGGTTCACTGCGCGCCGGCGTAACCGAAAATCCTGTCAAGCTTACCCACTCGGTCCGCGACGCGCTCACCCGCGTCACCTGCGGCGGCGCGCCGGTCTACGTGTGGCCGGGCGGCGGCATCACACTCATGGTGGATGTTACTCGCATGCCGGAGAACGCCTTCGGTTACGTTCCAACTCCGGCCCTGGTAGCCCCGATTGAGTTCACCCTCAAGCTCGCGGACTATGAGGCGCTGGGAGGTTACATGGACCACGTCCGCCCGCTTGCGTCGCTGCTCAATGACGAAACCCGGCGGCACGTGTCGGCCCGACCCGGAAATCCTTGGCCATTTGAAGCAGGGAAGCCTGCCGCCCGCCGACCGGCCGCTGCAAACGGCCGCAGGAAGGCAGATTCGGCCCGGAGTCGGTCGAACCCGAAAACAAAGCCGGCCAGCCGAGGCAAGACACGGCCGTCATGAATACCCGAGCGCAAGTCCGGTTGCTTCCCGATGGCCGCCGCCTCCACCTCCACGACGGTCCCATCGATATCGTGCTCGAAGCCTACGCGATCTCGGAAAGCGAAGTCCGTGCCGCCTATGACGCCGCCGCCGACCGATTCCTGACCGTTCTCGACGAACTCTGCGCCGAACTCCCGTTATTACGGACTCAAACCCGGCCCGGCAGCAGGGGGCCCAGAGGCATCATTGCCCGGCGCATGTTTGCAGCCGTCATCCCCTTCGCTGGCGAACAGTTCATCACCCCTATGGCCGCGGTTGCGGGCGCCGTCGCCGAGGAACTCTTGAACGCCATGACCAACGCCGCTATTCTCTCCCGTGCCTATGTGAACGACGGCGGTGATATCGCCCTGCACCTCTCTCCCGGAGAATCCTTTACCATCGCCATGATCGACCGCCCTGACCGTCCATCGCTTTTCGGCACCATGAAACTCGAGTCGTCGCAGCCCGTGCGCGGCATCGCCACCAGCGGCTGGCGTGGCCGCAGCTTTTCCCGCGGTATCGCCGACGCGGTAACGGTGCTTGCAAACAGTGCCGCGACAGCCGACGCGGCCGTCACCATCGTCGCCAACGCCGTGGATCTGCCCGGCCATACGGCTATCCAGCGCACCTCAGCGCGTGAACTCAGCCCCGACACCGATCTGGGCGAAATTCTGGTAACGACGAAAGTAGCTGGCCTAACAAATTCAGAAATCGCCCAAGCCCTGTCCCATGGCGCCGAGTGCGCCGAGCATCTGTGCGCCCAGGGACTCCTCCACGCCGCCGCGCTCCATCTGCAAGGCACAACTCGCATCGTGATGGCAGACCGCTCAACTCTACCCGCCCCGCATAGGGAATCGAGCGTCGCCTATGCATAAAGTCGAACTCCGCAAAAGACTTCTCACGGTGGAAGAAATCTTCCACGAAGGTGGACCGCCAGGCTCCATGCCGCTGCGCCGGGCTGCGGCCCTGGCGGTAATCCACAATCCCTTCGCCGGAGTCTACGTAGAGGAAATCGCCGCCTTCATGGACGACCTGAAGCCCCTGGGCCTGGAAATGGCCAAGCAGTTAGTGGCCGCGCTGGGCGGCAACCCCAAAGCCGTCGAAGGCTACGGCAAAGGCGCCATCGTAGGTTCTGCGGGCGAACTCGAGCATGGCGCGCTCTGGCACGTCCCGGGCGGCTATGCCATGCGCGAAATACTGGGCGGAGCAAAAGCCATCGTGGCTTCCACAAAAAAGGTCGGTCCTCCGGGGGCGCGCTTGGATGTGCCCATCACTCACACCAATGCCTCCTATGTGCGCAGCCACTTCGATGCCATGGAAGTCGGTCTCGCGGACGCTCCCCGAGCCGACGAGATTCTCCTTGCATTGGTCATGACCACAGGCCCGCGCATCCACGCTCGCGTGGGTGGACTAAAGGCCACCGAAATCAAAGGCGAAGACGGTCTGCGATGAGGGGTGTTGGATCGGCAATCAAATTGGCCAGTCTATTAATCTGTCATTCCGAGCGAAGCGAGGAATCCGCTCTCGCCGGAATCGAGACCATGCAGATTCCTCGCGCCAGACATCGATGCTAGGAATGACAGTTTATTAGGTGATTTGAAAGCTAGAATACCTGGGAATTCAACCCGGTGCTCTGCAAACAGACCTTCGACCAAAGAGACGCAAGAATGACTAGCAAAATCCGCAAGCTCGCTACCTTCCTGGAAGAAACCCGCACGGAGATGGGCCGCGAAGTCAACCCTCCGACCCGCCGTGCTGCCGCCGTTGCGGTCATCGAAAACCCATACGCCGGGAAGTACGTCGAAGACCTCTCCGAACTCATTACGATCGGAGAAGAACTAGGCGCGCTCCTAACCCAACGAGCGGTCGCGGCGCTCGGTATCGCGCCGGAAAAGGTCGAGAGCTACGGCAAAGCCGCCGCTGTGGGCGAGAATGGAGAACTCGAGCATGCCGCCGCTGTCCTGCATCCAAAGCTTGGCGCTCCCGTGCGAAAGTTTCTCGGCAAAGGCGCAGCCCTGATTCCCTCTTCAAAAAAGCGCGGAGGCCTGGGCGTCGCTCTCGACATCCCGCTCGGCCACAAAGACGCCGCGTTCGTCCGTAGCCACTTCGACGGCATGGAAGTGCGCCTCAATGACGCTCCTCGTGCCAACGAAATCATGGTGGCTGTCGCGGTAACCGATAGCGGGCGCCCAATTCCGCGCGTAGGAGGCCTGACCAAAGACCAGATCAAAGGCGAGGACGGGCTTCGCTAGAGCGAGCAATCGCTTTCCAGAACCCTGCACGGACGCCGAAGCACTTCGAATCCAAACCATAGCGCACGACTATGGAACGGATAAGATCAACGTCTTAGACGCATGGTTCTTTCCTCCGTTATAGTCGAACAGCATCCCCATAAAGGAGAAAGCATGGCGCAAGAGAAGGACAGGAAGACTATGACTTCGGACGCGGGGCGTCCGGTGGGCGACAACCAGAACTCATTGACCGTGGGCCCGCGTGGCCCGGTAGTGTTTGAAGATTTTCTGCTGTTCGAAAAGATGGCGCACTTCAACCGCGAGCGAATTCCGGAGCGCGTGGTTCATGCAAAAGGCTCAGGCGCGCACGGCTACCTGGAGTGCACCAGCAGCGAAATCACCAAGTACACGACAGCGAAGCTCTTCAGCCAGAAGGGAAAGAAGACGCCCTGCTTCATCCGCTTTTCGACCGTTGGCGGCGAGAAGGGCTCGGCCGATACCGAACGCGATCCCCGCGGGTTTGCCGTGAAGTTCTACACCGAAGAAGGCAACTGGGACATGACCGGCAACAACACGCCCGTGTTCTTCATTCGCGATCCCCTGAAGTTCGGCGATTTCATTCATACCCAGAAGCGCGATCCGGAAACTAATTTAAAGTCTCCGACCATGATGTGGGATTTCTGGTCGCTTTCGCCCGAGTCTCTGCACCAGGTGACGATTCTGTTCTCCGACCGCGGCACGCCCGACGGCTATCGCCACATGGACGGCTTCAGTAGCCACACCTTCAGCCTTGTCAACGCCAAGAATGAACTGTTCTACGTGAAGTGGCACTTCAAGACCAAGCAGGGCATCAAGAACCTCACGCGTCCACAGGCGATTGAGCTTGCCGGCAAAGATCCCGACTACGCGCAGCGCGACCTCTTCCACGCCATCGCCAAAGGCGACTTCCCACGCTGGAAGGTCAGCGTGCAGATCATGCCGGAGAAAGAAGCCGAGACTTACCATATCAATCCGTTCGACCTCACGAAAGTCTGGCCGCACGCGGATTACCCGCTCATCGAAGTGGCGGAAATGGTTCTGGACCGCAATCCCGACAATTACTTCGCGGAGGTCGAACAGGCGGCATTCGAGCCGCGCAACATCGTGCCCGGCATGGGCTACTCGCCGGATAAAATGCTGCAGGCGCGCCTGATTTCCTACCCGGACGCCCACCGCTACCGCCTGGGTGTGAATTACGACGGCCTGCCGGTGAACAAGCCGCAGTGCCCCGTGCACAGCTATCATCGCGACGGCATGACGCGCTTTGACAGCAACGGCGGCAAGGCTCCCAACTACGAGCCCAACAGCTTCGGCGGGCCGGTGGAAGACGCCGCCTACCGTGAGCGGCCGAAGCAGGTAAGCGGCACGGTGGAGCGCCACAATCACCGCACCGACGGCGACTACTACACCCAGCCAGGTGCTCTGTTCCGCCTGATGGACGCCGGCGCGAAGCAGCGGCTGATCGAAAACATCGTCGCCAGCCTCTCCAACGCGCCCCAGCGCATTCAGCGACTGCAGGTAAAGCACTTCTACAGGGCTGATCCTGCCTACGGATCAGGCGTGGCCAAGGGCCTGGCCCTGAACATCGATGAAGTCGTCGCCGAAGAAAAGGGAGGGGTGCTGGCCGGAGTCTAACTGCTCGTCGAGCGGGTGGCCCATCCCTTGTCCAGCCCAAGGGATGGGCTTTTTATCTGGGTGTCCGAACCGCTTTTATTTCACGTTGACGATCCACGGAGCCGAGGCGATCCCATTCGCGACAACCTCCAGCTTACTCGGACCGCTCTCCTGATCTAAGGGCACGTCGAAGTGAGTGGATGCCTTGTCATTCGAGGCCACCGCCATCGTGCTGTGGTCATGCGTGCGGCTGTAAAACACGTGCTTGGTAGCGAGATTGGTGATGCGCACCAGGGGATAGTTAGTCGCGTTCTGAAGCTCGTCTCCGAACATTGTGGCCTGCGACATGCCGTTCAATCGAATTCCGGACAAGGTGTACGAGTGGCCGGCTTTCACAGTGCTGGGCGCCGATACGATGATCGGCCGCCAGGAGTTATCCGGCTTGAGACTGGCAGGGGTATAGATCTCGATATCGTTGGTGTTACTGGTTTCAAGCACTTGCCCGGTCGGGAGAACGAGCAGGCTGATGTTATAAGACGTCAGGTTGGAGGCGTTCGGAATCGTCGGCGTGGAAATGAGATTTTTCCCGTCGAACTCGAAGAAAGCCACCGGTGGCGTCGAGTAGTCATAGATCGTCGGAGGCGGCCCTCCGCTGACGGCAACCAGCACATTTCCGTTGGGCAACAGGGCGCCGGGAGCATCCTGTGCCGTATACTGCGCGCCGTCCGGGCTGATTGGGAACCTGGGGCCTGCTTTCCATTTCTGTTTGTTGGTGTTGTAAATCGAGGTGTACCCCTGGCTGCCAACTGCGAAGACTGTACCGTCAGGCCGCAACACCCCGGGACCGGTTTCGAAAAGATACGGGTCGGTCAACGTGTTAATGGTGCTGCCGGCGCTGGACCACTTGGCCTTCTTGGGGTTGTAGATTTCCGAATTGGTTGGATTCGTCGGATACGTGGGAACCAGTCCGAAGTTGTAGTCGGTGTAGCAATCCACCGTTAGCACCTGGCCGTTCGGCAGCAGGGTCCAGCCCTCTTCGTCATTCAGGTCAGCCTTGGTGCTGGTGCCGACTTCTTTCCAGGTCAGCTTCTTAAGATTTAACACCGCGGCCTGCCGGCTCATCTTGTCGCCCAGCATGAAGGTTCCATCGGGCAGCACCACGCTGGCGGAGTCGCCGATCGGATTGGGCGCAAATAGGGCGCGCGGCGGGTACAAATCTACGAAGAACGGCGGCGGTGGAACTAGGGTCCAAGCGTCCGCCACCGGGTCATAAATCGCTCCCTGGTTAGTCAGCGTGAAGTATTCTTCATAGCCGCTGTATTCGCCGCCCTCCATGATTACGCGCCCATCCGCCAGTACAGCTTGAGCGCCAGCCGCAGAAACATAGGGCATCGACGCCAGCTGTGACCAGGTTCCGTTGACATAACTGCCGTTGATATCGGGCGTCAGCTTGAAGACCTGTCCGCTGGCGAAATAGAGGTTCTGGTTCTGCACGATCACGCTGCCGTCTGTGAGCAGCATAGGGCTGGCTGCGCCGCCGGGCCCGAGATCATAGTTATAAACGGGGTCGACGATTTCGGGCACGGGCGGCGGGTTGAGCAGCGTCTCCCAGGTTTGCGCCGAGGCCGTCAACCCCATGGCGAAGAGAAACAACATGACGAGGCTTGCTGAGCGGAGCAATTGCAGCGGATTTCTTGGATGCCTGGCCGGGAACGGCGGGGCCACGAGGCTAGACCCTGGGTTCATAGCTGTCTCCTGTTGGAAATTCAGCGTGCTGGATGCAACGTGTACTGCGTTGATCGCGAATTCCTTATGACTTCAAAAAGGGAGGCAAGTGTACACGCCTTTGTTGTTGCGGGATAGTATGAAAAGATTTGCACTCGGATAGAGCTTGCAGCGGGACGCAAGCCTGAATGCAACAATCTGCACAGGAACGTTTCGTGGCGGGAGCTAGAAATTTCGCCAGCGTGGTCCCGGCGCAGAGATTTGCTATTCCACGCGCTCTTTGAACGAAAACACCGGGTCGACATCCACCGGCACGTTGGAGGCTGCCTTCATCGCGGCTTGCAGTTCTCCTGGCATCACCTCGTATTTCCTGAACCACGTTTCCGCGCGCTCGCGGTTGCCGGTAGCTTCGATCTCCAGCAACTCCTTGGCCAGGCCCGAGATAGCCCCTGGCATGCGGGAGTAATCCACCGCATATTTTCCTGAAGCTTCCCGCTTCACAGCGCCGTGTTCGATGAGGTAATTGAATTCCATCATCTCAGCCTGGCCGTGCGCTTCTCCGATGCCGAAGCGCACCGTGCGAAAAATTCCAGCGAGGTAAGAGGCGTAATATTCCTCCAGATTCTCCCTGGGCAAGGCCCCGTGCTCCACCAGCCAATGCAAGCCGTACATACCCACCACGTCGGCCTTGGCCTCTTCCAACCCTGAGAACGCCGGGCCGATCGCTTCGCGGATATCCACCTTCTTGCCGTTCTTTCGCGCGAACGCCGGGCCCAGTCCGTGGGCGATCTCGTGCATGACTGTCCACAGCAGATATCCCTCGCCCGAGGCCTTGGCCGCCTGTTCGGGACGCATAAGGTATTTCGAGAGCGGCAGAATCACGTAGTTCACGCGCGCATCCATGAAATTCTTGAAGAAAATCTTCTTGCTTCCTTTCTGCTCATGGATGCGTGGATCATTCGGCAAATTGTCGGCCACTGCCTGGTAGCCGTGAAGCAGATCTCCGCCGCGGTAAGGCGCGTCCATCACTTCCATGGGAGTCTGCAGGCCCTTTTTGGAGGGCCGGTCCTCGGGGGCCAGCGGCAATGCGTCCTGAATGTCAGGAACATACTTCTGGAACATGGCCAGCTTCTTGCTCTCTTCCTCGTTGCGCACCAGCACGGCGCTGCCATACGAGGTTTTCACCCCGAGCAGGTCGTCGGTGTAGGTTTCATAGGGAGCGAAGATCACGTCGAATTTCGGGTCCTTTAAATCCAACCATGCCAGGTCGCTCTTGAAGTAGTCGTCGCTGAGCAGCGCATCGGCTCGTAAGCGCAGGAAGTTCGCGAACGCGGCGTCGGGGCTGAGTTCCGCAGCCTCGCGTAGATCCCGTGCCGCCGACTCGAGGAACGACCGGTAGGCCACGTGGTAAGGCACGCCTTCGAGTTCGTTGCCATGCCGGCGCACGATGGTATGGGGGCTATAAATCTCCGCCCGCTTCTCGGGATGCTCCTTCACGTACCGTTCGATCTCCTCGCGCGTCAGGCCCTGCGGATAGAAGCCGCGGCCGGGCGGCATGGGTACGGTGCCCACGAATGGTTTGTTCTCGTCGATCAGATCGAAGCGCGATGCGTTGATCTCCAGGTAGCGGCGGAGTTGCATCTCTTTCGCATCGGTGTTTCCCGCCAGCGACTGATAGAGGCTTAGCGCCTCGGGATCACTTTGCCGCCAGAAAATGTCGTCCAGGTATTGCGACGCATCCACCAGTTTCTGGACCATCTTTCGTTCGTGTACCGTCAATCCGGCAGAATGAAATGGCATCTGCACGCGGCGGAACTTTGCCAGCCGCTGATCCAGATCGGCCACGACATGCAGATTGGCGGGCACAGCGCCGGCTGGGACGGGAGCTTCCTTTTCCTGACTTGAACCGAGAGGGACCATGAAGAGTGTGGCGATCATTAAACAACTGTGAATCTTCATCGATTTCAGATTCTAGCAGGGCTTGTATTCTCCGGATTACTTCCCGCGGCTGGCTGCGGGTTTCTAGCATCCTGCGAAGTGACGCCCAGGCCTGAAATCGTACACAAACATCCGTGGCCGGCGCGGGATCACCTGCAGTTTCTCAATTATCATGTTAGTAAATGCTTCGCTCAGCCCATGCCCGCGACCCACAAACGCTACTCATCGATGCCGATGACACGCTTTGGGAAAACAACATTTATTTCGAACGCGCCATCGCCAGCTTTATTTCGTTTCTCAATCACCACGAATACACGCCTGCTCAGGTGCGCGAAGTGCTCAATGAGGTGGAACGGGAGTGCATCATTACTCACGGCTACGGCCTGCCCAGTTTTGCACGCTCTCTGGCCAGAACCTTTGAGCGCCTCTCCGTCGAACCGCTCACCCCGGCGCTGCACGAAACCATCCTGGGATTCACTCGCACGATTGCCGAGCATCCCATCGAAATCCGGCCCGGAGTTGCGGAAACCTTGCCTTACCTGGCACAGCGCCATCACTTGATCCTGCTCACCAAAGGTGTGCCCCACGAGCAGGCGGGGAAAATGGAGCGCTCCGGGCTGCAGGAGTATTTCTCCGAAATCGAGATCGTTGCGGAGAAGGATGAGGCGATCTATCGCGCCATTGCCGCCAAACATCGTCTCTCCGCATCCACAACCTGGATGCTTGGCAACAGCCCCAAGTCGGATATCAATCCGGCCCTGGCGGCCGGTTTGAACGCAGTGTTCCTCCCGCACGGCGACACCTGGATTCTGGAACACGAGGAACTGGCGAAACCCAAGGCACCTCGCCGGCTGCTTGTGGTTGAGACATTTGCCGGCCTGAAGGAGCATTTCTAGCGTAATTTCTCTTCCCTGGTGAAGAATCAAATGTCATCCCAGCACTGCGAGGGATCACGGTTCCTGCGCGCCGCAAGGAGTTGCCGGCGCGAGCAAAACCCAGATCCCTCGCTACGCTCGGGATGGCACGGCGAGATAAATGCTAGGACTGAGACGTCGCAAGCTGCATCTCTACCGACTGACCGCCTACACCCCTTGCGCACCAAACTAACTAACAAACCTGCGCCTCCTCCTCAATTCCCCGCGTGTTACTCTCATTCTGCTCTGGTGTCGGCTCCCACCTCTGGTGGCTGCACCGAAAGACAATTTTCGCCGGCTGCTGCGCACGGTTGAGGCCCTCTCCGATCTCGGTCCCGAGATCGCCACCCAGGAGGACTTTCCCCGGCGCGCCCGCTTCATGGTCTCGGCGCTGCTACAGGCGTCCGGCGCCCGGGAAGGCGCCCTTTTCACTTTCAGTGACAAGCCCTCCATGCTGGTCTCGGTCGCCAGTGAGGGCTTCGCGCTCATGCCTGAGCCGGCTGTCATCCCGCTGCTGCCCAAACACACATTCGCGCTCACAGCTTCCCGCGGCCCCATCGTTCTCGGCGCCAGTTCACCTGACACCTATCTGAGCGCCAACGGAAACGTCGCTCCCGAGCTTTTCAAGTGCATTACGCCCCTGAAGGTTGGAGGGAAGCTGGTGGGCCTGGTGGCGCTTGGCCGGCAAGAGGGCAACGAACCCTACGATGCCGAAGGCCTGGACGCACTGGAACTTCTTTCCAATTATGTGGCTCTGGCGGTACAGAATCACGTCCTCAACCAGACGCTGGCGCAACGCATCTCCGAGAACCTGCGTTTGCTGGCCAGCCTGCACGGCTTCTACGACAGCGCGCTGGAAGCTTTTGCCACCGCCATCGATATAAAGCACATTAATATTCACGGGCACTCTCTGCGTGTCGGTCGCTACGCCGCTGCCATCGCCGAGGCTATGGGCATGGATGCCAGCGAAGTTGCCGGCATTCGCTCGGCGGGGTACCTGCACGATATCGGCAAGGTCGCGGTGGACAAGCGCCTGTTCGGCAAGCCTTCTTCGCTCGATCCCGAGGAATTTCGCGAAATGGCGGATCATACGGTAATGGGCCACCAGATTGTTCTGGGGGTGCAATTTCCCTGGCCGCGGCTTGCCGACATCGTGCGCTGGCATCACGAGCGGGCTGACGGCTCCGGCTATCCCGACGGCTTGGGGATGAACGATGTAAGCATGCCGGTGCGGATTGTCGGAGTGGCTGACACCTTCGATGCCATGACCAGCGAGCGCCCGTACCGCGAGCGGCTCTCTATCGGCGGCACATTGAGTGAGATCGTTCGCCTTTCGCCGCAGAAATACGATCCGGAGGCCGTACAGGGACTTTTAGTGCAGATCCGTCGCGATGCCGCCGGCGCCGGCCGGACCCCGGTTGTCGAAGGCCACATCTCCACCAGCATCTCTCCCACGGATATCGATCACCTGGCGGCCACCTTGCAGCACAAAATCAGCCATAACAGGTTGTACTTGACCTAGCTGAGCGCATCCCGCCGTGCTGGCGACCAAGCAAAAGTCCCTCAAGTGATGATCCCAATGTCTCGAAGCGTCCGGCAGACTTTGCACACGACGCCGGGGGACCGAGGGAAACTCTGCATTCTCTGTCTGGCCGAACGCGGTTCCCGCGCCGTCAATCGTTCCGGTTCTGGCGCTTTTGCTCGAACGGTTGCTTTCGTTCAGTGCGATTCATCGTCGTGGGTTCGGCCAAGGGTTGCCCGCGATTCAACAAAATCAATGGTTTCCAAAGCAACTTCTGCGAGAGCAACATATTCTTACTGACGGCGTTTATATAACTGAAGAGGAAGCATAGGATCGCAGGAGTGGGGCTGAAGGTTTGCGTCTCCGCTGCCGAACGGCGCGATGTTGCCATAGAGGCGCCGGAGCGATCGCCCGGGAGGAACACAATGCGTATTACCGGATCAATGCGTTTGCTGTTGCTGGCAATGGTAGTGGTGATGGCATCCTTCTCGTTTGCGCAGGTCAGCGTTTCGATCAGAATCGGCCCCCCGCCGATCCCCGTGTATGAGCAGCCTGCCTGCCCGGGCGAGGGCTACATCTGGACGCCCGGCTATTGGGCGTACGGTCCCGACGGCTACTTCTGGGTGCCGGGCACCTGGGTGGAGGCTCCGGAGCCGGGCCTGCTATGGACGCCGGGCTATTGGGGCTGGAACGCCGGCTTGTTTGTATGGCACGCGGGCTATTGGGGTCCCCAGGTCGGTTTCTATGGTGGCATCGATTATGGATTCGGCTACTTCGGCCATGGCTACGAGGGCGGCTACTGGCGTGACCGCCACTTCTACTACAACCGCTCGGTGAACAACGTTCATGTCACCAACGTTTACATCTACAACAAGACTGTGACCAACGTGCGGGTGAATCACGTGAGCTACAACGGCGGGAATGGAGGCGTGAACGCGCGCCCGCGCCCCGAGGAGGAAAGGGCCGCCCGTGAACGCCACATCGAGGCGACGCAGATGCAGACCCAGCATCGGGAAATTGCCAGCCGGAACCGCGAGCTGTTGGCTTCTCAAAATCACGGCCGACCGGGCATCGCGGCCACAGCTAAACCGACGGAATTCAGCGGGCGCGGTGTTACGCCCGCCCGGCAGGCGGGTGGCCCGTATAACCCCGGCAATCGCGCGGGGACTCCGGGAGCCAACAATCGCAACGTTCCCCGGCCGGGAAACAACGAACATAACGCTCCCGGCAATGCACCGAACCGGCCGGAGGCGAACGCTCCCCGTGCGAATGTTCCACGTCCGGGAAACAACGAGCACGGCAATAACCCGCATACCAACTACCGGGTGAATGAGAACCCTGAGCGTCAGCAGACCACGCCACATCCGGAGAACACGCCGCACCAGCAGAACGTACCGAGGCCACAGGAGCGGCCGACGCCTCGGCCGGAAAATACGCCTCGGGCGCAGAGCGCGCCGCATCCGCAGAATGTGCCCGAACATCAGGCGCCTCCGCGTCAGGTTCCCGAACGCCAGGTACCTCAGCATCAGGCGCCTCAGCGTCAGGTTCCTCAGCACCAGGCGCCGGAGCATCAGATGCCGCAACATCAGAGTGCTCCACGGCCCCAGAGCACGCCGCACGCCGAAGCACCGCATCATGAGAATGCGGCTCCGCATCAGAACGCGCCGCATCCTGAGAAGAATCCTCATGGAGAGGAGAAGCCCAAGCCGCAGTAGCAATGCGGGGTATCGTCGCGATTGGGCTCAGCCGCCTACATTTGTAGCAAGCGGGAGGGCACATTCTTGCACTTAGTGTGCTGCGCTTTGCATGATTATCGGCGGGACCCGAATTTGTGCTCAACAGTAAGTTGTCACCTAAGCTCTCCCAACCTCTTTTCCCACATAGAGTAACGGCCAGATAGCCAGGGCAGATCTGAGCCCAGGGCCGACTGGCTGGACACGTGCACGTAATCCTGTAGGGGTCCCACCGGGCAGTCCGCAAAGCTTCGCCATCCTCAGGAATAGGTTCAGCTCGTACTGGCAACCGAGAGGTTGCTGCGGTCACGGACTTGCGGTCGGCGCCGATTCGTAAATGCCGGAGGACCCCATGACTCGTCTGATAGATTCTCTAGTCATAGCGATGCTGGTTCTTACCTCGTCGCTTGCCGCGTCAGCCCAAACCTTCCTTAACTTGGACAGCCAACCCGGCGACTATGTCGGCGGGGGCACGATCCAGACCTATACGCCGAGCGATGGCACATTTATGGTGCAGGGAACATCGGCGGGCATTCAAGTCGCGTTTTACACCTCGAGTTACAGCTCTTTTTGGTACCTGGACTTTGGCCCGCCTGTCGGCAAAACCCTGGCAAAGGGTGTGTACGAGGGTGCTCAAGGCGTAGCATCGGGGACACCAACACTGCAAGTTTTCGGTGATGGGAGGGGCTGCAATACCGACAGTGGGCGCTTTCTCATTTCTGATCTAGCCTTCAATTCAGACGGATCTATCAAGCGACTGGCGGTGGACTTCGAACAACACTGTGAAAGCGCTCCACCCGCCCTGTTCGGCTCCGTGCGCTTCAATTCCAGTGTCAGTGCGGTTTCGCGCGTTTCAGTGGCTGACGGCACGGTCTTGAAGGGGGAAGCAGGGAGCAACGACGGGAACGTCACACTGTCGCTTTCTCTCCCGAGCACCGGGGTAGTCAAGGTAAGCTACGAAACGAGCGACGGGACGGCATCACGCAATCGAGACTACTCTACGGCCTCTGGAACCGTGCAATTCCAGCCGGGGGTGACGTCGCAAGTAGTTGCGATCCCCATCCTCGGGAACCGAACCGCGCGGGGCAACAGAACTTTCCAAGTGCAACTGAGTTCAGCGAAAGGCGCGCCAATCGGCGATGGGACGGGGACCATTACCATCCAGGACCCTAACGTTCCTATGACCGCGCTGGCTATGAGCAGCCAGCAAGGCGATTACATCGGTGGGGGGCAAACCCTGTTGTTTACCAGCGCAACCAGTTCAATCACTCCCTCGCGGAACTATGACAACGGGGTGAGCCTTACGACGCCAGCTGGGGGCTACTGGAGCGCTGACTTCTCAGCCCCAGGAAATGTCGCGCTTGTTCCCGGAGCCTATGAAGGCGCACAGCGTTTTCCCTTCCAGACATTCGGCGCACCGGGGTTGTCGGTCGATGGCAACGGGCGCGGCTGCAATACATTGACCGGCAGGTTCGTGGTGGACACGGCAGCCTACACCACCAGTGGCAGCGTGCAGAGTTTCGGAGCTGAGTTTGAACAGCATTGTGAAGGCGCCATTCCGGCGCTTTTCGGCGCTGTCGCGATTAATTCGATTCTGCGCCAGGTCTCAGTCAGCAATGCGGTGAAGAGCAGTGGTCCGTCAGCGGTTTTCACTATTACTCTTAATCCACCGAGCACAGGACCTGTGTCCGTGATGTTCACGACGCTGGACGGAACGGCCGTGGCTGGCACCGACTACACGGCGACGTCGCAGACGGTGAGTTTTGTTGCCGGAGAGTTGGCCCATACCGTATCCGTGCCGTTGCTGGGACAATTCAAAGGGAAAAGGTTTTACGGCAGGATCTCGTCTCCGAGCGGGAGCAGCGTTTGGATCGGGCAAGCGTCGGCCGCCTTCTAGGAAATTGGGTTTCTGGTGAACTGCCTAGTGCCGTTCAGGAGGGTCAGTTGCAGGATTGAGTAGACCGACGAAGCCGTCTCAATACACACCTCCTGTCGGAGCTGGCCTCGAAAAGCGCCGCCGGAGAGCCACAACCAGAGCTGCGTCGGCGCGGCGCGATACCATTTCCAGCGGTGAAAACCCGCGCTGCCACGCCAGCCACAGCGTGGCGAACAACAATGAAACCGTGAAGCCGTAGTTCGGCCATGCGTTCAGCGCCCACTGGCCGTGCCACGCTAGTGGGAGGGACGAGAATGGCGCCAGGTACGGAATGGGCCATTGGTAGCCTTCGGGCCCGCGCGATCCCATCAAATCCTCCAGCAGGTGAAGATGAAAACTACAGAGCGCGAGCGCGCTGGTCTTCCATTTTTGAGTGGAAAGCAAAAATACCGCCGCTGCAACCGCAATGCCGAACGTCAGAGAATGAAGCGAGTGGTGATACTGCGAAAACCAGAGGAGCGGATGGGCCGAATTGCGCGTCAGCAACTCGGCAATAATTCCTAAGCCATCGACGTCGGGAACAACTGAGGCGAGGGTCACCAGGGCTCGTTCCCGCGTATCCAATCTCGCGCAGTTGGCGAAGACCCAGCCCGTGAGGAAGTGAGTCACTGGACTCATCGTGGCACGCTTCTAGAGGTCGATCAGCACTTCGCCGTTCTCCACTCTCAGTGGATAAACAGCCAGCTTCGCGTTGGGGTTATGTGTTGCTTGGCCGGTTTGCGGGTCCCACTGCCAGCCATGCCACGGACAGACAACTTTTCCGTTCTCGATGTCACCCTGCCCCAGCGGGCCGCCGCGATGGAGGCAGATGTTATCCATCGCCGTGATCGTTCCGTTCACGTTGGCCACGCAGATCGTGTTTTCCCCACAGGAAAATTCCTTGGCGGAATCAGGCGTGGGAAGTTCGGATTCAGCCGCGAGCTTGGTGAATGGCATAGTGATCGCGCCGGGTTCAGAGAAGAAGCACCCGCGAATTTAGCACACTCGATGCGGGACAACCTGCCAGCGTGGCCCCGTAGAGCAGATTCTGCTCGTTTGCTGCCGCTGAGTCGCGAATCGCCAGTTACCTTAGTTTGGTCCGTTCACACTCTTTTAACTTCCTGTTCACCGGGCCGCAAACCGCGCGCGGTATCTAAAGGGTATGCCATCCTCGCGTTCACTCGGGATGCCAGGGGCCTCGGGATCCCTGATCCAACCTCCGGACTTCTTTCCCTTTCGACGTTTCGCGCAAAAGTTTCTGCCCAGCCGGCGGATTCGCGACTTATATTGCCGGGCACAGCAGCCGGTGAACCGCTCGCTGCTGCAGAACGTGCTCTCGGAGATGGAAGTCGAATACCGTGTTTCTGCCTCCGATCTCGCCAGCGTTCCGGCGCGGGGCGGGGTGGTGATTGTTTCCAACCATCCCTTTGGAGTTCTCGACGGCACAGTCCTGGGCGCGATGATCGAGAGCGTTCGGCCGGACGTAAAGATCATGGCCAACTCTCTGTTGGCCGGGATTCCGGAGTTGCATGAATGCTGTTACTTCGTTGATCCCTTTGGACGGCGGAGTTCGGTGCTGGCCAATCAGCGGGCCTTGAGGCGGGCGGCGTTCTGGCTGCGGCGAGGTGGGGCGCTCGTTGTTTTTCCTGCAGGCGAAGTTTCTCTCTTGCGTGTAGACCGCATGCAGGTGGCCGACCCGCAGTGGTCCACGGTCGCAGTGACGCTGGCGCGCTTGACCCATAGCCCGGTACTGCCTGTCTATCTTCCCGGCCGGAGCAGCGCCGCCTTTCAGGGACTCCGACTGCTGCATCCCCGGCTGCGCAGCGCGTGGTTGATGCATGAGTTTCTGGGCCAGCGGGGGAAAAGAGTTGAAGTGCGGGTCGGCAGCGCGGTGCCTGCGCTGGTGCTAAAGGCGTTGGGCGACGAACGCGATGCCACCCGTTATCTGCGCTGGCGCACTTACTTGCTCGCACGGCGACGCAAGCGGCCTGCCCTCACGATCACCAGGCTCCCTCTTGTGGCGGCGCTGAAAAAGCAGGAAAAGGTGGCGCAGCCTGCGGAGCCCGAATTGCTGCGGCGGGAAATGGCCGACCTTGGTCCCGATCGCTGCCTCGAAAAGGGCCGCGATTTCCACGTGTATGGGGCCGCAGCAGCCGAGGTTCCCCACCTGATGCGGGAACTTGGCAGGCTGCGCGAAATCAGTTTTCGCGCCGCGGGTGAAGGCAGCGGCAAGGCGCTCGATCTGGACCGCTTCGACGGGCACTACAAGCATCTGCTGCTGTGGAACAGTGAACGCCGGCAACTGGTGGGCGGCTACCGCCTGGGCCGCACCGACGAGATTCTGCCACATGCGGGAGTTGACGGCCTCTATACCAGCACCTTGTTCCGCTATAAGCCGCCGTTCTTTGACCGGCTCGGGCCGGCGCTGGAGCTGGGCCGCTCCTTCATTCGCCCGGAATATCAGAAGCAATATGCACCGCTGTTGGCTCTGTGGAAGGGCATAGGCAGCTACCTGGCGGCCCATCCTGAGATCGCCGTACTTTTCGGCGCGGTGAGCATCAGCCAACACTACAGCCGGGTCTCGCGCGACTTGATCTTTCGCTTCTTTCAATCGCGCGACGGCAGCAGCGAGTTGGCGCAATGGGTTCGTCCCAGGCAGCCTTTCCGGCCCAACTGGACCCCCTTCCCTGAAGATAATGAAAGCTGCAGCCTGCTTCGGGACCCCGAGCACCTTACCGGCCCTATCACGGACCTAGAGAGCGACCGCAAAGGAATGCCGGTCCTGCTGCGGCACTACGTGAGGCTGGGGGGACGCCTGCTGACCTTCAACGTGGACCGCAAGTTCTCCAACGTGCTCGATGGCCTGGTGATGGTGGACCTTCGAACCAGCGACCCCATTGTCCTGCAGCGCTACATGGGAAAAGAAGGAGTAGCCAGGTTCCGCGAGTTCCACGGATTGGACCGGGTAAACGAGCCACGTAGGGACAGCCCCCCTAGCTGTCCAGCCGAGCAAGGCGAGGCAGTCGAAGCGATAAACCAGCCGGAAGTCGAGGCCGGAGAGCCGGACCGGCTATCCCGACGCGAATCGTGGTATTTCTGAAGACTGAAGACTGAAGACTAACGACCGACGACTGACCGCTATTTCGGCTGCAGCGTCTGGGCGATCATCACCTGCCGCTTGAAGTTCTCTGCCATGTTGGGATCCAGGCGGACTTCGGTCGGACGCTTGGCCAATGACATCTGGTCGATCTTGTCCTGCAGCTTGAGCAGAGCGTAGAAAAGATTTTCGGGGCGCGGCGGGCAGCCGATTACGTACACATCCGTCGGTACAATCTTGTCCACTCCTTGGAGCACCGCGTAGGTGTTGAACGGCCCGCCAACCGAAGAGCAAGCACCCATCGAGATCACCCACTTAGGATCCGGCATCTGCTCGTAAATGCGCTTCACCACCGGCGCCATTTTCAAGGTGACGGTGCCGGCGACGATCATCAGGTCGCTCTGCCGCGGGCTGGGACGGAAAACCTCTGAGCCGAATCGCGCGATATCGAAGCGCGCCGTGGACGAGGCGATCATCTCGATGGCGCAGCACGCCAAGCCGAACGTCATCGGCCAGACCGCGGACTTGCGCGCCCAGTTGAAGACGTAATCCACCGTGGTGATCAGGAAGTTCTTCTCGAATTTGTTCTGCAGCCAGGGCATACCGCGTCAGGTCTCCGAAAGGCACGCCGCCGTTAAGCCAAAACGGCGAAGCACCTCAGTCTAGGTCTCAGGAGGAGAGGGTGTCAATTGCCCCCATCCCTCCGCGGCCGTTGCGATCTTTGCGGTTAGAAGGCTGCCGTAAACGCAAGGAACCACCGGCAAACCGACATCTCCATCGAAAATCTTTGTAAGCTTTTGCGCCTTCCCGAGACTACCTGTTAGGAACGAGAAATACGCCCTGGGAGTAGATGCTTCCGGGCAGGGCCGCCCCTCGAGCAGGCGTTTGTGAGTACCATTTCTGAAGGTCGTGCAGCTCCGGCGAGCGATTTCGTGAGCGAGAGCAGCAGCGAAACCCGGGAAGACCGGTTCGACCGCATCATGCGGGAGTACGGGCCCGCGCTGTCGCGGTTGGCCTTCGGCTATGAGCGGGTGGCGGGCGCGCGCGACGAATTGACGCAGGAGATTGCCCTGGCCCTGTGGCAGGCGTTGCCGCACTTTCGCGGGGAATGCTCGGAGCGCACCTTCGTTTATCGCATTGCTCACAATCGCGGCCTGACTCACGTGTGCAGGCGGCAGCCCGCGCATCAATCGCTGGATGAACTGCCGTACCCGCCCGAGCCCGTCGATCCAGGGCCGAATCCCGAACAGCAGGCGGCGGCTTCGCACCGGCGAGACCGGTTGCGGGCAGCTATCCAAAGTCTGGCCCTGGCCTATCGGCAGGTGGTCATGTTGATGCTGGAGGATCTCTCGCAAGCGGAAATTGCCGGCGTCCTGGGAATTACGGAAAGCAATGTGGGCGTGCGCATGAGCCGGGCCAGAAAAGCGCTAAGAGAGAGGCTGGAGGAGCGCTCGTGAATACAGATACAGAACTCGAAGCCTGGCAGCGGGAGTGGCGGGAGCAAACCGAGCCTTTGCCCGAGCTGAAGAAAAAGATCAAGCGCCAGAACTTGCGAACTCTGCTGGCGATCGCCGCGACCGTGATATGCCTTGTGCTCTCCACGACGGAAGCTTTGCGGGGGCGCGGCTCATTTATGACCGGCCTGGCGCTGGGAATCTGGTTCGCCAGTTTGTCCATGGGCAGCTATGCCTGGTGGGTGCGGCGCGGAGCCTGGAAACCGGAAGCGCAAACCACTCGGGCCTACGCCGAGCTGGCCTACAAGCGGGCTGTGGCAAGAGCGGGGACTCTCCGCTTCGGGTTTTACTTTCTGCTCATAGCGACGATTCTCTATGCGGCTTTTGCAGCCTCGATTTGGAGGACAGCTTCGGGCGCGACCTGGCTGGTCCTGTTCGGGATGGTGATCGAACTATTTTTCTTCAGTTACTTGAGGCGGCGCAAACGGCGGGACGTAGAAGAAGCCAGGGAACTGATGGATCAGACGAACCAAGACTCAGATGTGATACCGACAGAAAGGTAACTTTATAAATGCATATCCTATCTTTGACCGTCGACCTCGTTCTGGCGGCTTACATCGGCTGGGAAGTACTGCGATTTAATGGCCGCTACCGGCGGCTTAAGCAGGACATCGCCAACGAAGATACCCAAGCACGAACTCGGCTTTACTACCGGGCCCTGAGTTTCGAATGGGTCAGCGCCCTGCTCTCATTGTTAGCGCTTGGATTCGATTGGACCAAGCTGAACCCGGAGCCACTGGCTTTGTCCGGCTCTCCGATGATGCAGTGGCTTTCGGCGAACGGAAGCTTTGGCCGGGGCGCGGTTGCCGGCATCGCTTCGGGTATCGCGTTCGGAACGGTTGGCTTTGTCGTAGCCAGAATCAGGGGAAATCGGCGTGCCGCCCCGCCGGCCCGCTCATCCCCGCCGTGGCTTCGCAAAGTATTGCCTGATTTCTCGGCGCTGCTTCCAGCCACAATGCACGAACGACTGCTGTGGTCGGCGGTAGCTGTCAGTGCCGGGGTGTGCGAAGAGATCGTCTTTCGGGGATGGTTGTTGGCAACCCTGCACACCCCTGTGGGCCTGGCTGGGACAACATTAGTCGCAGTAGCGGCTGTTATTTTCGGGCTGGCACACGCTTATCAACGGGTGACGGGCATACTGGTCACAACGGTTGCCGGAGCCCTATTTTGCCTGCTTTACGTCAAAACCGGCTCTCTGCTAACGCCTATCTTGTTGCATATCCTGATCGACCTGCGCTTTGCCGTTTTGCCGGCACCACGGCTGCAGAAAACCCAGGAATCGTATGCTTGACTGGCTGGTGGCAATTTGAGGGAACCGGACTGAACCGGCTTGCGTAGTTAACCTTGCGTAAGTTAACAGGGCGGGCCAAAAGCAATTGGCCTGTCCCGTGCCCCGAACCAATGGCAACTCCATCCGGCACCATCGCATTGGTCAGCTATGGGATTTGTGGCATGATGAAGTCCCTCGGAAACACCTTTATCAGCTGGCTGCGACCAGCAGGGAGGAACTGATGCGAAACTTGGCTGGACTTATCTGCATCCTTGGAATGCTCGGGCTTGCAGCCTTTGGCGCTGAGTCGAAGGGGGCGCCGGGACGCGACTCGATGGTGATTACCTTCAAAGACGGACATCAGCAAAAGATTCCCATGGCCGACATCGCGCGCATTGAGTTCCAGGGTTCCCCTGCCAAGACCGCGGACGTCGGTCCGCTGGCGGCGCCTGGGATCAAGCACTTCGTGGGAAAGTGGGAAGTGGGAGACGGCGCTGGGAGCACCTTTTACATCACGCTCGATCCCGATGGGCAGGCGGAAAAGTCGCAAGGCGCCAGCCACGGGACGTGGGCGCTGATAAACGGAGAGGCTCAGATCAGCTGGGACGACGGCTGGCACGACATCATTCGCAAGGTCGGCGCCAAGCACGAAAAAGTTGCCTTTGAGCCGGGCAAGACCTTCTCCGACTCGCCCTCCAACGTCACCAATGCGCGCAATACCCAGGCTGAGCCGCTCTGAAAACGTGGTTCGTCATGTTCAGACCGCATCCGATAGGGTTGAAGAGGGTAGAATTCCTGGGTGAACCCCGGTTGTCAGTTCTAACGTGCCGCTAAGAGCCTCCGACAATTCTCTTTCCCGCTGGTGGGCGCGCTGGCGCGCGTCGCTGCCGCGAATCGTTCTGATCGCCCTGGTATTGCGGCTGGGCCTGGTGTTCGTCGCCCACACCTATCGCTTCCACACCGGTGAGGATAACTTCAGCTTCGGCTGGGAAATGGGCCGCATCGGGCGCTCTCTGGCGGCGGGCGAAGGATTCTCGAATCCGTTCAATGGGGCTACTGGTCCTACCGCATGGCAACCGCCCCTGTATCCCTTCCTGATTGCCGGCGTGTTCAAGCTCTTTGGCATTTACACTCACGCTTCCGCCATCGTGCTGTTGGCGATCAGTTCGGCATTCTCGGCGTTGACTTGCATTCCTATCTTCCGCATTGCCGACCGCTGCTTCGGCGAGAAAGTCGCCGTGGGAAGCGCGTGGGCCTGGGCTCTGCTTCCCAACGTGATGCACTGGTGCACGCGTATCGTCTGGGAGACCAGCGCCTCAGCTTTCCTGCTGGCAGTGATTTTCCTGCTCACGCTCAGGATGGAGGAACGCAGCGGTTGGAGGCCCTGGGCGACTTTCGGCACGCTCTGGGGAATCGTGGCGCTCACCAACACCTCACTATTGGCATTCCTTCCGGCAGCAGGGCTGTGGGCGTGGTACCGCCGGGCCAGACTGGGCAAGCGCTCGCTGGGAGGTGTGATTCTGGCCTCCGCTATATTCTTCGCCTGTATCACGCCCTGGCTGGTACGCGACTACAGGGTTTTCGGGCAATTCCTTTTGATCCGCTCGAACTTCGGAGAAGAACTGCGGCTAGGCAACGGCCCCGGAGCCGATGGTACATGGATGGAGTATTTACATCCCACGCAGGACGCTGCGGAGATGCAGCGTTACCAGGAAATGGGGGAAATGGCGTATGTAGCGGTGCGAAAGCAGGAAGCTCTGGCTTTTATCCGCGCGGATTACTCCCGTTTTTTTTGGCTCGATGTGAAGCGCTTCATCTATTTCTGGGCGGGTGCTCCGCGGCCAGGCCACACTGCACTGGTCGATACTTTGAAAAACTCTCTGTTTCTGGCGTCGTCGGTGCTTGCGCTTTGGGGACTGAGCCGCGCCCTGCGAAAGCGGCAGCCAGGAGCGTGGCTGTTTCTATGGCTGGTTCTGCTGGTTCCGGCGGTTTACTACTTCACATTTGTGCAGGCCCGGTACCGGCACCCGATCGAGCCGGAACTCACAATCCTGGTGGTTTATCTCCTGCTGGAAGCAGGCCAGCGGAAGGACTCACCGCAAGTCGAGATCCTCAGGAGGCAACTGAAAACCGAGAACTGAGAACTGGCAACTGGGTTTCACCGATGGGATTGTTTGCTCTCGCCAAAGTAACGGCAGCATAGCGGGGCCGACAAGAATCTGAAAAGAGCTAACCGCTGCTTTGATCAAGCTTAGTGGGCTGAACGTAAGTATCTGCATTTAAATGACTTAACGTGTAACAAATCAGAGAAGCGTCTCTTGGTCACGCATTTCTTTGTGGCGGCTTGCGTGGCGCCTAAAGGCTATTCTTCCTGACTTTCCTTAGCCGGCCAAGACAAATCCCGGGTTCGAACTGACTCACAAATTCCGCCCCGGCGCGTCTAATGTGAGGTCAGCGGAGGGAGATATGAATCAGCGGCATGGAGTTTCGCGAAGTGAATCGTTGAGCCGCGTCAGGACGGCCATGTGGTTGGCGGCAATCCTGGGAGCCGTCTGCGGCTTGCTCTTTGTCTCCCAAGCCGGAGCCAGCGACCATGATGGCAAGCTCACCGAGGAATTTCACCAGACATACTCTCTCACTCCCAACGGCCGCCTGGAACTGCAGAACATCAATGGCCCCGTGCATATAACCGCCTGGGACCGCAACGAAGTGAAACTTGACGCGGTGAAGTCCGCCAACAGCAAGGAGCGCCTCGACGAAGCCAAGATTCAAGTGGATGCGGCGACCGACAGAATTTCCATTCGCACCGAATATCCCCATCACGACCGCACTTTCAACAACGACGGCTGGGACAATCCGGCGAGCGTGGAATACACACTGACGGTGCCGCGCGGCGTTAGCCTGGACGAAGTGAACCTGATCAATGGCGAGTTGGATCTCACCGGCCTCACCGGCGAAGTCCAGGCCTCCTGTATCAACGGGACGCTTAATGCCCAGGGGCTGGCGGGACGAGTCAAACTCTCGACCATCAATGGCCGGCTGCAGGCGCAGTTTGAGAAGCTAGGCAGTTCGCCGGTGGAGTTGTCATCGGTCAACGGAGGCTTATCGCTGACGCTGCCATCCGACGCAAAGGCCGAACTGGAGGCATCCACGGTTCACGGCGGAATCAGCAATGACTTTGGCCTGCGCGTGGACAACCACCGCTGGATCGGGCACGACTTGCGCGGCGAGTTGGGCGGCGGCGGGACGCGCATCCATCTCGATAATGTAAACGGAAGAATTGAAATTCGGCACGCCGCCGATGGGCGGGCGATGAGTCCCGCAAAGAACTCAGGCAACTCGGACGACGACGAAATCTAGCGGTGGGTCAGAATTTGCGGGAGTGCTCTTTGGCCCAGCGCTCCACCACGACTTTTTTCTCCGTGAAGAACTCCACCGCGTCGCGGCCCTGTCCGTGCATGATGCCGAAGAAGCTGTCTTTCCAGCCGCTGAACGGGAAGTAAGCCATGGGCGCGGCCACGCCGATGTTGATGCCGATATTCCCCGCCGGCGCCTCGTAGCGGAAACGCCGGGCCGCCGAGCCACTTGAAGTAAACAGTGACGCCTGATTCCCGTAGGCGCTGCGTTCCAGGAAGGCCATGGCCTCGTCCAGGTTGCTGGCGTGGATGAGGCTCAGAACCGGGCCGAAAATCTCAGTATCGGCGAGATCGCTGTCCGCCGGGACTCCGTCCAGAATGGTAGGCTTTACAAAGTTGCCGCTCTCGTGTCTTGGAATCTTGCTGTTGCGGCCATCGACCGTTACGCTCGCCCCTTGTTTTTCTCCCGCTCCGATCAGGGATTCGACTCTGGCTTTGCTCTGCGGCGTAATCACCGGGCCCATCTGCACCCCTTCGTCGAGGCCATTGCCTACGCGGATCGAAGCCGCAGCTTCTGAAATTGAGTCACGGAAAACTTTCTGCGCCTCGCCGACAGTCACTGCCACAGAAACCGCAAGACAGCGCTGCCCGGCACACCCAAATGCGCTGTCGCTGATGATCTGCGTGGTCATCGGCATATCGGCGTCGGGAAGAACTATCACGTGATTCTTAGCACCGCCCTGGCATTGGGCGCGCTTGCCATTCGCCCCGGCGCGGGCATAAATGTATTTCGCCACCGGCGTCGAGCCGACGAAGCTGATGGCGCGCACCTTGGGATGGTCAAGAAGCGCATCTACCGCCGGCTTGCCGCCGTTCACCAGATTCACCACTCCCTTAGGCAGGCCGGTGCGTTCCAGAAGTTCGAACACCAGCCGCATGGTGAGCGGCACGCGCTCGGAAGGCTTGATCACGAAGGTATTGCCGCAGGCAATGGCATAAGGCAGGAACCAGAAGGCAATCATGCCGGGAAAGTTGAAGGGCACGATCGCGGCCACCACGCCCAGCGGCTGGCGGATCATCATTTCATCGATGCCACGGGCAACGTCTTCCAGGTTGTAGCCCTGCATCATCGTGGGAATGCCGCAAGCAACTTCGACGTTCTCGATGGCACGCCGCATTTCGGCCTTGGCCTCGTTGAACGTCTTGCCATTTTCCTGAGTGATGAGGCGAGCGAGTTCGTCAAGATGTTCCTCAAGGAGTTGCTTGAGCTTAAATAGCGGCTGAATGCGGTCTTCGGCGGGCGTGCGGCGCCACTCGGGAAAGGCGGCGGCGGCGGCCTCGACGGCGGCGTTGACTTCATCCGCGCCGGAAAGGGGAACCCGGGCCAGAGCTTCACCTGTAGCTGGGTTCACAACCTCGAGCCACTCCGAGGTGCTCGATTCCCGCCATTGGCCGTTGATAAAGTTGGAGAGCTTGGTTAGGGGAGGAGCGGCAACTGTCATCGGTTCGACCTCTTCGACTTCATATTACAACTGCCAGGCTGCGCCCGGCGGGACGAGGCAAGCCTCGCCTCTACACGGTTCTTGCCAGCTTACACCGGTTGGGCGAGTTCGCCTTTTTTCTCACACACCGATTGCAGCGCGGCTTCCAGCACGTCCAGGCCCTCATTCATTTCTTCGTTAGTTATGACCAGCGGGACCAGCAGGCGAATTACATTACTGTATGTGCCGGCAGTGATGGTAATGAGGCCGTGCTCATAGCAGAACTGCGTAATCTGTTTCGTTTCTGACGGCGCAGGCTCGCGCTTTTCCCCGGGTCTCACCAGTTCGATGGCCTGCATCGCGCCCAGGCCGCGAACATCTCCGATCATGGGCCAGCGGCGCTGCCATTGCCGGGCGCGATTCCGGAAGCGCTCCCCCAGTTCATCGGCGCGGCTAAGCAGATTCTCCCGTTCAAAAATATCCAGCACCGCCAGCGCTGCTTCGCAGGACAGTGGATTGCCGGCAAATGTCCCACCCAGGCCGCCGGGGCCGGGGGCGTCCATGATCCCGGCGCGCCCCGTGATCGCCGCGATCGGCAGACCGCCACCCAGCGACTTCGCCGTAACCAGGAGATCCGGCTCAATGCCGTATCGCTCGCACGCGAAGAGCGCTCCCGTCCGCCCGAAGCCGCTCTGGATTTCATCGGCGATAAAAAGCACGCCGTGCTTGTGGCAGATATCGATCACAACTTTGAAGAAGTCCGTTGGCGGCGCCACAAATCCGCCCTCCCCCAGCACCGGTTCGGCGATCACAGCCGCCACCTGTTCGCTGGCTACCACCCGCTTGAAAGCGTCTTCCAGTTGGCGCGCACAGTACAGTTCGCACGATGGATAGCTTAAAGAATAGGAGCAGCGATAGCAGTACGCGTAGGGAATGCGGTACACCTCCCCGGGGAAGGGCGCGAAGCCGGCCTTGTAGGGATGCGTCTTGCTGGTGAGGGCAAGCGTCATCATGGTGCGGCCATGAAAGGCGTCTTCGAAGGCGATGATCGATGGCCGGCCGGTGTGGGCGCGGGCGATCTTTACGGCGTTCTCCACCGCCTCTGCTCCGCTGTTTACCAGCAGAGTTTTCTTGGAAAAATTCCCCGGCGCAAGCGCGTTAAGCCGCTCGGCAAGATGTACGTACCCCTCGTAGGGAGTGACCTGCACGCAGGTGTGGAGGAAGCGGTCCAGTTGCTTCCTCACCGCGCTGAGTACCGGCTCTCTGCGGTGACCCACGTTCAGGCAGCCGATGCCCCCCGCGAAGTCAATGTAACGGTTGCCGTCCACGTCTTCGAGAATTGCGCCCTCAGTCTTCGCTACGTAGATGGACGTGGCGTGCGAAAGGCCGCGCGGAACGGCGGCATCGCGGCGGGCCGCCAGGGCCTTGGACCTGGGCCCCGGAACTTCAGTCTTCAAATCAATCACTGACATTGTGATGCTCACTCATGTTTCGTTGGCAGCGACAGCGCTGCGGGCACGGTCAGTTCGCTTATCATCTGTCGTCCCCACCCATCATTTGTCATCCTGAGCGAAGCGAAGGACCCATGCATTATGTCGGCAGCGGCGATTGCGCAAGTGCTTTGCTCAGCATGGCACTTCTTAGAATCAGCCTGTCAATTCACGTTTCGCTTCAGTACCAGCCAATCGGCTGCTCGTTCAGGTTCACATACACCTGCTTCGTCTCCAGGTATTCCTCAACGCCCCACGGACCAAGCTCGCGGCCGAAGCCGGACTGCTTGTATCCACCCCACGGCGCCTCCACGTAAGTGGGCTGCATATGGTTGACCCAGACAATCCCGGCACGCAGCGACTTCACCACGCGAAATGCCTTGAAGATGTCGCGCGTCCAGACCGCCGCGGCCAGGCCATAAGGCGAATCGTTGGCGATCTTGAGGGCTTCCTTTTCATCGTCGAACGGGATTACGGCGGCCACCGGGCCGAAGATTTCTTCGCGGGCGATGCGGGCGGAATTGTCCACATCGTAGAAGATCGTCGGCTCCACGTAGAAACCTTTCGCGAACTTTTCCGCACGGCCGCCGCCGCTTGCCAACTTGGCCTCCTTCTTCCCCACGTCCTGATAGGCCCTCACCCGGTCGTACTGTTCCTTGCTCACCAGCGGACCCATTTTCGTGTCGCGGTCGAGGGGAGCGCCGAGTGTGATCTTCTTGGCTTTCTCCGCCATGGCATCCACGAACTTCTTGTAGATCGGCTTCTGCACCAGAATACGGCTGCCGGCGGAACATACTTCTCCTTGATTGATGAAGACGCCGAAGAGGGCGCCGTCAATCGCGGCTTCGAAATCGGCATCGGCGAAGAAGATGTTGGGCGACTTGCCGCCCAGCTCGAGCGTGACGCGCTTTACCGTGTCGGCAGCTTGTTTGACGATAATCTTGCCGACGGCGGCACTGCCGGTGAAGGCGATCTTGTTGACGTCGGGGTGCTGAACCAGTGGCGCCCCGCAGCTTTCGCCGAAGCCAGTGAGAATGTTGACAACGCCCGGTGGAAGGCCGACATCGGCCAGCCAGTTCGCCATCTCCAGCGCCGTAAGCGGAGTTTGCTCAGCTGGCTTCAGGATGCAGGTGCAACCCGCGGCCAGCGCAGGAGCAAGCTTCCATGCCGCCATGAGCAAAGGATAATTCCACGGAATAATCTGTCCCGCCACCCCGATGGGTTCTTTGAGTGACAAGCTCAGCGCATTATCCGGTACGGGATTCACATGGCCTAGGATCTTTGTAGCCAGACCGCCGTAATACTCAAAGCAGGTTGCAGTGTCGTTGATGTCGAACTCGGCTTCGACAATGGGCTTGCCGCAGTTGCGGGCTTCGAGTTCCGCAAGCGAGGCGGCGTTCTCGCGAATTTTGTCGGCCAGCCGGAACAGCACGCGGCCGCGTTCCTGCGCCGTGGTGGTGGCCCAGGGGCCACCGTCGAAGGCGGCCCTGGCAGCGGCGGCGGCGCGGTTCACGTCTTCTGCTCCGCAGTCTGGCACTCGGGCGATTACTTCCTCGGTGGCAGGGTCATAGACAGGGAAGGTCTTTCCCGACTTGCTGTTTGCCCATTCGCCGTTGATGTAAAGCTGATAGGTGCGGACTTCTGTGGTAACTCCGCTAGGCAT
>DATJXG010000161.1:0-12581 GCA_035500455.1 Terriglobales bacterium | reverse complement strand
ACCTTGGGCTCAAACAGGCCGCTGGCTATGATTTCTTCTTCCAGTTGCTTCTTGATCGGGCGGAATTTTTGCTCCACCAGGCGGAGGTAGTCTTCCTGCGAGGCGGTTTTCAGCTGCCACTGGTTCTTGAACAACGCCGTCTCGTTGATGTACTGGAAGACTTCGCGAAGGTCATAGTCTTTTTTCACGCGCACGCCCCAGAATGGCGGGACTGGAATATTCGGCGCGTCGCTTACCACCGCGCTTCTTTCAGCGAAAACAGGGCCGGTTTCTTCGTCCACGGCCGCGGCTTTGGCGTATTCCTTCACGGTGCGGCCTTCCTGCAGGCGGGCTTCTTTCTTGCCGTCGGGGGCGATCAGATCTTCCATGACGTGCAGGCCGGCGAAGGCGTCGTCGGCGTAGAAGACGGCGTTGGAATATTCGCGGCGGAGATCGTCTTCGACGTATTTGCGGGTAAGGGCTGCGCCACCGCAAATCACCGGGAACTCGAGCTTCTGGCGCTGCAGGTCCTGGATGACATACTTCATTTCAAGCGTGGACTTCACCAGCAAGCCGCTCAAGCCGATGGCATCGGCGCGGTGCTCAAGTGCTGATTTGATAATGACATCGCCGGGTTGCTTAATGCCAAGGTTTACTACATGGTATCCATTATTGGATAGGATAATATCTACCAGGTTCTTACCTATATCGTGAACATCGCCCTTTACCGTCGCAAGGACGATAGTTCCCTTCTGCGAACCGGCTTTTTTCTCCATCCTGGGCTCGAGGTAGGCCACTGCCTGCTTCATTACGCCGGCGGAATCGAGCACCGACGGCAGCTGCATCTTGCGCGCCCCGAAGAGATCGCCGACCGTTTTCATGCCATCGAGCAGGACGGTGTTGATGAGGTCGAGGGGCGTGTACTGCTTAAGCGCTTCTTCAAGGATTTCTTCAAGGGCCTTTTTGTGGGCGCCCTCGCCGACCGATTTCTCGCCGTTGATGATCGCGTACTTGAGCTTGTCCTCGACCGAGAGAGTTTCTACGTGGGCGGTGGTGCTCGCCTGGGCTTTGCCCTTGGTGCCGGCAAAGTGCGCCATATAGACCTGCAGCGGATCGCCGGCGGAGGCGTCGCGGTAGATGAGCTTGCGGGCCAGCTCAACTTCTTCATGAGGAATTTTGTATAGCGGATAGATTTTGGTGTAGTTGACGATGGCCATATCGAGGCCATGGTCCACGGCTTCGTGCATGAAAACCGAGTTCAGCACGCGGCGCGGGTAAGCGTCGAGGCCGAAGGAAATGTTGCTGACGCCGAGGATGGTTTTCACCTCGGGCAGTTCCTGCTTGATCTTTTTGATGGCGTTCAGGGTTTCGATGCCCGCGGAGCGGTATTCTTCCTGGCCGGTAGAGATGGGCAGTGTGAGGGCGTCGAAGATGATGTCGGTCGGACGGATGCCGTATTTTTTCGTCGCCAGGTCGAAGATGCGGTGGGCGATGGCCGTCTTTTTCTCGGTGGTGAGGGCCATACCTTCTTCGTCGATCGTCAGAGCGATAACAGCAGCGCCATAGCGCTTGGCCATGGGCAGAACTTTTGAGGTGCGCTTCTCGCCGTCTTCCAGGTTGATGGAGTTGATGATGGCTTTGCCGGGGATGCGCTTCAGGGCTTCTTCCACCACGTCGGCCTCGGTGGAATCCACCAGAATGGGGGCGGGTACGCGGGTGGCGATCTTCTCCAGAATCGAGCTGATGTAGCCTTTTTCGTCCTCGCCCACGATGGCGCAGCACAGGTCGAGCATGTGTGAGCCGTCGTTCACCAGCTTTTTGGCGAGCGCCAGGATGTCGTCATATTTCCTGCCGCGCACCAGGTTGCGGAAGTGCTCCACGCGGGTCGTGGTATTCATTTCCTCGGCGACGACGAGCGGCTTGGGTTCGAGATCGAGGGGCACCGAAGTGTAGGCGCTGGAAGCGGCCGCGACGGGCTTCACTTCCCTGCTACCCGGTTCGATGCCGGAGACGGCGTCCACCACGGCTTTGAGGTGCTCGGGGGTAGTGCCGCAGCAGCCGCCGACGATGCGCACGCCATAGTCCTGCACGAAGTGCTTGTGGTACTCCGCCAGCTCTTTTGGAGTGAGCTTGAAGACCGCCGCACCGCCCACGTTCTGCGGCAGACCTGCATTTGGCAGAACCGAGATATCCTTCAGTGAATTTCCGCCGAGATAGCGTACGGCGTCGTTCATCAGATCGGGACCGGTCGAGCAATTCAGCCCGATGATGTCGATATCCAGCACTTCAAGGGCGGTCAGCGCCGCGCCAATTTCGGTGCCGAGCAGCATCGTTCCCGATTCTTGAAGCGTGACCTGCACTTGCACCGGCAAACGCTTCCCGGCTTTCTTCATTGCATCGAGGACAGCAATTGTCGCAATCTTCGCCTGCAGCAAATCGAAGCAGGTCTCAATCAGCAAGATATCGACCCCGCCTTCGATCAGGGCAGTCGCCTGCTCCTCGTAGGACCTAAGCATTTCCTCGTGGCCGATATGACCTAGCGACGGCATTTTTGTGCCCGGACCGATTGATCCGGCGACAAATCGAGGCTTGTCTTTCGTCGAGAACTGGGCTGCGACATTTTTCGCAAGCTCCGCAGCAGAGAGATTAATTTCTTTGACACGGTCTGCCAGCCCAAACTCGCCGAGAACGATGCTCATGCCCCCGAAGGTGTTCGTTTCGACTACGTCGCAGCCTACGCTGAGAAAATCGGCGTGGATGTCGCGAATGATGTCGGGCCGGCTCAGCACGAGAACTTCGCTGCAGTTCTCTTTGCCCCAGTAATCGTCGAGAGTGGGATTGCGCTTCTGGATGTTGGTGCCCATGGCGCCGTCGTAGATTACGACGCGGTCGCGGACGAGTTGGAGGAAGTCGGGCATGTTAGTCGTCACTCGTTAATCGCGGGCCGTTAGCGAATTCCCTTTCTGCTTTCTGCGCACGAACGAATACGTTGTGGAGACCGAGATCCCTCGCTTCGCTCGGGATGACAAAGAGTGAGAGCGCGGGGGGACACGACAGCGGCCCGCAACCAAACAACAAACGCCGGCCCGCTGCAGGCCGGCGTTGCGTGCTTTGGAATCTGCTGGTTGAACTTTAGCTCCCTTGCACCATTTGCGCCGGCGCGCCGCCTTCGACTTCGGCCTCATTGAAGACGGCATTGGCTCCGATGTGGGCCGGCATGGCCGCCAGCAACTGCTCTTTGCGATAAATGAGGTTGCTGGCGTTGAAGCTGGCCAGTTCGAAGCCGTGGCCGTGGGTGATGGCGTCGGTGGGACACGCCTCCACGCAGTAGCCGCAAAAGATGCAGCGGTTGTAATCAATGTTGTAAACCTTGGCGTAGCGCTCGGCGCCGCTGACCCGGTGCTCTTCGGTGTTCTCGGCGGCCTCGATATAGATGCAGTTCGAGGGGCAGTTGGCTGCGCACAGGAAGCAGGCTACGCACTTTTCCAGGCCATTTTCGTCGCGCTGCAGCACGTGCATGCCGCGGAAACGTTCCTGGAATCTCGCGCCCTTCAACGGGCCGGGGCCGTCCGGGTAGTTTTCTACCTGGGTAGGCTGGAACATCTCCATGAAGGTGATGCTCATGCCTTTGGCCACGGCCGCGATGTCTTTCAGGATGGGCATGGTTCATAGTATAGCGGATGAGTGGGTTGGAGGCAGGGCTGAGCAGCGAATGGCTTATCCGGCGGATTAAGGCGTTCCCACGACGGGTGGGCGGGGTGACGAGCCGTGGGTTACTTTCGCAGATTCTCGCGCAGGTCCTTCATCAGAAGCAGGAGGCGAAGATCGTCGGTGGGGAAGGGTTCAAATTCGAAATGGCGATAAAAGCTGCGCGCCTGGGGATCGATGGCGTGGACCAGGATGGCGCGAATGCCGATGACATCGGCGGCTCCGTGCACCCGCAGCAAGGCGTCCTTTAACAGGGCTGCGCCCAGGCCTGAGCCTTTGACGGTGAGATCAACAGCCAACCGGGCCAGCACGGCCACAGGAATAGGTTGCCTGGCCAGACCTTTGGCCACGCGGGCGGTTGCTTCCTCGCGGACAACACTACCCGCATCCAGCGAATAGTAGCCGAGCACGACGCGATGGCGGTGGACGACGTAGGTTCGCGCGGAATCGTTGCGGTCGTTGATGAGGGCGAAGCGTCGAAGCCAGTCGTCCAATGAGAGCTTGCCGCAATCGAACCGGCTCAGGTCGTGCTCCTCCGTCAGTCGTTCGACCTCGGAAAAGCCGGCGAGGGCCATGGCTTACCTGTCAAGAACGCCGGGTTCCCGCAGGAGCCTGCGCAGCCTGGGCTTGGGCCGCGGGGGCCGGTCGAGGAGATCGAGGAACTGCCGCCACTGGCGCGGGTCGAGGGCAAAGTCCCGCTTGTCAGCCAGCACCTGTTCCGCGTGCAGGCGGGCGCTTTCCAGCACGAAGCTGCTGAGGTTGACTCCACGCTGCTTTGCGCCCTGGCGGATCAGGCTTTCGTCCTGCGAGGTTGCGCGAATGTTGATGCGCCTGGTGCGTCCGGTCTTGGCGGTGGTCGGCATGACTGTCGTACGTACATTGTATGACACACATGGGGAAATTACCAGACATTCGTGGCCACGGATTCACGCGGATTTCCTCCTCTTGCTGAATCCGCGGTTATCCGCGTGCATCTGCGGATGACTTCAGGCGCCTAAAAGTAGAACTTCATGGCCAGCTGAATTTCCCGCGGGGCGCGCGAGGCGGCTGCGAATCCGAACTGGCCTGTCCCCAACTCCAGGGTGGTCGGCTCTTCGCTGATTTCTCCCGGTATGCCAAATACCGGGTTCACGTGGTTGAAGGCGTTAAAGAACTCCGCGCGAAATTCGAAGTGCATCTGCTCGTGTACGGGAAACAGCTTGAATAGAGAAATATCCCATTCCTGCAGGCCGGGCCCGCGAATGATGTTGCGGCCGGCGTTGCCGAAGGCGCCTTCGATGGTATTGGACTGAAAAGCGCAGGTGTTGAACAGCGTGCCGGGCACGCAGGGCTTGGCATTAGGATTCCCCACTACGTTGGGACGGACGCAGTAAAAACCAACCGTTCCGCCACAATCGGCGTTTGACAGGTCGGTCACGGAATCGGTTGCGGTGAACCAGTTCCCTACCGCGGCGCTGACGATACCGGCGACCTGCCAGTTGCCGATGATCTGATCGAGCACGCCGCTGGCGTTTCCGCCGAAGGCTTTGCCCTTACCGAAGGGCAGCAAATACGCATAGCTCATTACGAAGCGGTGGCGGACGTCGAAATCGGCGTTGCCGTATTCCATCATGGGGTAACGCTGGTCGCGGAAGTCACCGTTGTTGAGCGAGCCCAGGCTGGCGCTGGAAGCGTCATCGAGGGCGTGGCTGTAGGTGTAGGATGCCTGGAACTGCAGGTCGTGGGTGGCGCGTTTTTCCAGGCTGAACTGCAGCGAGTTGTAGTTGGAAACGGCGTTGGAGCGCAAGGTTGCGATCGAGGTATCAAATGTCCCGTCGCAATTGTCGGGATCGGCCAGGTCGCACGGGCCCGCCCCAGGCAGCGATTTGTGGGCGGGACGGCGCGGGGCGAAAGCTGCAGTGGGGTCAGCGATCGGCACGGCCTGGTTGCCGTTGAAAAATCCGTAGAGATGGAGGCCGCGAGAACCGCCATAGGAAACTTCCAGCATGGTCTCTGCCGGCAGTTGATATTCAAGTCCCAGATGCCACTGCTGGGTATAAGGGGTCCGCAGGTGCGGATCGATTGAATAGAGCTGCGGTGTATTGGGATCGGTGAGCGAGGTGGAAGGAAATCCCTGCGAAAGGACATTCAGTCCGGGGATCGAACAGTCCAGGTCGGCAGGGTTCGCCGAGGCGGCGTTACAAGCGCCGGAAAAAGACTGGGCGATGAAAAACGGCGGATTGAACCCCGGGCTGGGGTTGGAAAAAGGGCCATCCTCTTCCCCGCCGTAAAAAATGCCGTAGCCGCTGCGCAGAACCAACTTGTTGGTGAAGGCGTAGGCCAGGCCGACGCGGGGCGCGAAGTTGTTCAGATCGGGAGAGATCAAGCCAGTGCTGCCGGTGGCCAATACGGGCAGCGAAGCCGCCAGAGTTGGCGTAAGTTGGGCAGTTTGGCCCTTGGGAACAATGAGCGAATCGGAGGCGAAATCAAAAGTCGCCTGTTCGTTGTGCGCAGCCTTGATGGTGGTGAACAGTTCGTAGCGCAAGCCAAGATTCAAGGTGAGCTTGCGGTTTACCTGGATGTCGTCCTCGCCAAAGACGGCGTAGGTAGGGCGGCGGTAATCGACGTTGTGCAGACTGGTGATGTCGCCGCCATCGGGAATGCCCAGCAGGAAAGTCGCGAAGGCCTCGCCACCCGTGCCGGGCGCGGCGGGGTTATCCGTGAAGTCGCTGCCGAAGCCCATGTCGCCCCGGGGCGAGGCGGGCTGATAGATGGTGAACTGTTCGTGGCGAATTTCGGTTCCGAACTTCAGGCTGTGGCGGCCGTGGGTCCAGCTCAGGTTCTCGTTGAGCACGATGGTGTTCTGTTTCTCGAGCGAGGGCAAGTAGCCGGAGCTGCCGATGGTGACGGTGCCGTCGCCGAAGCTGAGCTGGGGCAGGCCGCCGATGTCGGGGCCAAAGGGCACGCCGGGAAAGCCGAGTTGCGACGAGACATCGGTGTTGTAGTTGAGATTAAAACGGTGGGAATTGATGCGGTTGTAGCCCAGCCGAAGCTCGTTCACCAGAGTTGGCCGGAAGATGTGCACATCGCTGATGGCGATGCTGCGGTAGGAGTCGTCTTCGTAGCCATCGGCGAAGCTGCCGCCGTCGAGATCATTTGCAAAAGGCGAAGGAATGAAGCTGGGCTGGTTCTCGTAGCTGAAGCGGGCGAAAATGTTGTCTTTGGCGGAAAAAGTGTGGTCCACGCGGATGTCGAAGTTATTGCGGCTTTCTTTTCTCACCGGATCGGAAAGAAAGTTCGCGCCGTTCAAGTCCACGTTGGGCGCGGGATAGAGGGCGGCCAGGCGGGCAGCCAGGGGATCGATCAGACCCGAGGGGAAGACATTGGTTGCGGGCCCGGAGCCATTAATGGGCACGCCGCACGGCAAGCCGCCATTGAAGGGCGAGCTGCTCTGGGCCAGGCGGGAATTGAAGATTTCGCCCTGGTATGTGGGGTTGCCGTTGCAATCCAGCGCTGGAGTCGTGGTCTGTTCTCCAGTGTCGGGGTCGATGATGAAAGCGGGGTCTCCGAGAAAAGAAGAGAAATCACCGCCGATCATGTCGGGAGTGGGAATACTGACCAGCCAGGGCGTAGCCTGGCGGATGCGGAGCCCTTCGTAGTCGCCGAAAAAGAAGGTGTGGTTCTTTACGATCGGCCCGCCGATGGTGAAGCCGAACTGGTTCTGCTTATAGGGCTGGCGGCCGAAGATGTCGAAGGCGTTGCGGCCATCGAGCGCGTCATTACGCAAGAAGTCGTACATGTCGCCGTGGAACTGGTTGGTGCCGGACTTGATGACGGCGTTCATGATCGCGCCATTGCCGCGGCCAAATTCGGCGCTGTAAGCGTTGGTCTCCAGCTTGAACTCCGCGATGGCATCGACCGAGGGCTGGATCACATAAGAGGTGCCGTTGAGCACGTCGCCGAGGTTGGAGTTGTTGTCCACGCCGTCGAGGAGGAAGTTGTTCTGCATGGAACGCGCGCCGTTGGAGCTGAAGCCATAACTGCTCTCCACGCGGGAGCCGGGCTCAGCCGGGGTGACGCCGGCTCCCAGCAGGGCAAGCTGGGCATAGTTGCGGCCATTGAGCGGAAGAGAGTTGATGGTGTGGCTGTTCACTACCTGGCCCAGTTCTGAGGTCTCGGTTTCGAGTTGGGGACCTTGCGAAGTAACGTCGACGGTCTCCGTGGTGCTGCCGATCTGCAAGGTCACATCCACCGCGGGACGGGCCTGCACATCCACGATGACCGGACCAACTACCATCTTCTTGAAGCCCTCTTTTTCCACGGTGACGTTGTAGCGCCCGACCTTGAGGGGGCTGGCGACATATTGGCCGAGATCGTCGGTCATTTGCGCCACTGCGGTGCCGCGATCGGCGTCGGTGACCGTGACCTTGGCGCCGGTGACCAGAGCGCCGCTGGAATCTCTCACTGTGCCCACGATGGCGCCGGCATCTTTCTGGGCGAACGAAGGAATCCCGCTCAATACGATGACGATGGCCAGAAACAGTGCGCTCGCAATGGCGAGCGGGCGGATTTGGAGGAATGCGGAAAGGCGAAGCGCTTTCATGGCACAATCCCTTCATGCAGACGCGCATGGACGCGCGCCTAGACTTGCGTCCGATAGTACTCGTTGGCCGCGCAAGCTCTCAAGCCGAAAATCCGAATAGCAGCGATCAGCGCATGGATAGGGCGGGCGGCGAGAGGTCGGCGGCACTTCTGTACCCCGGCTGCTAGAATTGGCCATTCCGTCATGCGAGCGACTCTGCGGTCCAAGCGGGCTTTGTGGGTGCTCCCCCTGGTGATGGCCGCCGGGATTTTTCCGACTGTTTTGCGTGTGCTGGCGCAAAACGGAAGCAGCGAACCTGCT
This sequence comes from Terriglobales bacterium, assembly GCA_035500455.1. Lineage (GTDB taxonomy): Bacteria > Acidobacteriota > Terriglobia > Terriglobales > Acidobacteriaceae > DATJXG01. The sequence continues at coordinate 4,012 of DATJXG010000161.1, read as the reverse complement.
ATTACCGTCACCCCGGCGCAACTGGATTTCGGCGAGACTCCGGTAGACACGGCGGCAGCGCCGCAGACCCTTACGTTCAGCAATACCGGTCAGGAACCGCTGACCATCGCCAACGTTCTGCTCTCCGGCATCGACTTCTCTCAGACCACGACTTGCGGCGGCAGCCTGCCGCCGGGAGCTTCATGCGAGGTGCAGATCACGTTCAAACCAGTCACCACCGGCCCGCGTCTCGGCACCATCTCGTTTGACGCGCGCCCGGGCGGGCTGAGAATCGTGCCGCTCAATGGGACGGGGAAATAGGCCGTACCGCGATCTCCGCGTACCAGGCGGGACAGGTCACTGTTCGTGGAATTCGCCCCAGGCCCCGCTCTTCTCGAAATTGATCCGCAGATTGCACTGCTTGTTAGCCGCATGATAAAGGGCCAGGCGCGGCGAATCCACGGCTTCCGAGAGCTGCCCCACCCCGAGATCGGCCCGCCCCAAATCGTCTTTCGCATCGTAGGCCGGAGTGTCCACTTTCCTATTCACGATGAGCGTCCACTTATCCTTTTCGGGGATGATGTAGAGTTTGTAGGCGCCGACGGGAATCGACAGTTCGCCGACTTTCAGGTTTGCCTGGGTGAACAGGTACATGGGCGCATCCGCCGGAGTCCACATCTTGCCGGGGCGAAGATGCTGGCTGGCATGGCCGCCGCCGTCCACGTAGCGGACGCTGACTGCTTTGCCGTCCTCGAAGGCGCAAGTCACCGAAGACTGGTTCTGGTCCTGCGCCAGTACCGGCAGAGTGAGCGCGAGCATGGCCAGAAACGCTGCGGCGCGCGATACGACGAAGTGACTGTAAGCACGCATTGAGCTTTCCTCCCTAGCACGGGAGTTTACGTCAATTTTGCCGCCTTGATCCACTGCGCCACCCAAAATCAGGCCGGGCTCGAGCTTTGAGACAGCTTTCGAAGCTGTGCCTTTCCCGAGAACCATGGATCGGATCGGTTGTAGAATATTTGTAATCCTGGTCGGAACCGCTCCACGCTGTTTCCAACAGGAAGCTGACTCCCAATTCGTTCACCCTTTAGCCCAACGAAATTTTCAGACCAACTTTATAGGAGGTTCCAATGCCAGTTAGAGCAATTCCCCAGGGTTACCACACCGCCACCCCGCATCTGGTCGTGCGCGGGGCCGCGCAGGCGATTGAGTTCTATAAGAAGGCGCTGGGCGCGGAAGAACTCATGCGCATGGCGGGTCCGGACGGCAAGATCGGGCATGCAGAAATCAAGATCGGCGATTCCATTATTTTCCTGGCAGATGAATTCCCCGGCATGCCCACCTACAAGGCGCCGCAAACGCTGGGCGGCTGCACGGGGGGCATCATGTTGTATGTGGAGGACGTGGACAAGGCCTACAAGCGGGCCGTGGACTCCGGGGCAAACGTGTCGCAGCCGTTGCAGGACATGTTCTGGGGGGACCGCTACGGCGCGGTGATCGATCCCTTCGGGCACGTGTGGAGTCTGGCGACTCACAAAGAAGATGTGTCGCCGGCCGAGATGGAGAAGCGCTCGACGGCTTATGCGGCGGACATGGCAAAGAGGATGGCCCAGAAGAAGACCGCTTAAATCGCTTGCAGCATTCGCGCCGCCCGGGTGAACTGGGCGGCTTTTTTTGTTTGGGTGGGATGCCGGCGGGACGCTGGCGCTACGTTTCTATCCCGGGTACCAGATTTTGCGGGGGTCGTCCGGAGTGCGCTGGTAGTTCCAGGCTTCGTCGATGAGGCGGGGCAGGTCGTATTTTGGCCGCCAGCCCAGAAGGAATTTGGCTTTGCTGTTATCCAGCCAGGTGGAGTGGTAGGACGTGCGAATCTCGACGGCGGGCAGGGCGCGCGTTTTCTTGAGGTAGTGGGCCACTTCGCCGTAGTCCACCGGTTCATCCATGCAGATGTTGAAAGTCCGCTGGCGGGCGTTGGGGTGGTCGAGAGCGATCAGAATCGCTTCCACCAGATCGCTGACGTGAACGAAATTACGCTGGATCGGCTTTCCTTTGTCGTCGGTCATGAGTGGAATCGCGCCGGACTTCAGGTACTTCTCGGCGCGATCGCCGCCGACGAGATCGCGCCAGCGCGGGCCGCCGAAGACATCGTCGCCGAAAGAGAGCGAGTATTTGAAGTCATCCTTCTCCATGATCCATGGGGCGCGCAGGCAGCAGCCGTTGAGGCCGTACTGCACGTAATACTGCTCGAGCATGACCTCCTCGAGAACTTTGGAGAGCGCATAGCAGCCAGGGTAGGCGCTGTGCTTCTGCTGCTCGGTGACCGGGAGGGGATGCGGGTAGAAGAAGTGGCCCATGGCGGCGTCCCCGCCGACCAGGATGATCTGCCTGAACGTTGGGCTGCTGCGGCACTCTTCCAGCAGCCAGAAGAGGCCTTTTACGGTGACGTCCATCACGTCGTCGGGGGTTTCTTTGCAGGTGGCGAGGTGGACGACGTGGGTCACACCCTGCATGGCTTGGCGGACGGTTTCGCGGTCGGCGATGGTGCCGGTGGCGACCTCGATGCGGGGACCCGCCGCGACGACCCGGTTGTGGCAGAGAGCGCGCACTGCGGAGCTTTCGTGCTTAGGAGAGCGCGCGATTTCATGCAGCAGATTTCGTCCCACCTTTCCGGTGGCGCCGGTGACCAGAATCTTGCGCGGGGGATTTGGCGATGACACTGGAGGCTCCTTGTTTTAGGTCTGAGAGTTTACACGGCGCGGGCGTCGCCTGGTTCGTCTGGCGAGAGCCGTTTCGCGGCTCTTCGGGTGAAAACCAGTTGTCAGTTGTCAGTTCGCGGTTCCCAGTTTCCGGGTAGGAGAATCTTCGGTCTCTGCGGGCTCGGCGGAGTCTCGCTTGGATGAAAGACGCGTGGGCGCAAAACTAGTAGTATAGAAGCCGTTTGCACGCTTACTTCGGTTCGAAGGAAATTCAACGAATGTACTTGCAGCCGCGACGCGCAAGAATCGACTACAGCTCTGTCTTCCTCGTATTTCTCACCATTGTTCTGATTGCCCTAACCGCCCACGCACAGACGAAACAACCTGCCGGCCCCTGGATGAATAGCAGCCTTTCGCCGGACGAGCGGGCCTCCATCGTCATGAAAGAGATGACTCTGGATGAGAAGATCACACTTTTACACGGCACCGGAATGCAAGGTCTGAGCCCCATGAGCCCGCGGGCTACAGGATCGAACGGAGGCGCGGGATATGTAGTGGGAATTCCGCGGCTGGGCATTCCTGGCATCCAGATGTCCGACGCAGCTTATGGCGTGCGCAACAGCGGCGAGAACGGACGCTATTCCACCGGGCTGCCCGACGATCTGGCCGGGGCCGCGAGTTGGGACCTGGAGGCGGCATATGAATACGGGGCGCTGATTGGCCGCGAACTGCGGGCGCAGGGCTACAACATGTCGCTGGGCGGAGGGGTGAACCTAACCCGCGAGCCGCGCAATGGGCGCACCTTCGAGTATATGGGCGAAGACCCGCTGCTGGCGGGAAAGATGGTGGGTGCGGTGATGCGCGGCGAGCAGGCGCAGCACGTGATGGGCGACATCAAACACTACGCATTGAACGATCAGGAAAGCGGGCGCAACGCGGTGAACGTCAACATCGACCAGCGCTCCATGCGGGAGAGCGATCTGCTGGCGTTTGAAATCGGCATTCGCGAGGCCAATCCCGCAGGCGTGATGTGTTCTTACAACCGGGTGAACGGCGACTACGCCTGCGAGAACAAATATCTGCTGAATGATGTTCTGAAGAAAGACTGGGACTTTAAAGGATTTGTTCTGTCCGACTGGGGAGCGACGCACAGCACGGCGAAAGCCTCGGCTGCCGGCCTGGATCACGAGGAGCCGGGCGAAATTTTCTACGGCGAGGACATGAAGAAGGCGGTGCAGTCCGGCAAAGTGCCGATGGCTGAACTGGACGATCATGTGCACCGCATCCTGCGCTCGATGTTCGCCACCGGCGTGATCGACGATCCTCCGCAGAAGAGC
>DATJXG010000160.1:0-25514 GCA_035500455.1 Terriglobales bacterium | reverse complement strand
GCCCGAAATCATTCCGCCGTCCGCAAGGTTCTGCAGAGGAATTCCGTTTCTGAAATCAGGTTTGGGGTCGTCTTTCGCTTCCGCCATCCTTTATTGCCTCGCTTCTGGTTGTAACACCTTTTGCTGGTTTTAGCGTGGGTCGCATGGGCGTCGCAACCTTGGCCGATACGACGCACCCCCTGTTGCAACCGATACTGTATCTCCGCGACCTCGGCGGATGTTCTTCGCGGCCTCGGGCGCTTTAAGATTTGGGTTTAGGTAGAAAGAAAAATCTTAAATCGCCGAGTTCGCAGAGAAACACACGCCGAGTTCACGGAGGGAACATTACTGATCGCCGGATCCCATATTGTTTTCTTTTCGAGCAGTTTTTAACCTTGGTTCCCATCTGTTTGAGCCTTCAGCATTTAGGGCCACTCAAAATTCGAATACAGTGAAATACCAGTTGCGTAGCGCCTACTGCATCTGTTAGAGATTTAGGTATCCGATACGTTGCCTGCGGAATTCCCCCTGCGGAAGTTTGCAGGCGCAAGACTTCGAACCCCTAGCCACGATTTTGGAGTTCGGATGTTGTACTGCACCAGGCCCGAAGTGAGTGGGGTGAGTTCTCGCCCAGGTGTGGCCTGCGTCCTGCCCGCTGTAAGCCTCACTCGTCTCCCAGCCAATCCAACTAACTGCACAAAAACACTGCACCCAATTCAGCCCACCGCCGGAGGACTTTATGGCGACGAATTTCGTCCACATTGAAAATGACTCGGAAATCAAGCAGCGCTTAGAAGCCGAACGCATGCGCCTGCGCAAAATCGCAGGGCTCGACTCGCCGGCCCACTTCCATCGTCCCGTGGAGCGGGCTTTTACCGCCGAGGAGCGCGACCGCGTAACCATTCTGTTCGGCGGCTTCACCTGGAAGCATGAGGATCTAATTCGCGCTGTTTTCCAGGGTTGCGGCTATCGCTGCGAGAAGCTTCCGGTGCCGAATGTGGCCGGCTTCCAGACCGGCAAAGAGTTTGGAAATAACGGCCAGTGCAATCCTACCTATTTCACGGTCGGCAATCTGGTGCAGTATCTCCAGTTCCTGGAGAAGGAAGGCGTTCCCCGCCAGCAGATTCTGGACAACTACGTCTTCTTTACCGCCGGTTCCTGCGGCCCCTGCCGCTTTGGCATGTACGAGGCCGAATACCGCTTCGCGCTGAAGAATGCCGGCTTCGACGGCTTCCGCGTGCTGCTGTTCAAAGACAGCGACGGCATCAAGGCGGCATCGGGCGAACCTGGGCTGAAGTTCACCATTGATTTCGGCTTCGGCATGCTGAATGCGATGCACCTGGGCGACGTCATCAACGACCTGATCTACCAGGTGCGCCCGTATGAGGCGAACCAGGGAGAAACTGATCGCGTCTTCCGCGAAGCAGTCGATGGATTGTGCGAAGACCTGAAAAATCGCAGATCGTTCGAGATCGAAGAGCGCGCGCCAAACTGGGCCAAGCCCAAGTTTAAGAGCAACAAAGTCCTGCGCAACACCTTCAACGTGTTCGGCAAGTGGCACGAGCACATGTGGGGCAAGGATTATCTGCATGCCCTCGATTCCGCGCGGGAAAAGATGGATTCCATCGAAGTGGACCGCACCCGGGTGAAGCCGCTGGTGAAGATCACCGGCGAGTTCTGGGCGCAGATTACCGAAGGCGACGGCAACTTCCACATGTTCGAGTTCCTGGAGCGCGAAGGCGCGCAGGTGCTGGTCGAGCCGATCGCAACCTGGGTGGCATACCTGATGTACCAGGCCAAGGCGCATGCCAGGGCCAAGTGGCCGGTGAACCGCCCGCACCGCACGCCTGAGTGGTATGAGTTCAAGAAGCAGTTCGCCAACTACATCGGCCTGCACAAAAAGCTGTGGGGCATCGGCGCCGGCGAGCGCATGTGGAACTTCTTCTACCATCGCACCATCCGCCATCTCGGCGGCATCACCCACGAACTGGTGCCGCAGACTGAACTGGCGGAACTGGCGCATCCCTTCTACAACCAGTTCGCGCGCGGCGGCGAGGGCCACCTGGAAGTCGGCAAGAACGTGTACTACACGGTGCACAAGCGCTGCCACATGGTGCTGGCGCTGAAGCCGTTCGGCTGCATGCCGTCGTCGCAGTCGGATGGAGTGCAATCGGCAGTGATCAATAAGTTCAAAGACATGATCTTTCTTCCCATCGAGACTTCCGGCGAGGGCGAAGTCAACGCCCATAGCCGCGTCCAGATGGCGCTTGGGGAAGCCAAAGTAAAGGCCAAGACGGAATTCGAGCAATGCCTGAAATCCACCGGCCGCAGCCTGCAGGAAATTCGCGAGTACGTGGATGAGCACCCGGAACTGAAGCGGCCGTTCTACCACGTGCCGCATCGCGAAGGCGTGGCGGGCACGGCGGCGCAGTTCATCCTGCATGTAAATGACCGCATCCAGAAGGACACTCATTTCTGGAAGCGGACGCGGGTGCAGGGGGCGGCGATTCCGGCGGTCTCGGGCGATTGAGCATTAACCGCAGAGGGCGCTGAGGACGCAGAGAGAAGAAGTTGATCTCAGCGAACTCGGCGTGCTCCGCGGTTAGTCCACTGGTTTTCGGCTTTCACAACGTAAGAGAGGATTGAATGCACGACCATACGGGTTCGTCTCTGATTCAGATCGCTCCGCTGGAGCCTCCTGCTCAACCGGTGCAAGAAGCGCGTCCGCAGAAGCCGCACGATCACAACACCAAATTTCTTGTCGGGCTCGACGTGGGCTCAACCACGGTGAAAGCCGTGGCGGTCGATCTCGCAACCGACCAGGTGCTGTGGCAGGACTACCAGCGCCACGAGACCAAGCAGCCGGAAAAGACCCTGGAGTTCCTGAAGCGGATGGAAGCGGAGGTCGGCATCGACCGCCACAACACGCGCATGTTTCTGACCGGTTCGGGCGGAGGGGCGATCGCCGATCAGGTGGGTGCGAAGTTCGTGCAGGAGGTCACGGCGGTTTCGCTGGCGGTGGAGAAGTTGCATCCCGAGGTGTATTCGGTCATCGAACTCGGCGGTCAGGACGCCAAGATCATCGTCTTCAAAGACGACAATGAAACCGGGCGCAAGAAAAAGATTCCTTCGATGAACGATAAATGCGCCGGCGGCACCGGCGCGGTCATCGACAAGATCAACGCCAAACTGAAGATTCCTACCGATCTGCTGGCGGAGCAGAAATATCAAGGCATCAAGCTGCATAAAGTCGCGGGCAAATGCGGAGTGTTTGCGGAAACCGACATCAACAGCCTGCAGAAAGTCGGCACGCCGCCCGATGAATTGATGGCGTCGTTGTTCGAAGCCATCGTGCTGCAGAACCTGAGCGTGCTCACCCGCGGCCACACCTTGCGCCCGCATGTGCTGCTGCTGGGTGGCCCGAACAGCTTCATTCGCGGCATGCGCGAAGCCTGGCAGGCCAATATTCCCCGCATGTGGCAGGAGCGCAAGGTCGCGGTGCCGGAAGGTTCGAAGCCCGAAGACCTGATCAAAGTTCCGCAGAACGCGCAATACTTCGCCGCCCTCGGCGCCATTGAATTTGGGCGCAGTGAGGACGACTGCGTGGGCTGCTATCGCGGCTACGACAACCTGGTGCACTACATCGACTTCGGCCGCCAGGAAGAGAAAGCCAAGTCCGGTGGCAAGGGACTGGTGGAAGAGCCGGCGGAGTTGGAGACCTTCAAGGAAGCCTACCGCCCCAAGAAATTCACTCCCGCGGTATTTCAGAAGAACAGCACGGTCGCCGGCTTCATCGGCATTGACGGCGGCTCAACTTCCACCAAGGCGGTTCTGCTGGACGAGAACGGGGACATCCTCTGCAAGTCCTATCAGCTGTCCAACGGCAACCCCATCCAGGACACCATAGAAATGTTCGAAAATCTGCGCGGGCAGGTGGAGGCGCAGAACGCGCGGCTGGAAGTTCTGGGGGTCGCGACCACCGGGTATGCCAAGGACATTTTGAAAGATGTTCTCAACGCCGATGTAGCGCTGGTGGAGACCGTGGCGCACACGGAATCGGCACTCAAGTTTTACGAAGATCCGCACGTGATTGTGGACGTAGGCGGGCAGGACATCAAGATCATCATCCTGCACAACGGCCGCGTGAAAGATTTCAAGCTGAACACGCAGTGCTCGGCGGGCAACGGATATTTCCTGCAATCCACCGCTGAGGGTTTCGGGCTGAGCGTCAATCAGTATGCCGATCTGGCGTTCTCTGCGCAGGCGATGCCTGTGTTCGGCTACGGCTGCGCGGTGTTCATGCAGTCCGACATTGTGAACTTCCAGCGCCAGGGCTGGCGGGCGGAAGAAATTCTTGCCGGCCTGGCTGCCGTATTGCCCAAAAACGTTTTCCTCTACGTCGCCAGCATTCCCAATCTAGCGGCTTTAGGTTCGCGTTTTGTCCTGCAAGGCGGCACGCAGAATAATCTTGCCGTGGTGAAAGCCGAAGTCGATTTCATCCGCAACAGCTTCCGCGCCACCGGCAAGCAGCCGGAAATCATTGTGCATGAGCATTGCGGAGAATCGGGCGCGATCGGCGCCGCCCAGGAATCGCTGCGATTGTGGCGCAACGGCCTGCAGACGACGTTTGTCGGCCTGGATGCGGTGCGCAAGATCGAATACCGCACCACCCGCAATGAAGATACGCGCTGCCATTTCTGCAAGAACGATTGCCTGCGCACGTTCATCGACATTCGCACGCAGCCGAAGAACGACCTCAGCTTCGTGCCTATCCAGAAGGTTACCAAAGTCCCACTCATGCATGGCGAGCAGCGCCTGATTATCGCAACGTGCGAGAAGGGCACCGTTGAAGACGTCAACGACATGAAGGAGATCAAGTCCGGGCTCGACTCTATCCGCGCCAAGCATCCCAACTTCGTGGATATGGCGTCGAAAGAAGTTTTCCGCCCGGTAAATCCCGAGAGCGTGGCCGATCCTCCGCCTACGAAAGGTTGGGCGGGGTGGCCGAAAGGCGCAAAAGAGCGCCGCTCCCTGATGGAAGGCCGCAAGAAGCTGCGCATCGGCATCCCGCGGGTGCTGAACATCTATACCTACGCGCCGCTGTTCAACGGATACTTCGAGAGCCTGGGCGTACAGCCGGAGAACATTATCTACTCCGACTACACCAGCTCCGAGCTATACCGCGCGGGAGCCAGCCGCGGCGCCATCGATCCCTGCTTCCCCGCCAAGATCGGCATTTCGCACGTTTACAACCTGCTGCAGGAGAAACATCGCAAGAAACCGCTGGACGCGATCTTCTTCCCCATGTACGACGTGCTGCATTCCCCTCTGGTGAAAATCGTGGGCGCGAACGCTTGCCCCACGGTGACGGCGACTCCGGAAACCGTGAAAGCGGCATTCACCAAGGAGAATGATGTCTTCGCTGAGCACAACCTGAAGTATGTCGATCCCGTGCTCAACTTTGCCGACCGCAAGCTGTTCGCCCACCAGATGTTGCAGGCGTGGCAACCGATCCTGGGGCTTTCGCTGGAAGAAAATGACCGCGCGGTGGAAGCCGGGTTTACGGCGCTGAAGGACTACGAAGGCAGCATCCGCCGCCGCGCCCGCCAGGTGCTCGATCAACTGGAGCGCGAAGACCGCATCGGGATCGTGATGCTGGGGCGGCCCTACCATCACGATCCCGGCCTAAACCACGAAATCATGGACGAGTTCCAGAAGCTGGGCTATCCGATCTTCTCGCAGAACACGCTGCCCATTGACGAAGACCTGCTGGAACGGCTCTTCGGCGAAGAAGTTCGCGCGGGTGTTGTCAGTAGCCCGCTCGATATCAGCGATGCCTGGAAAAATTCCTATTCGTGCAGCACCAACCACAAAGTATGGGCCGCGAAGTTTACCGCTCGCCATCCCAACCTCGTGGCGCTGGAGATTTCCAGCTTCAAGTGCGGCCACGATGCGCCGATTTACGGCGTGGTCGAAGGCATCATCGAGCAGTCGGGGACGCCCTACTTCTGCTTCAAGGATCTGGATGAGAACAAGCCCTCGGGCTCAATTCGCATCCGGGTCGAAACCATCGACTACTTCCTGCGCCGCTACCGCGAAGAGGTCATCCGCAAGCGCAAAGCCTCTGAGGACATCGAACGGCAGCTCGCGGAGCTGGAAGCGCAGTTGCGCGGAGAGATGCATGCGGCAGATGCCGATGCTGAGAATATGCCGTTCTGCGCGCAGGTGGTAGAAGAAGGGCAAGGAATCGCAGCCGACTAATCCGCTTCCAGCACTCCGTCGGAATTGTGATCCTTCGCTTCGCTCAGGATGACACGATCTAATTCTCGTTCGACCACAAAAAGTCACATCTCTCAGGATGACAGTTTGACGCCTTCGGTTTCCTCAAGAAACCGGGTTACTTCTGCGGCAGAGGGCATAGAGGGTTGGGCGCCATGCCGGGTGACCGAAATCGCGGCCACGGCGGAAGCCCAGGAAGCACTGCGAACCGCGTCATCGCCTCTCAGCAAAGCTACTGCCAAGGCTCCGTTGAAGGCGTCGCCGGCCGCGGTGGTGTCCACGGCGCGGACTTTGTACGCGGGAATGAGTTGTCGCGTGCCCTCCGCCGTAGCCAGGTAACAGCCCCGCGCCCCGAGCTTTAGGATCACATTGCGGGTGCCCTGTGCCAGCAGAGTGCCGGCTGCCTCTTCCAATGCCTTCGAAGTCAGTTCCTGCGCCGAGCGTCCCAACATTGGCCAAATCTCGGTTTCGTTCGGAGTGAGCCACTCCACGCACTTCAGCAGAGAAGCCGGAAGCGGCCGCGCCGGAGCAGGATCGAGCATCAATGGAATTCTCTCCCTGACCGCAATCGCCGCCAGGCATTCGATAGTCTCGAAGGGAGTTTCCAACTGCGTCATCAAAATGCCGGCGCTGCGGATCAAGTCAAGATTGGCTTCCAGGTCTGCGGGAGCCAGTTGCCCGTTCGCTCCGGCCACCACAACAATAGCGTTCTCGCCGGCCGGGCCTGTGGTGATGAGCGCTACTCCGGACGGGCCCGGAACGATCCCTACCGCCTCCGTCCGCACGCCCGATTCCTCCAGGCTCTCCCGAAGCTGCGCAGCGAAGGCGTCGCTGCCCAGCTTGCCCACCATGCTCACCTCTCCGCCCAGGCGTGCCGCCGCCACCGCCTGGTTCGCGCCTTTGCCTCCGGGAAACGTTTGAAAGCTCAGCCCGGCAACAGTCTCTCCCGCCCGCGGAATATGCGGAGTCGCGGCCACCAGATCAAGATTGATGCTCCCCACGACAACGATTGGCTTGCGCATGAATCCTTTCTCCGAAAAACAGGCGCAAGCGACCAGGACGATCGCTTGCGCCACCCCCTCAAATGGTCATCCTCTAGAAAACAAACTTCAGGGCGACTTGCATGTGCCGGCCGGGCCGGGCCCCGGTGACGTAGCCGAACTGGCTGTCAGGGTTGACCTGGCGGTCGTCCACTACGCAGGCGCAGCCGATGTCCGGCGTTGCGATGCTCGACCACTGCGTGTGGTTGAACACGTTGAACGCCTCCGCGCGAACCTGCACTTGCCGCCCCTCGCCGAATAACGGAAAAGACTTGCCCAGTGACATGTCCCAGTTGTTGATGCCCGGACCCTGCAAGTTATTGCGGCGCTCGTTCCCCCGGTGAGTGGCAATTCCCGTCACTGGGTCAGGAGGCGGTTCGGTATAGCAATCAGTGTTGAAGTAGTGGCTGAAGATGCGGTCTCCGCCCGACAGATTCGCATTACAGGTCTGATCAGGGACATCACCCATGTAGTCAAACGAACTGGTATAACCGTTGAACACCGTTACTGGACTGCCGGATTCAAAGGTGGTGATGGTGTTGAGCTGCCATCCCCCCACCGCCTCGCGCAGAAAGCGGTTGGAGAGATTTTTGCCCGGAAGTTCATACAGCAAGGCCGCCACAAAGCGGTGGGTATGATTGGCGTCGGACGGGCCGTAGGACCACTCCGGGTGCCACTGCCCGCCAATCGCCTGCACGCCGCTCTCGCCGCTTTCGCCGAAGAATGTATCCATCTGCTTTGACCAGGTGTAGTTGATGATGCTGGTAAGACCGTGCCACTGCTGGGTCTTCAGTTGCGTGGTAAGAGCGTGATAGTTGTTGCTGCGATTGTGATGCACCGCCCAAATAGAATCCCAGCGCTCGGGAGCGACTGAGGTGAGCGGGCGGGCGTCATAGTATTCGTCGCTGTTGAGATAGACGCCCTGGGGCGGGAGGTTGAGGTCGTACTGGGTGGTCAGTTTGGTGCCCTCCGAGCCGACATATCCCACTGTAGCCACCACGGCTTTTCCCAATTCCCGCTGAACATCCAGGCTCCAGCGTTGGATGTACGGGGTTATGGCGCTGTCGCTGTCGATGGTCTGCGGAGACTGCCGGCCGTAGAGTTCGCCGCCTTGCTCGCCAATCGGAACCGGCCAAGTGCCCTTCGGAATGGATACGGCGGCGGGGAAGGCATCGTTCAATGTGAAGTAGGTCTGGTTGGGATCGGAGGCATAGGTCGTGGAGTCATAAGTAACGCCGCCGTAGCCTGGGGAACTCCAGAACATCTGGTCCAGGAACTTGAAGCGCCCGGTCTCATAGAACATGCCGTACCCTGCTCGAACCACCGTCTTGTCGGTGAGACGGTAAGCCAGCCCAATGCGCGGGGCGAAGTTATTCTTGTCAGCCGGATACGGCGGGTTGTGGGTTCCCGGCGTCAGTCCCGGCATCACCAACCGGTAGCCCGGGTAGGAAAGATCCATCACGCCCCAGTAGTTGTCTACGCTGTACGCCGGAACTCCAACGTCATAGCGCAGTCCCAGGTTTACGCTCAGCTTCTGGGTGGCGTTCCAGGTATCGTTGAAATACGCGGAGTACTCCGGCATGCGGAACCAGAGGCTGCCGTCGCCGCCGGTCAGTGGCGTCCGCTGATTCATGTTGGCAACTGCGCCGGTTTCGAACTCCGCCAGCGTGTTCCAGCCGGAACCATCATTGCTGAGCGGCCCGCGACCGGTATAGTTGGTCGCTTCTCCGCAACCCGAGCAGTATCCGCCGATGTTGAGCGAGCGGATCACGTCGTTGTCGCGCTCGTCGCGCCGCTGCCAGTAAAATCCGAATTTCAGAGTGTGCCGCTTGATCACTTTGGCGGCGCTGTCAGACAGCTGGTAAATCGGCACCCATTGATACCAGTATTCGGTGGTCCCCAGGCTCAGGTATTGAAACTGTGGGTCCGCGAAGCTGACGGAGAAGGTGGCGTCGTTCTTGATGCCAAGTTGTTGCAGATCGTAGGGAGTGAATCCGGCGCCTCCGGTCGAAGTGTTCTGGAACAGGTCCGGAAGCCAGGTGGCCTGCATGAACTTGTTGATCTGTGCCGCCTGATTGCTGGCGTTCTGGGCGCGAGTCACGCTGAAGTTCACTTCGTTGGTAAAGGTGCTGCCGAAAGCGTGTACCCAGTGTCCCTGATAGCTGTCGGTGGTGTGCACCGGGCCATTCCCCAGCGCCAGTTCCGGTACCAAGCCGCCCTCGCTGAGCTTGGTCCCATAGTCGTGGGAGAAGCGGAAATACAAGCTGTCGCGGTGGGTCAGGTTGTAATCCACACGCGCCGAGTAGTTGTTGTCGTTAATTCCGTCAGTGGTGCTGCCAGACCAGTTGTCGAAGACGCCCGGGATGGGAGAGGTATAGCCGTTCGGCTCCGGGAAATGAGAAAGATAAGCCAGCGCCTTAGGATCCGGGTTGGGGATGATGTTGCCAGGAAACAGTTGCCGGGTTTGGGTTGCAGGATTGTAGGTCGAGGGATCGTAAATCACATACCGGCAGCCCGCCGGTGAACTGTCCGAACCATCGCACTGGCTCACATCCACGGCATTCGCCCCGGTGATCCAGGCACTGAAATCTCCGGCACGCTCGGCGTCGGTCGGCACATAGGCAGTGAATTGGTGCTGGCTGCGATTTCGTAGCTGCTCGAACGAGACGAAGAAAAACATCTTGTTCTTCCCGTCGAACAACTTGGGGATGTAAACCGGCCCACCGACTGTGAACCCATACTGATTTTGATGGTACGAGCTGCGGGGAACCTGGGTAAGAATGGAGTACGGGTCATTCGCGTTCAATCCCGCATTCTGAAAGAAGTCGTACGCGCTGCCGTGCAATTGGTTGGTGCCGGACTTGGTTGTGAGGCTGATCTGGCCCACATCGCGGCCGTATTCCGCCGAGTAGTCCACGACTTCAGCCTTCACTTCCTGCACCGCGTCCATATTGACGTTCGTCACCGGACCTTCAACCCAGTTGTCGTTGTTGTTGAGGCCGTCAATGTAATAGCCGACGCCGTATTCTGTGCCCCCGACGTTCAGCTGTTTGGCGCCGGTGCTGGTGGCCGAAGCCAGTCCCCAGGCGGTGCGCGTGTTGTCTCCCGTCCCGCTGTTGAACATGGGTACGATCTGGGCGTAATTCAGAAAGCTGCGGCCTTCAATCGGCAGATCGCGCACGAACTTGTTCTGGATGACCTCGGAAACGTTGGCGTCGTCGGTCTTGACCAGTGACGCCGCGCTGGTGACAGCGACGACCTCCGCAACTCTGCCCACCGTCAGAGTGATATTCACCCGGCGCGTGGTTCCATTCTCCAGCGGAACCGCAGTGGAAACGGCTTTGGCAAAGCCCTCTCCAACGACCGCCACTCTGTAGTTGCCGGCAATCAGGTTGGGGAACTGATAGTCCCCTGACGTATCGGTGGTGGCGGTCCACTCCACGCCGGTGTCGGTATTGGTCAAGGTCACGGCGGCGCCGGCGATCACCGCCTTTTGCGGGTCCGTCACCGTGCCCACGATACTGCTGGTAATCACCACCTGGGCCAGCAACCCGGTGGCAAGAAGTAAACATACCTGTGATACGAGCGCCGCGTGATTTCGCATAAATTCCTCCCCAGCAAACCCGAGTTCCTTCATGCTTGCAGCCATGCCGCGTTTCGGTACGGCGGGCCGAAACGAGGCTGAATTGAAACGTTTCTTTGAAACGTTTCAATTTATTCGGGAGGAATGTAACTCCGGGTTTCGCCGGTTGTCAAGCGAAATGAGTACATGGCTTCGCCGGGAGCTTTCCCAACCCTGAGTCATCTTCGCAGCCGCGCCGGAAGAGGCCAAGGCCAATGGTCCCAACGGCTGCCGAATTCAACTTTCCACGACTCAAAGCGAGCGCGTGGTTCCTGGGGTCGAGTGTTTTCGCGTGCTTGCCGTCGTCCGGAGAGCGGGTCCCACCGAGTTGCGGATTTTGAGTTCGGTCTGCAGCACTATTCTTTTAGGCGGCTGTTTCAAGCCGTTGATGCGCGTCAACAGCAGCCGCGCGGCCGTGGTGCCCAGCTGATAGCCGGGCTGGTGTACCGAGGTCAGCGCCGGCGCGGTGAATTCACTGAAGTCCAGGTTGTCAAAGCCGACAATAGAAAGCTCTTCCGGACAATGCAGACTCGACTCTCTCGCCGCCAGCAGAACTCCGAGCGCCATCATGTCGTTGCAGGCAAAGATCGCCGTAGGCCGGGGCAGCATGCGCAGCAGACGCATGGCTGCCTCGTAGCCGCTGTTGCGTTCAAAGCGAGCCTCCTGAATGTACTCGGGTTCAATGGAAACCTTGGCCTCGTTCAAAGCGCGTTTAAATCCGCGCAGCCGCTCGACCGCGTTCGCCAGGTGGAGCGGCCCGGTAATTACGGCCAGCTGCCGATGGCCCATCTGCAGAAGATGTTTGGTGGCCCGGTAGGCGCCTGCCTCATTGGCTACCGACACCACGTCGCCATTCCAGCCGGCAGGACGGCGGTCAAGACAAACAACCGGCGGCCCTGCCACCGCCAGCGATTTCAGGTGGGGTGTAATTTCGCTCTCCGCGGATGGAATTACCAGCAATCCCGCCGGCCGGTAAGAGCGCAACTCGTTCAGATACGACAGTTCCTTGCCCGGATCATTGTCGGTGTTGCACAGAACTACGCGATAAGAGTGCTTGTAGGCCACATCCTCAACCCCGCGCACCACCGCGGGGAAAAAGGGGTTGGTGATGTCGGGGATGATCATCCCCAGCATGCTGGTCTGATTGCGGCGCAGGCCGCGCGCCAACTGGCTGGGCTGGTAACCGAGGCTGCGAATCGCCTCCAGCACGCGCAGGCGCAATTTCTCGCGCACCTTGGCGGTGCCGTTGATGACGTGCGACACCGTGCCAATGGAAACATCGGCACGCTCCGCAATCTGCCGCATGGTGACCGGTGCGCTCATCAGGGTAGTCGAGGTGAGCAACAGGGTAGCAGGTTTTCCGCGGCCACGACTACAAAGACTCCGCGCCCAATCAGTACTCCGCGGTTCTTAACCTACTAGGTTAACCACGGAGACTTAGGAAACGCGGAGCCGCTTCTCAGGAAACGCCTTGGGCCAGATATTACTCAGCATCCTGGACGCAGCGGAAGCCGAGGCCGCCGGAGCGGTCCATGCTGGGCGCCATCAGCAGCAGCTTGCCATGCTGGTCGAGCCGGAAGGCCTCAGGGAAATACCAGATCGAGCCCTGCGGCTGATAGTAATTCCCTCCCCGCAGAATGCCGCCGCGCGTGTGCTCGTCGGTGAATTCCTCGGTCCACTGCCACACGTTGCCGACCAGATCCATCACGCCGAAGGGACTGGCGCCCTGCGGATGCGCGTCCACCGCATCGGGGCCGCGCATGGTGCGGCTCTTGTCGGGAACCGGCACCGCATCCGCCTTCCAGGTATTGCCCCAGGGATAAAGCCGGCCATCGGTTCCCTGCGCGGCGTATTGCCATTCCCACTCATGCGGCAGGCGCTTGCCTGCCCACGCCGCGTAGGCGCGCGCATCTTCCAGCGAAACCCACACCACCGGCTTGTTGTCTGCGCCCGCGGGATAGTTTCCATTCTGCCAGTCACGCAGGAAATTCAGATCGTCCTGCGGATGGTAATGAGTAGCGTCGAGAAATGTTTTGAATTGCGCGTTGGTGATGGGATATTTGTCAATCCAGAACGAATTCACACGCATGGGATGCTCATGAAAGCGCCGCGGGGTATCTTCCCAGGGATATTGCACATCTACGCCGATGTCGTCGAACCCTTCGATCTCAATTCCCTCCACGCGGAAGAGAAAATCCGCGGCTGGAATTTTTACCATACCGGGCGGCGAGCCGGAAGGCGGCTTGGTGGCGGTGATGGGCACAATCTGTTGGGGGAGCACGGTCCATTCGTGCGAGTAACTCGCCAGCGGCGTGGTGGTCATGTCTTTCATTTTCGACATAAGCGTCTGAATTCCCGCATCCGGACCCGCGTGCGAGGCGAGAATGGCGCCATAACCGTGAGCTTCGATGGCAAAGCTCAGCACCGATTCTCCGGTGGCATTTCGCATCGGGGTGAGTTCTACGCCGTGGTAGAGATCGAAGTAACGGACACCATTTTCCGCCGGAAGTTCCATCTGCGGTCCTGCAACGTCGTACTCATTGCGATTGACGATTGTCCACACCGCATGATCGCCTTGCGGCCACCGGCTGGCATAAACGCCGTAGCGCAGCATGGGCGCGAGCGGCTCCCAGCCACTGCTGCTGAGAAACGGCGCCACCGCGCGTTCGATGGTGGCCACACGCCGCGTGGCTTCAGCGTCGCGCGGAGTGATGCCGTTCCAGATACCCCAGATATTCTCCCAACTCTCCCAGCCCACGCCGTTGAAGAAGGCGAATTGCAGGTTATCGGTTTTGTCGCGCTTCCAGCGGTCGGAGATATTCACCATGTGGCGTGGCTCCAGCCACTTGTACTTGTCCACCATGGGAGCGAACTGGTATTGGTACTGCCCCCAGGTCATCACATTCCATGCCAGCGCCTCGTCAGATGGGCCACCCTCGGGTTCGAAGGCCAGCGGGTGCCCCACTTTGTCGGCTGCCTGAGAGAAAGCCAGCGGGACGCCATCCTGAGTGTCGCCATTGATGCCATCAGCGCCGATTTCCGCCATCAGTTCCGCGATCGCTTCGGGCCATGGCTTGCCCACGTCGCGCGTTCCTTGGTCCCACATCATCATCGGAAACAGCACCCTCACTCCCCGCTTGTGGAAGTCGGCGATCATCTGCCGCACTCCGGCCACCCCGCCGGGCATGCTGCGGATCATGTCATGCTGGTTGCGGTTGTCGATGCCCATGTTCGGATACGTCGGCCAGATGAGCACAGCATCGATACCTCCGTATCTTTTTTCCAGGTCGTCGAGATAGCGGTCCACGGTGTAGCGGTGGGCGACTGGATCGTAGAAGTAGCGGTCTTCCGCCATCATCTGCGGCTGGAAGAAACTGGATTGCGTCCACTTCAGCGCGGGCATGTCGTAGCGCGAACCGTTGTAGCCGATACGAATGCGCCGTTCGTTGCGCCAGTGAGTGATGTCGGCCAGCCAGGCCTCATGGTCTTCCGGCGTGCAGAACCGTGATCCGCCCTCCCACGCGGCTTTCATGAGGAGGCAACCGGGCACGGGAATCTGCTGGCGCTCGGGGCGGTAATGCGAATCCTGGGCGAGGAGCGGAAGAGCACCTGCGAGCAAAATGATTGCGCTGAATCGAGCCATATTTGATTTCAAAGCGTGTTCCCCCATATCTGTACCCGAACTTTGTGCTGTGACTTATCCGTGAGCAGTTGCTGGGAAGGCGAGCGCTTTCGGCTGGAACTAAGAGTCTCCGGCGAGAGGAATGTAACCGGGATGGCTGCAGCGGAGCGGGAAGGCGAACGGTCCGAGACCGTTTTCAGGCACAACTGGCAGCGGTCGTCCCCGGCAGGCGGCACGCGAAAGCGTTTCACGGGCAGCAAATATAAAACGTTTCAAATATCATGTCCATGCTTTCTTTTCGGACGGGCCTTTGAGATTGATTGCAACGGGAGGCGAGGGATGAACCGGGCACGGAGTATGAAATGGCTGCTCACTCTCCTCAGTTTGATCTGCGTTGCATCTTGCAACGCCGAAGCCACCGCGCGGAAGATCGGAGCCGCTGCAGAATCCCCCTCGCCCGCCACGCTTGTGCTGTCGCACGCCGAGTATCTCGATCGCGTGCGAGCCATCTGGACGGCGCAGATGATCGGCCAGATGACGGGCGTTCGCTTCGAGCACAAGCCTGCCTCCGTGCTGCCGGTGACGCCGCTCACCCAGCCCCAGGGTTATGCCCCGGTGGACGACGACTACTACTACGAAATGGTGGCAGTGCGCGCTTTCGAGAAGTACGGAATCGGACTCACGGTGCAACAACTCGGCGAGCAGTGGCTGGAGAACAATGCCGGCTCCTGGGGCTCGAGCGAGCAGGCGCTGCTGCTGCTCAGGCGCGGCATCAAGCCGCCCGACACCGGCCATCCCCGCTACAACAAACTGTGGTGGACGATCGGCCCGCAGTTCAGCAGCGACGTGTACGGCGCGCTGGCTCCGGGAATGCCCAACGTAGCCGGCGAAATGGCGCGGCGTTTGAGCCACATCAACGGCTACGCGGAGGGAACCGATGGGGCGGTGTTTGTCGCGGGCATGATCAGCATTGCGTTCGCGGAAAAGGATCCGCATGCCGTGGTGCGCAAAGCGGCGAGCCTGATCGATCCCCGCTCCCCATATCGCCAATGCCTGGATCTGGTCATCGCCATGGCGGATTCAGGCAGTTCGCCGCAGGAAATTTTTCGCGCTGTCGATGAGCGCCGGGGCATGGAATATCCCGCCACAAACAACGCGGTGGTAAACGGCGGATTTGTCGCTACCAGCGTGTGGTTCGGCGAAGGCGACTTTCAAAAGACCCTGCAGCTGGCAGTGCACGCCGCTGACTTTGCGGATACCGACTGCAACACCGCCAACGCGGAATCAGTGGTGGCAGCCATGCACGGCATGAAAGCCCTGCCTGCGAAGGAAGTTTCCGAGCTGCACGACCGGATCTTCGGTGCGGAAATGGGCCCGCTGAAACTGACCCCGCCGGTGGATGAGAGCATCTCGGGGTTGGCGCGGCGCACGGCGAAAATCGGCCTCACTATCGCGGCGGCCAACGGCGCCAGCGACGACGGCAGCACGCTGCGATCGCCCATTCAGCAGCCCCGGACCCAACCGGCGGAACTCTTCAAGCTCGGCGATCTGATGCGTTATTGGAATCCCGACTGGGTGCTGGAGCGTGCCGGGTTCGGCGGCGCAGGCGGCGGCTTGCCGGGAATTCGCGGCATCACCTATCTCGATGGCGATGTGCTAGCCACCTATCCGCGCGACGAAGTTCGTGGGACCCTCCTCCAGCGAACCGCGAAACTGGGCGGCGCCCCGGTTCTGCAATTCCAGGCAGGTGTGGATCCCGGCCGCGTGTGGCAGCTGCAGATTTACGTGAACGACGGCAAAGTGCTCGACAAGATGATCGATGGATCTTCGGATACGCGAACGTGGCGGGAGATCAAGATCGATCTCTCCGCATACAAGAATCAGCAAGTCGTGCTGCGGCTCTACCAGCGTGTCCTGGTTCCGCATCATGAAGCCGGCAACGCCTATTGGCGCGGCCTCGAACTGCGCTAGCCATATCATCCAGCGGAGGCACTCGCACCATTTGTCTAGCGGTCGGCTTCTCTCCTAGAATGGCGCATACACTCAGCGTGGCCACTGCTTCTATTTCGAGTCCTTCGCGCACCTCGCGGCGCTGGCTGTGGCGCGTTCTGGGCGGATTGCTCGCCCTGGTCCTGCTGGTGGCGGCCGGGTTAGCCCTTTGGGGCTATCGGATCGCGCGGTCCGCTTTGCCGCAACTCGACGGCAGCATCCAGATCAGCGGTCTTTCAGCGCCGGTGGAAGTTATTCGCGACGGCCACGGCGTTCCCACCATCGAGGCGGCGAATCTGGAGGATTTATTCTTCGCCCAGGGCTACGTCACCGCCCAGGACCGGCTCTGGCAAATGGACGGCATGCGACGTTTCGCCGCGGGGGAGTTGTCTGAAGTGCTGGGCAAAGACTTTATCGAGCACGACCGCGAGCAGCGCATTCTCGGCCTAAGGGTGGCGGCGCGGAAATCGCTGGAAGTCTCTTCGCCGGAGGATCGCCAGCGCTTTGCCGCCTACGCCAGCGGAGTGAACGCGTTCATTGCGGCGCACCGCGACAGTCTGCCCATCGAATTCCGCATCCTGAAATATTCGCCGCAGCCCTGGACTCCCGAAGATTCGATGGTGATCGCGGCGCAGATGGTGAAAGACCTCAACCACGGGCATTTTCGCGATGCGCTCACCCGGGAGAAAATCCTGGCCAAGCTGGGCCCGGACCTGACTGCCGATCTGTACGTGAACACCTCCTGGCACGACCGCCCGCCCACCGCGACGCGGCCGGCTCTGGAAAATCCTTCCGATTCAGACTCGGACGAGGACAATGAAGAAGAGGACGATCCGGGCTCGATCACCGGCGGGGGCCCGGTGCCGGAGGTGACGTGGGCGTTGCCTGCCTGGCCGGCGATCTCCGCCGAAGCGGAGCGCCCCGCGGGTCTCGGCTCCAACGACTGGGTCGTTTCGGGCGCGCACACGGTCAGCGGCAAGCCGCTACTCTCCGATGACATGCACCTTGGGCATCAGATGCCCAACCTGTGGTACGAAGCTCACCTGCGCTGTGGAGCGCTCGATGTCGCCGGCGTGACCCTTCCCGGCATGCCCTATGTCATCGTGGGGCACAATCAGCGCATCGCCTGGGGATTCACCAACGTTGGGCCGACCGTAGAAGATGTTTACGTCGAAGTATTCGATGCCGGCGGCGAGTACCAGACGCCCGAGGGCTGGAAGAAGCCCGAGCACCGAACAGAAGTCATTCATGTGAAGGGCGGCGCGGATGTAATCGCGGATGTCTCGCTCACCCGCCATGGACCGATCGTCACTGAGCTTGTTCCCGGCGAAACCCGCCAGCTCGCTTTGCGCTGGACACTCTACGACGGTGTCCGCAATCCCTTCTTCGCCCTGAACTCTTCGCAGAACTGGGACGATTTTCGCCACGCCCTCTCAGTGATGGATGCACCCGGGCAAAACGTGGTGTACGCCGACGTGGACGGCAACATCGGCTACCAGGCAACCGGCAGAGTGCCAATCCGCGCCTCGGGCGACGGCAGCCTGCCGGAAGACGGCCGCGACAATGCCTACGAGTGGACCGGCTACATTCCGTTCGAGCAGCTGCCGAACGTCTTCAATCCACCTTCGGGCGTGATCGCGACGGCCAACGGGCGCATCACGCCGGATGGCTATCCGTTTTCTATCAGCACCGAGTGGGAAGCCCCCTGGCGCACGGCGCGCATCTATCGCGTGCTGGAGTCAGGCCGGAAATTTTCACCGGCGGACATGCTCAACCTGCAGACCGATACGCTCTCCGAAAGCGAGCGCTACTTCGGCGAGCGCTTCGTTTACGCCGTGGACCATGCCCGCAACGCGAGCGCGCGGGCGCGGCAGGCGGCCGATATCCTGCGGCAGTGGGACGGCCACATGCGTGCCGGTTCGGCCGCGCCTACGTTGCAATTCCGCGCACGCGCCGAGCTGACGCGGCTTTTGCTCGAACCGAAATTAGGACCCGCGCCGCACGATCCAAAAGACGAATCCACGCTGAGCTGGAAGAGCTATCAGTGGGCGATGCGCTCGGTCTGGATGGAGAATATCCTGGCGCACCAGCCGCCGCGCTGGCTTCCCGGCCGGTTCGAGAATTATGACGAGTTGCTGGCGGCGGCGGTCGATGCAGCCGTAAGCGCCCCGGATGCTCCGAAGAACCTTGCATCCTGGCATTGGGGACCATTCAACGCGGTTGAGATCGAGCATCCGCTTCTCGGACAGATTCCTATCCTGCGGAACTGGGCCGGGCCGGGAGTGCAGGAGCAGTCAGGAAGCGGATACACCGTGAAAGCCGTAACGCGACATCACGGCCCCTCGGAGCGGCTGACGGTGAACCTCGCCGATTTGGACCAATCCACGCTAAACCTGGTGACCGGCGAAGGCGGCAATTTCCTCAGCCCTTACTACATGGATCAGTGGGGCGCATGGTACGAGGGCTACACGTTCCCCTGGGGGTTCTCGGCGGGAGCTATTCAGAAATCCAAGGTGCACGAGCTGAGGCTGGAGCCGCAAAGATAGCGAGGGCTTCCCGCGGGCAACCCGCCCAATAGGGAGAGCAAGATGGCAAAACACAAGCATCAAGAGCCATCGACTCAGGCACTATCAAGCCATTTCTCCCCGGCGGCTCTGGCGAAGTTATCACCCCATAGAACACACGAATCGAGTTGGTTCAAGAGCCTACTATGCAGCGTCGGCTTGCACCGCTGGTATCGGGTCCATGTGGAAGGCTCAATTCCAGCAAACGAGGTTGCGCTATGTCGCTGGTGCCCGAAAGTCAAGATGCATGGCGTGATCTATGGCAATTAGCGGCTTCTCACTCTCGCTGCTGCCGGCGGGACGTCGGCGCTACCGTCGAAGTTACGCTTCCACCTTGCGCAGTTGGAACTTGCGCGTGGCGGTGCGGCCTTTGTGGCTGGCCTGCACCAGGATGGAGGAGTCGGCGAGCAGAGACTCATCCATCTCAATCCTCATTTCCACATTTCCGTCAGGATCGGTGAAGCGCTGGCTGTAAAAAGGCGCCGCCTCCATGCGCGAAAAGCGAATGGTAACGGTGGCGCCCTCGATGCCGGCTCCGTCCTCCGTCACTTGAAGGCGCATGACGAGCGTGCGGTCGGAGTGCACGGAATCGGCGTTGAGCCAGTGCACGTCGAACTCCCGCGTGGCCGGCTCGGGGACCGGGGGCGGGGAAGCGGGAACCGCCGTCAGTGCCGCTGGAGCCTGTTGTTCGATCACCTCGTCCAACCGGCCATCACGAATGGAATCAAGCACCAGGCGGTGCTGGTCGCGCAGAATCTGCTCTTTCTGCTGGTCGTTGAATGCCTCTTCGCTGGCGCGCTGGGCGTAGGAAGTGGCGCGCTTGCCGATGCAGCGGCCGCGTACGAAAACCTGGGTTTGCAGCAGCAGGTCAGCGTTGCGAGCCTCGCTTTGCACGTGGTAAACCGTGTCCCCGTGCTTAATGTCTGTGTTGAAGCCGAAGATTATGCGTTTGTGCATCGAGGACAGGCCGCCATTCCACCACCGTACTCCGCGTCGTTCGCGCTCTTCGCGGTTCAAGGATCGCCGCCGGGAGCGCCCAGACGTGAAGGGAAACGCAATGCTTCGCGCCACCTTCGTCACGTCTCAAGCCCGGGTGATTTATTACAACCGCCTCACCCGCTTGACACTGCCGAACCGTGAACTCTAATCTAGAAATTCACACAAGTGCTGGCGCGCATTATATATAGCTCCCCTTATGCCCGACAATGACTTCGCCCGTTACCTGCCGCTGCTGATCCACTTCCTGGTGGCTGGGGCGCTCGCGACCGTAATTGTGCTGCTTTCCTGGATTATCGGTTACCGCCGTCCGACCCGGGCCAAACTTTCTCCCTATGAATGCGGCATGACCCCGGTGGGCGACGCCCGCGAGCGCTTCTCAGTGAAGTTCTACATGGTAGCCATGTTGTTCATTCTGTTCGACATTGAGGCGGTTTTCCTCTATCCCTGGGCGGTGATCCTGCGCGATCTGAAGATGTTCGGCTTCTGGGAGATGATGGTTTACATCGGCATCGTGCTGGTGGGGTTCTTCTATATATGGAAGAAGGGCGTGCTGGACTGGGGTGAGACGGCCAAACGAGGTTCGAACTAATGCCTTTGGCCCCCCCAGTTACGGATCTGGAACAATTGAAAAACCATCCCGCGGTGGCGCGCCTGCTGGGCTGGAACCCGTCCGCTGTACAGGGCGCCAAGTTTGACCGCGAGGAAATGAGCCTTTATGTGGACCGGCCTTTTCTGCGCGAGGCCTGCATGCTGCTGCGCGACAATCCCAGTTGCCCTTTTAATTTTCTCTCCGACGTTACCTGCGTGGATTGGTATCCCTCGGAACCTCGCTTTGAGGTGATTTACCACCTTTTCTCTATCCCTAAGAAAGAACGCGTCCGGCTGAAGGTCAAGCTCAGCGGCGAGGCACCGGCAGTGGAGTCGGTTACTTCGGTTTGGCCGGCGGCAAATTATTTTGAGCGCGAAGTGTTCGACCTGTTCGGCATACGCTTTACCGGGCATCCTTATTTGCGGCGGATTCTGATGCCCGAGGATTGGGAAGGCTATCCCTTGCGCAAAGACTATCCCGTGGAGGGCTACCGCTAGTGGCCCATCTCGCCCCCACGCCCGTTCTCGAGCCCGGCCAGGATCGCACCATGATCCTGAACATGGGCCCGCAGCATCCATCGACGCACGGGGTGTTGCGGCTCATCCTGGAAATCGACGGCGAGACCATCGTGCGCATCATGCCGGACATCGGCTACCTGCACACCGGGATCGAGAAAACCTGCGAGGCCAAGTTCTATCACCAGGTGGTGCCGCTCACCGACCGCATCGATTACCTCTGCCCGCTTACCAATAATTTGTGCTACGCGCTGGCAGTGGAAAAGTTGTTGGGCCTGGAGATGCCGCCCAAGGCGCAATGGCTGCGGGTGCTGATGAACGAACTCACACGCATCAACTCGCACCTGGTGTGGCTGGGAACGCACGCCCTGGATATTGGTGCCATGACCGTTTTCCTGTACTGCTTCCGCGAACGGGAAGATATTTTGCGGCTGTTTGAAGCCGTGAGCGGGCAGCGCATGATGACGTCTTATTTCCGCATCGGCGGAGTTGCGCTGGAGCCGCCGCTTGGGTTCTTCGACCGGGTGCGCGATTTCGCCAAGCGCTTTCCTGCCTGCGTGGACGAATACGAAAACCTGCTGACGGGAAATCCCATCTGGGTGATGCGGACCAAAGGCGTGGCAAAGATCACCGCTGAGGATGCAATTGCCCTCGGCGCAAGCGGGCCGACGCTGCGCGGCAGCGGCGTGGATGTCGATCTGCGGCGCGACATGCCCTACTCCGGCTATGAGAATTTCAAGTTCAAAGTGCCGGTGAGCACAGACGGCGACGTCTTCGCCCGCTACATGTGCCGGGTACAGGAACTGCGCGAGTCGATTGCCATCGTGCAACAGGCGCTCGATGGCATGCCGGAAGGGCCAATCAAGGCCGACGCACCCAAGGTTGTCCTCCCCGACCGCGAAAAGATGAAGACGCAGATGGAAGCGCTCATCTACCACTTCAAGATCGTTACCGAGGGCTTTACGATTCCCGCAGGTGAGGTGTACCAGGCAGTGGAGTCGCCGCGCGGCGAAATGGGCTATTACATCGTGAGCGACGGCACCGCCAAGCCCTACCGCGTACACATGCGCGCCGCCTGCCTGGCCAACCTGCAGACGCTGCCCACAATGTGCGAGGGCAGGCTGATCGCAGACGTGGTGGCCGCGATTGGAAGCATCGATATCGTTTTGGGGGAAATCGACCGGTGAGAAAATTGAGTAATTGGGAAATCTGGTAATTGAGCAATTGAAAACCCTGGTTGATGCGAGGCGATGCGAGCAAAGGTTTTCAATTACCAGATTACCCAATTTCCCAATTACTCAATCCTGAAGATTACCGATGAAGTTTTCTGATGAATTCGAGTCGCGTTTCGCCGAAATGCTCAGGCATTATCCGACGAAGCGGTCGGTGCTTGTCCCTACGCTTTTGTATGCGCAGGACGAAGCCGGCTATCTCAGCGACGAGGTCATCGCCGAGATCGCCGGCCGCCTGGAGCTTACCGAACTCGATGTGCGCAACGTGATCAGTTACTACTCGATGCTGGTCACCAAGCCGCGCGGCAAGTTCAACGTGCAGGTGTGCACCAACATCGCCTGCATGCTGCGCGGCGGAGAAGAACTGCTGGAGCATTGCGAGAAGAAACTGGGCATCGGCCATAAGCAGACCACGTCCGACGGCCTGTTCACGCTGGAAGAGGTGGAGTGCATCGGCGGCTGCAGTTGGGCGCCGGCCGTCCAGGTGAACTACGACTTTCACGAGAACCTGACGGCGGAGAAGCTGGACGGGATTCTGGAGGAATACAAGAAAGCGGCGCGATAAAAAATTGCTGATTGAAAACCTGAGCCAGGTTCTTCAATCGACAATCAAAAATCAGCAATCGAAAATGGCATCACTCGTCTCCCATCCCGACGAAGTAAAAGTCGTCACCCGGCGCTTTGGCCAGGGCGCGACGTCGCTCGACCGCTATCTGGAGCTTGATGGCTATAAGGCGGTGCAGAAGGCGCTCGGGATGGAGCCGGACGCCATCATCAACGAGGTGAAAAACTCCGGTCTGCGCGGCCGCGGCGGCGCGGGGTTCAGCACCGGCATGAAGTGGTCGTTCGTGCCCAAGCAGTCAGCCAAGCCGAAGTACATTCTGTGTAATGGCGACGAAAGCGAGCCTGGCACCTGCAAAGACCGGCTGATCTTCGAGCATGATCCGCATGCGGTGATCGAAGGCGTGATGATTGCGGGGCTCGCCGTCGGCTCGACTCAGGGCTACATCTACATTCGCGGCGAGTATCGCTATCTCTCGGTCATCATGCAGAAGGCGATTGCCGACGCTTACGCTCGCGGATTTCTGGGCAAGAACATTTTCGGCAGCGGCCGCGACTTCGACGTGTTCTGGCACGGCGGGGCTGGGGCTTACGAAGTCGGTGAAGAGTCGGCGCTGATGGAATCGCTCGAAGGCAAGCGCGGCATTCCCCGCATCCGGCCGCCGTTTCCCGCCGTGGTCGGCCTTTGGGGCGGGCCTACGGTTATTAACAATGCTGAAACCCTGGCCAGCGTGCCCCACATTATTCTTGGTGGTGCGGACTGGTACGCCAAGCTGGGCACGCCCAAAAACGGCGGCACGCGCCTGTTCTGCCTGAGCGGCCATTTGAACAAGCCCGGCGTGTACGAACTGCCCATGGGCTACAACCTCAAGAAAATGATTTACGACGTGGGCGGCGGAATTCCCAATGGCAGAAATCTCAAAGCGGTTGTTCCGGGCGGATCGAGCACGCCGGTGCTTCTGCCCAGTGAAATCGACGTCGCTATGGATTTCGATTCCGTCGGCAAGGCCGGCTCCATGCTGGGTTCGGGTGGCGTGGTGGTGCTGGATGACACCACCTGCATCGTGAAATTTGCCCTGCGCACCATGAAGTTTTACCAGCATGAAAGCTGCGGCTGGTGCATTCCCTGCCGCGAAGGCACCGACTGGCTGAAGAAGACGCTGACGCGATTCCATAACGGCGGCGGCGTGATGAAAGACATCGACAACATGTACTACCTCTCGGAAAACATGCTGGGCCGCACGTTCTGCCCGCTGGGCGACGCGGCCGCGATGCCGACGATGGCCTTCATCAAGAAGTTCAGGAAAGAGTTCGAGGACCATCTGGACGGCAAGCCGTGCCCGTTTGAGAAGCAGCCGGAGCCGGCGATGGCATGAGCGGATTGAGTAATTGGGGAAATCTGGTAATTGTGTAATTTGGAGTGGCAGTACGAGCAGGGCGGAGGAGTTGCGCGACCGAACGAAGATATTTGCGCTCCGTGTTATCCGGCGGTTTCGTTCTTTGCCATTCCGGACAGACACGCAGGTTCTGGGAAAGCAATTGTTGCGCTGCGGAACCGCCGTGGCAGCGAATTATCGGGCGGTTTGCCGATCACGATCCGAAGCGGAATTTGTAGCGAGGATCGGGATTGTTGCGGAAGAGGCAGACGAAGTGGTTCTCTGGTTGGAACTATTGACCGAGTCCGGCATAGTCAAGCCGGAACAAACGAAAGAATTGATGAAAGAAGCGCGAGAACTGGCAGCAATTTTCACAGCCAGTCAACAGACCGCGAGGAAAGCGGCATAGGTTTTTAAATTTCCCAATTACCAAATTCCCCAATTACTCAATGGCTGACGCCAACATCACCGTAGACGGCAAGAAAGTAACGGCACCGGCCGGGACGCTGCTTATCGAAGCCTGCAAGAGCGTAGGCATTGAGGTTCCGTCGTTCTGCTACTACCCCAACCTCTCCCTGCAGGGTGCTTGCCGCATGTGCCTGGTGAAGATCGAAAAGATGCCCAAGCTGCAGACCGCCTGTACCACGGTGATCGGCGAGGGCATGATCGTCACTACCGACAGCCCGGAGATCCATCAAGCGCGCAAGGGCATGGTCGAGTTGCTGCTGGGCAACCATCCCCTGGATTGCCCGGTGTGCGACGCCGGCGGGGAGTGCGAACTGCAGGACATGACGTTTTCCTACGGCGCGGCCGAGTCGAAATACATCGAGGCCAAGCAGCACCGCGAGGAGCAGCAGTGGTCGCCTGTAGTCTACTTTGATCGCCCGCGCTGCATTCTCTGCTACCGCTGCGTGCGCGTGTGTGGCGAGGGCATGGATGTTTGGGCGCTGGGAGTGCAGAACCGCGGCGTGAGTTCGATCATCGCACCCAACCAGGAAGACCACCTGGACTGCGAAGAGTGCGGCATGTGCATCGACATCTGCCCGGTGGGTGCGCTGACTTCGGGGGCGTACCGTTACAAGACGCGGCCCTGGGAGATGAACCACGTCGGCACGACTTGCACCCACTGCGCCGACGGCTGCAAGAC
>DATJXG010000159.1:0-5614 GCA_035500455.1 Terriglobales bacterium | reverse complement strand
CGCAGCAGGCGGACTTCGGAGTCGCGCTTGATCAAGCCATCGGTCACGCGCGAGCCGGCAATGGTGCCGACTTTCGGAATGCGGAAGGTCTCCAGCACTTCGGCCCGGCCCTGGTAGGTCTCCTTGTAAGTCGGCTCCAGCAGCCCGCTCATAGCGCGCTTGATCTCGTCCTGCAGTTCGTAAATGATCGAGTGCAGGCGGATGTCCACTTTCTCCTGCTCGGCCAGTTCCTGCGCCTTGCGCTCGGGGCGGACGTTGAAGCCGATGATGATGGCATTCGACGCCGAAGCCAGCAGCACGTCGCTCTCGGTGATCGCGCCTACGCCGGAGCGCAGCACTTTCAACCGGACTTTTTCGTTGGAAAGTTTCGCCAGCAGGTCACCGAGGACTTCCACCGAGCCGCCCACATCGCCCTTGAGGATGATGTTGAGTTCTTTGACGCCTGCGGTCTTGATCTGCTCCGCCAGGCCTTCGAGCGAGACTCGCGAACTCTTTGCCAGGGCCGCCTCGCGCGCCTTCATCTCGCGGTACTCGGAGATGCCGCGCGCCTTGTCGCGGTCCACGACCACTACGAACTGGTCTCCGGCCTGCGGCAGGCCTTCCATGCCGAGAATCTCAACCGGGGTAGATGGCGGAGCCTCAGCCAACTGCCCGCCCCGGTCGTCGAACATAGCCCGAACTTTGCCATATACATTTCCAACCACAAAATTATCGCTGGTGTGCAAGGTGCCGTTCTGTACCAGCACCGTGGCCACGGGCCCGCGTCCCCGATCCAGCTTGGCCTCCAGGACCACGCCGTTGGCCGCCCGGTCAGGACTCGACCTCAGTTCCTGCAGGTCGGCGGTCAGGCAGATCATTTCCATCAGCAGATTCAAATTCGTCTTCTGCTTCGCGGAAACATCCACGAAAACCGTCTTGCCGCCCCACTCCTCCGGCACCAGGCCGCGGTCCGCCAGCTGTTTCTTTACGCGGTCCGGCAGGGCATCGGGCTTGTCGATCTTGTTCACCGCCACGATAATCGGCACCTCAGCGGCGTGAGCGTGATCGATTGCCTCCAAAGTCTGCGGCATCACCCCGTCATCCGCAGCCACAACCAGCACCACAATGTCGGTAGCTTTCGCCCCGCGCGCTCGCATGCGGGTAAACGCCTCGTGGCCCGGCGTATCGAGGAACACAATCTGCCGCCCGTACGCCGGCGATTCCTTGTCCAGAATCGAGACCTTGTAGGCGCCGATGTGCTGGGTAATCCCGCCGGCCTCGCCTTCCGCCACATTGGTGGAGCGAATGGCATCGAGCAGCGTAGTTTTTCCATGGTCCACGTGCCCCATGATGGTCACCACCGGAGGCCGGGGCACGGTCTCGACCGGACCTTCTTCGCTGGTTGCCCCCTCCACCATGTCCTTGGCAGCCTGCTCCTCGAAGCTGATGACATTGGTTTCGGCGCCGAAGAACCGCGCCATCTCGCTGGCCAGTTCGGCGTCGAGCGTCTGGTTGATGGTGGCGAAAACTCCCCGCCCCAGCAGCCGCGCAATCAAATCTTTAGCGCGAATCTCCAGCTTCTCCGCCAGGTCCTTCACGCTGATGCCTTCGGTGATGGTGATATTCCGCGTGATCGGCAGCGGCTCGTTGGAAACCGAAACCCGCGGCGGCGGCGTGTAGCCCTTCATCGGGCCTTCCTTCACACCCCGCGGTACATAGCGTTGCCCGGGCCGTCGCGACGGGCCACCCGGACGGCTTCCCGGACGCGCCGCTCCCGGCGGAGGCAGTCCTGGCCCCACTCCCAGCGGACGTGCTCCCGCAGGAGCCTGCCGCGTAGGATGCATCGGCCTGCGTTCCCCCGGCCGCAGCGGAGGCCGCGATGTTGGCGTAGCCGGCCGCGGGCGCTGGAAAATCGGCTGTCCGGGCACAGGCCGGCCCGGCATCGGCCGCCCGGCAACCGGCATTCCTGGCATTGGTTGTCCAGGCATCGCGCGCATCGGTGCGCCGGCCGCAGCGGGAGGTGGCACGGGCGCTTTGTAAACCGGGCGCGGCCCGGTCTGCGGAACGATCATCCGTGGCGGCGGTGGCGCTGAGGCAACGGGCGCAGCCGGCCTGGCCGCCATCGGCGGACTCACTCGCGGCGACGAAACAGCCGCCGGCGGTGGCGCAATCACTGGCCGAGGCGGAGGCGGCGTCGCAGGGGTTGCGGCAACTGGCGGCGGCGTGGGCGGCGCGGCCGCGGGCGGCGGCTGCGGAATCGAATACGTGGGCCTCTGCGGCATTACCGGCACCACTACCTTCGGCGCCACAGGAGCCGGACTTGGTGGTGGCGCGATTGCCGGCGCCTTCACCACGGGCGCAGCAGGCGCAGCCGCAGGCTTTACTTCCACGGGCGGCGCGGGGCGCGGTGGCGCCGGAGGAGCTGCAGCCGCCTGCTGCTTGTTCACGATCGCTTTTAAAACGTCACCTGGCTTGGATATATGGGAGAGATCGATCTTGGTCCTGATTTCGCCGTTGTCGGACCGCTCGGAACGCATGGCCGCCCGGCTCTGGGACTGCGCGGCGCTGGCGGCGTTGAAATGCGCCCGCACCTTCTCGGCTTCATGGTCTTCGAGGGAACTGGAATGGGTTTTCTTTTCGGTGACTCCGACCTCTGTGAGGACGTCAAGAATAGCCTTGCTCTTGACCTCCAGCTCCCTGGCCAGATCGTTGATTCGAATCTTGCTCATCCGCCCCTTTTGCTCCTGTCCTGTCCCGCTAAGTCTTCATATCAACCTCACGGTCTCAGTTTCCGCACGTTTCGTGCGCTTGCCAACTCGGCGTTCACGCCCGTTCCTGCTCGTCGGGGATTGCTTCTTCACCCGCTTCTTCCGCTGCCACCTGCTCCTCGGCTGCTTCCTGCGGGGCAGCCTCGGCTTCCGCGGCTTCTTCACCCGCCGCAGCCGGTTCCACCGCCGCTTCTTCCGCGGCCGCCACAGGCTGGCCTTCAGGCGCTTCCGCCGCCGCAGCCTCGCCCTCTGCCGGCGCTTCCTCCGCCGCTGCCGCCGCCTCAGCCTCGCCCGAGTCCAGGCCGGAGAAGTAATTATTCACAGCCAGGCTGATCTTTTCCACCGTCTTGGGGCCAATGCCTTCGATGGCCTCCAACTGCTCCGGCGTCATATCCGCCAGCGCCTCCACGGTGGTCACGCCCGCCGCGGTCAGCTTCTCCATCACACCCTCGCCCAGGCCGGGCACGCTCTCCAGCGGCGTGGAACTCGGTGTCACCAACGCCGACATCTGCTGCTCCACTTCCTGCCGCTTCTCTTCCTCGCTCTTGATATCGATCTTCCAGCCCAGCAACTTCGCCGCCAGCCGGACATTCTGCCCCTTTTTGCCGATCGCCAGCGAGAGCTGGCTGTCATCCACCACGACTTCGAGGTGCTTCTCGCCCGGATCGACCACCGTGACGCGGCTGACCTTTGCCGGCTGCAGCGCCTTCTCCGCGAAAGTCACCGAATCTTCGTGGTACTCGATAATGTCGATCTTCTCGCCGCGCAGCTCGCGGATGATCGATTGCACCCGCATTCCCTTCATCCCTACGCACGCGCCCACCGCGTCCACATCTTTGTCCTTGGACATGACCGCGATCTTGGTGCGTTCGCCGGCCTCGCGGGCGATGGCGCGAATGACCACGGTGCCGTCGTAGATCTCCGGCACTTCGGTCTGGAATAGGTGCTGCACCAGTTCCGGTGCGGCCCGTGAAACCACGACTCCGGGGCCTTTCGAAGCCCTCTCCACGCGCGCAATCACGACTCGCACCCGCTCGCCGATGGCGAATGACTCCAGCCGCGACTGCTCCTTCCGCGGCATTCGCGCCTCCGCCTTGCCGATGTCAAAGATCACATCCGGGCCTTCGATGCGCTTTACCGTCGCGTTTACGATCTCACCGACGCGCCCGATGTACTCGTTGTAAACCGTGTCGCGCTCCGCTTCGCGCACCTTCTGGAAGATCACCTGCTTCGCCAGTTGTGCCGCGATGCGCCCCAGAATTCCTTCTGTCACCTTGGGAATCTGCAGCTCCCCGCCTACTTCAATCGCGGGATCGCTCTTGCGCGCGTCTTCCAGCGTCACCTGCAGCAGCGGATCCTCGATCTGCTCGGGAGTCTCCACCACGGTCTTCACCGCGAAGGCGCGGATCTTGCCGGTCTCTTTGTCCAGCTCCGCCCGCAGGTTTTCCTGACTCTTGTAATACTTGCGGGTCGCGACCACGATCGCGTCTTCCACCGCGCTGACCACGATCTGCGGATCAATCCCTTTTTCCCGGCTCAGCGCGTCAATCGTGTTGTAGAGCTCACTTGCCATAGGAGAACCATTTGGTACTTGGGAAATTGAGTAACTGGGTGATTTGAAAACCCATCCTCACTCTCGCAATTACCCGATCACTAAATTTCCCAATTACTCAATCTCTAAAACTCTGGCACCAGATTCGCCTTCTCCACATCCGCGAGAGCGATTTCCAGTTTCTCCGGCGCCTCTGTTGCCTTTGCTTTCTTGCGCGCTCCGCTGAAATCCAGGGTCAGCCGCCCATCCTGAAAACTCTCCAGACGCCCTTCGAAAAAACGGTTGCCGTTGACCGCCTGCCGCGTCGTCAACTTTACCCGGCTGCCGGTGAAGCGCTCGAAATCCGCCGGACGCACCAGTTTGCGGTCCAGCCCGGGCGAAGAAACCTCCAGCAGATACGAGCCGCCCGACACCGCGTCTTCCACATCCAGGATCGTGCTAACTTCACGGCTGAGGTTGGCGCAGTCTTCGTGCGTGACTCCGCTCGCGCCTGCCGAGGGCCGGTCGATCACAATCCGCAACATGCGGCTCTTGCCGCCGCCGCGGAATTCTGCCTCTACGACTTCCAAACCTAGCGAGGCCGCCACGCGGTCGGCAATCTCCCGCACATGCTCGATCTCAACCGCCATTGAATCAGTTAGTTATAGGCGAAACCACAATGCCAATCCCGGCCCAACTAAAAAGTGGGCTTGCGCCCACTGGTGTGTCTCGCCAATCCTGGTAACTACACAACAGTTTTCAAAAACTAATATACGCCGCTGGGAATCAAAAGACAAACCCCCGCCCCTCCCGCTGGCGGTCAAGGAGCGAGCGATTAACTCTCCCCCTGCGATCTTCCCGCAGATCAGGTGGTGGCTGCGGCGCTATGCCGTCCAAGCGATTGGTTTCATTCCAGCCTCTCGCTTACGACCCCGGTCTGTGGCATAGTGGGCGTCAGAGGTATCGCATGATCGAGCAAGAAAAGGCCAACAGAACTCGAATCTGGGGCTATGTGATCGGAATAGCAGTCTTTGTGGCGGTGGTCGCCTGGAGATTCGTAGCCCGTTAGCGGCTTCCTCCCTCGAAGCCTTCAACTTTTTTTGGTGGGTACGCGTCTCCCGCGCCCTCGCCATTTCTTCGCCGTCCTGACACTGCGCAGGTAGCCCACCCCAATGTCACCCCCCCAGCAGGCTGCTCTTGACGCCGCGCCCAACCCGCGATATTGTCACCTGCCATGTTCGACTGCGGCCCCTGGGAACCACCAAGCTGTGCGGTGCTCTAGAGGAGAACTTGCTGTGCGCGATCGCCGTTTCGTCCTGTCTTTTCCACTCGCCCT
>DATJXG010000158.1:0-7082 GCA_035500455.1 Terriglobales bacterium | reverse complement strand
TACTACTCGGACTAAGGGCAGCGCCTCGCGATAGCGTTGGGGATTCACATCGTGGAGTCCTTCGTGAACCTTCGTGAAACCCTGGTGTCCTTTGTGGTAGCTTTTGCGGCGTTAGAGCGTGGGCCTCATCAGAACACCGCTATCCCTATCAATCCACCCTGGATTATGCTTACCCGCATGAAATCCAGACTGTGGTTCGTGGCTTCCGGGCTGATGCTGCTTCTGGGAATCACCTTTATCGCTTGGCATTGGCACGGAACTGCCAACGTCAACCTGGCAATTCCCCTCAGTTCCACTTCGATTCAGTTCTGCGGCTCCGCCAATGGCGGGCTGGCGCTGGCAGGACTAGGAGCATTGATCTTCGCCGCGCTGCTTTTTGTGATTGCCATCTTCCGCTGGATTTTCGGGCGGTCCGATAAACCCAAGGTCAACCTGGCTAAGCCGCCTGAGAAGGTTTCGTGAACGCGTGGTCCCATTCGTCTCGGCCTCCCTGCGTTCGACTTAGACCGTTTACTTCGACCATGGTATAAACTATCAACCATGAAGGAAGTCGCGATTTCCGAGTTCAAAGCGAAATGCCTGGGCCTGCTGGAGCAAGTGAGAAAGACCAGGAAGCCTATCCTGATCACCCGTTTCGGCAAGCCCGTGGCGGAGGTGGTGCCGCCGTCTCCACAAGCCTCGAAAGACTGGATGGGCTCGATGAAAGGAACCATCGAGATTTTCGGTGACATCGTCTCGCCCGCGAGTGATCCCGGTGATTGGGAGGCGCTGCGCGATTGAGGCTGCTGCTCGACACTCACATCTGGCTGTGGAGCCTGCAGAACCCTAGGCGCCTGGGAAAGCGCGTGTTGCAGGAACTGAGGGATCCCGCGAATGAGGCCTGGCTTTCTCCCATCAGCACTTGGGAAGCGCTGACCTTACATGCGAAAGGCAAAATCCGCTTGCATGGAGACCTGGAGAAGTGGGTGGCGCTGGCCACAGCGCCACTGCGAGAGGCTCCCCTGACCCATGAAATCGCGTTAGCGGCTCGTCAACTGCCGCTGCCTCAGTCGGACCCGGCAGACCGTTTTCTCGCGGCGACAGCTAAAGTGTTGGACCTTACTCTGGTGACCGCGGACAAGTCGCTGCTCGGTTTGGGAGACATCGCTACCCTGGCCAATCGCTGAGCCAGATAACACCTTTCACAAACCGCGATGCAGCCCGACCCCTATTTCCTGAAAACAAACCGCCTGGGATGCCGCCATTGGAGCGAGGACGATCTGCCCCTGGCTCTCGGCCTCTGGGGCGATCCCGATGTTACCCGCTATATCGGTGGGCCATTTTCGCCGGAGCAGGTGGCAGCGCGGCTGAAACTGGAAATCGACAGACAGGGGAACTACGGCATCCAGTACTGGCCGATATTTCTGCTTTCGACAGATGAGCATGTGGGATGCGCCGGCCTGCGGCCCCACAAGGAACTAATTCCGGAGCTGGGGTTTCATTTGCGGCGCGCCTTCTGGGGCCAGGGATTAGCCGAGGAGGCGGCGCGCGCCGTAATTGAATTTGCCTTTCGGTCCCTCGGCGCAAAGAGTATTTTCGCGGCGCACGACCCGAAGAATGCCGCCTCGTGCCACGTCTTGCAGAAACTTGGATTTTGTTACACGCATCACGAACTCTACCCGCCGACCGGAGAGATGCACCCTTCTTACTTGCTGCAGCCCTGATCCGCCTGCCGTAACTCTGACCGGCCGGGTAGGGGTTTGGGTAAACCCCAGTTGTCAGTTCCCGGTTCCCAGTTCTCAGCGCGGTCAGGAGGTACGAAAGTCAATTGTCGGAAGGGAGGCGAACGGCTATGATGCCTGCAATTCCGAGTTCCGCGGAGACTGCCTCGGTCAGCAAGGAGAGTTGATTTATGGATGCGGTTTCGCAGGCCTTCTTGTATTTCTTCTATGGAATAGCAGCGCTGTTCCTGCTCGGCACCATCCTGAGCGGCTTCTTTCAGGTGCGGACCGCCGAAGCTGTGGTCATCCAGCGTATGGGCCGCTTTCTCCGTGTGGCCAACGCCGGTATTAACTTCAAGCTGCCCTGGCTCGACCAGATTGCGGGGCGCATGGATCTGCGGGTGCAGCAACTCGCGCTCGACGTCGAGACAAAAACCAAAGACAACGTCTTCGTGAAGATTCCGGTCTCGGTGCAATACCACGTCATCCCCACTCACGTGTATGAAGCCTATTACAAGCTGGCCAGCCCGACCCAGCAGATCGCGTCGTATGTTTTCAACGTCATCCTGGGTCACGTGCCCAAGATGAATCTTGACGATGCCTTTCTGCAGCAATCGGATATCGCAGTGGCGATTAAGGATGGCCTCAGCGACGTGATGCAGACCTATGGATATGCCATCGATCAGGCGCTGGTCACCGATATCAAACCGGATGAGAAAGTGAAGGCCGCGATGAACGAAATCAACGCGGCGCAGCGCGAGCAGGTGGCGGCCAGCGCGCGCGGCGAGGCCGAGAAGATCCTGAAAGTGAAGCAGGCGGAGGCAGAAGCCGAGAGCAAGGCGCTGCAGGGGCAGGGAATTGCCAACCAGCGCAAGGCGATCATTGAAGGGCTGAAGCAGTCAGTGGAGGCTTTTTCCGCCGCGGTGGAAGGGGCGACTCCCAAAGATGTGATGATGCTGGTGCTGGTGACCCAATACCTGGACACCATGAAAGAAATCGGTGCGCAGGACAAGAGCAATACGATTTTTGTCTCGCACTCGCCCTCGGCCATCGGCGATTTGTTCAAGCAAATGCAGGAGGCGGTGATGATCGGGGAGAAGGTCTCCCAGCTGAGCCAGTAGCGCCGGCGTCCCGCCGGCCTTGTTGCCGGTAACCGCGTGCTGGCGGCAAGATGCCGCGCGGCTACGTGTGCTGGCTTACGGAAAGCACATTGCCGTCGGGATCTTTGAACCAGGCGACCTTACTGCCGCCGGGCGCTGTCCAGATTCCCCGCTCCTGGTCCTGCACGAAGGGATATTTCTCCATAGTCACACCCCGCCCCACCAGCCACTCCACAATCGTTTCAATGTTCTGCACTTCCCAACCCATCACGGTGTGCCGAGCGGCCGTGAAGGAGGGCGCCTTGGCAATCCGAATCTGATTTTCACCGGCCCGCAGCGCCAGGGCAAACTGATCGAGGCTCTCGAACTGGAAGCCCAATTTCTCTTCGTAGAAGGCGCGGGCTCTGTCGAAGTCGGTAGTAATGACAAATCCAACCATCTTGTTTCCCGCGAGCATGGTCGCACCTCGGGTAATTAGGCGATGGTTACTCCGGTCGGCATTGTGTCAGGAAATGTAAAGCCGCGCAACGCGTTCTCCTGGCGCAGGAACTTTTCAGCCGCCGCCGGGTTTCATTTTACGAAGGATGGAGGATACGCAAATGGTGAAAAAAGCTGCACTGTCATTATTCGGATTGGCCGTCATGCTGGTTCTGTTCAGTCCTGCTAAGGCTAGTGCTGGAGTCGTTGTCGGGGTAGGAGTGGGAGTCGGGCCAGTGTACGCGCGTCCGGTGTATCCATATCCGTACGCGTATGCGCCACGGGCTTATGTTGGGTACTATGGCTATCCTCGGCCTTACGCTTACGCTCCCGCGTATGTATATCGCGCGCGGCCTTACGGCTACTATCATCGGCCGTATGTGTACCCAGGCAGAGTGTACTCTCGCGGCTACGTTGCCCACCCACGGTATTGGGGGCGCCGGTAAGGATTGCCGCCCTAGGGCGTTCTGCTTGAAGTAGCAGGTTAGATAGGGTAAGCGGAAATCTTAAAGCGCCGAGGACGCTGAGAACTTCCGCAGAGTTCGCTGAGGTGGTTGTCGCTGGCCGAATGAAGGGAAACAGGCTCCGCTTCCGCGGGGCCTTTCATTTCCCACTCATCTTCGCTTCTTATTTTCTCGGACCTCGATTTGCTCCCGAAGTGCCTCCTGAAAAGGCTGCTGCCATCCCGAGCCAAGCGAGGGATCCCGGTTCCCGTATCCGTCTGTACATCGCCCTTTGCAGAGAGAACCCAGATCCCTCGCTTGGCTCGGGATGACGAACGATGCAACCGCCGTCATCGGGTAAGCGGGCCTCGCGCGGGGCGAGGCCCTTTTTCACGTTTTCAACCACAACGACTGTCTCTCTACCTCCTTTCTACTGCAGGGGCAGCGTCACCGTCTGTCCCGCCGTCATGGAAATATGCGAGATGAACTTCCCTCCGTAAGACTCCGCTCCGTTGCTGTTCAGTCCACTCACTGGGACCATTGCCGCGCCGTTCGGAGTAGTAATGCTGATGCTCGGGCTGGAGCCGCCTACGCCGGTCAGGCTGGCGGTCACTCCCGACAGGTTGTATTCATTCCGGTTCTGCATGGCCTGTCCCAACTGATCGAGCGTCAGGCTGATCACCGGCAGTTTGTAGAGCGCTTCGTACTTGCTGAAGGTCTGGTTGTAGGTATCGCTGATGAGCGACGACAAGTGCGTGCCGCTCAGGCCCAGGGCCGCGGCGTTGTCGGAGAAATGCAGATCGGGCTGATGGAACATCTGCGGATCCATATCGCCCTTCAGCATGTTCACCACGAAGCTGTTGCTCACGAAGTCCAGGATCTGCGCCGCATTGTAAGTGTCATACGGCGGTTGTGCCGGGCCCGGAACCGGGCCGTAAATGCAGTGGAACTCGGCCTGATCGTCAGCCCAGTTGGCAGCGTTGTAGTACACGTCGTTGGGATAGCGTGGCACTTCATAGATACCGGTGGCGTAGCTGTTGACGATGCCGACATTGGGTGAAGGATTCGGCCCATTGTTCGGCTGATTGAGCACCGAGGTGTCGCTCACCACGTAACGAATGCCATCGGCGTAGAGGTAGCTGGGAACCAGGGTGTCGTTCAGGCCGGTCACGCCCGGGCTCACCAGGTTGATGGGGTTGAAGTCGGTGAAGTTCAGCGGCACCACGCCGGCTGGCGGGGTCGTGTCGCTGGGATCCACATCCAGGTTCTGCCCGCTGCCATTGGCGACGAACATGTTGGTGAGGATTTCCAGATCGATGGAATCGACCTTCGGATTATCGGTGTCGCCGCCCGGGTCGGACTTGTGCAATCCGTTCAGCGTATTGGGATGATCGTAGGTATGGCTGATCCAGTGGAAGTATTGCTCGTAGTTGGGCAGTGTGGTTAACAGGGTGTCATTGTCGCGGCCGGTGGTGGCTAATCCCGTCCAGTCGGTGTTGCCGGTCGTGCCCACGCCGTTGAAGGCCAGAGTCAGCTTGAAGCCGGTCAGTAAAGGGTCCGACTGCAGGCTGTTCTGCCAGGCGAGGAGTTGCGTCATGTCGTCTCCCGTGAGGCGGAAGTTCGAGAGGAAAGAAGCGTCGGAAGCA
This sequence comes from Terriglobales bacterium, assembly GCA_035500455.1. Taxonomy (GTDB): domain Bacteria; phylum Acidobacteriota; class Terriglobia; order Terriglobales; family Acidobacteriaceae; genus DATJXG01. Next base: position 1,716 of record DATJXG010000158.1, on the reverse strand, counting down.
GTGCGGTCGTGCGTGATCGGATCGGTGCACGGCGTTCCTGGCTTCCACTCCGCGTCATTGATGAAGAAGTCATCCACCTGCGCGGCGGCATAGACGTGATAGTCGCCGAGGAAGACGCCCTTCGTCAGCCAGTTCACCAGGCCGTAGGCCAGCACAAGATCGTGGGTAAGGTACTGGTTGCTGTCGAAGGTCTGGCTGAGAATCTCCTGCCCATTACCGGGCGCGTAGATTTCCGAAAGAACGTTGCCCGCTGCGTCGGTGAGCAGTGGTGTGACCGTGCCGCCGTTCGTGGGAGTGTACAGCGGTGACAGGTAGATAAACGCTCCCGAGATGGAAAGCGGCGTTGCGGTGTTGATGTTGGGGAACACCGTTGCTGCATCTCCCGTAAAGTTCGCGGTGTAGGTGGTCGTCGAAGGAACTGTGCTGGCTGCGTAGTTGAAGCCATAGTCCGGCGTGGGATTAAAGAACCAGTTCACCTGCCGCACTTTAAAGGTAGTCTCGTAGGTATTCAGCGTGGTGTAGAGATTGGCAGCGCTGTAAATATCGTTGGCGAACGCCATGATCACGCCCTGGTAATAGCCGTGGCACGCGCCGTCCGAAAGGGCACTCGCCGAAACCGCCGAGATGTCCATTACCGTGTAGGGCGTGCCGATGTAATCGAGAATCTGCTTGATGGCAGGCAGGTCCACATAGTTGGCGGCGTTGTTGGTAACCACCAGCACTTTCATATCAATGGTGGCTTCCGGACACACCCTCGGCAGGCTGGCGAGCGCGCTGAGGAACCCCGGAGGATTGGAGGTGATCCCATCCAGGCTGGCCGTGATTGGGATGGCGGTGCTGCTGGTTCCCAGCACCGTCGCCAGGCCGGCGGCGTTGATGCTCACCAGCGAGGTATTGCCGGAAATCCAGGTCACCTGATTCGTAATGTCGGCGGTCGTGTTGTCCGCATACGTGCCGATCGCCTGGTATTGCTGCTCTGCGCCGAGCCCCAGATTGATGCTGCCTGGATTCACGGCGATGGCAGTGAGCGGCGGTGGCGTAACCGTCGCCGGCACACTGGCTTGAACTGTTGCCCCTCCCCAGGACGCGGAAATCGTTACCGGCCCGACCGTCAGCGCCGACGCCAGACCCTGTGAGCCGGCCGTATTGCTGATTGAGATATTCGCCGCCGGCCCCGCCGACCAGGTTACCTTCGTAGTCAGATCTGGATGCGTCCCGTCACTGTAGTTGCCGGTAGCAGTGAACTGCTGTGTAGTTCCTTTCTGAATCGAAGGATTGTTGGGCGTGATGGTGATCGATTCCAGAGTCGGTCCGGTAACTAAGAGCGGAACCGGGGGAGAAGTGATCGATCCGGATGACGCTCGGATATTGGCGGTGCCGCCGTTGACGCCGGTGGCCATGCCTGTAGCGTCAATGGTAGCGATGCCGATATTGTCGCTGCCGAAGACCAGCGTGCTGGGCGCCACGGTGGCCGTAGTGCTGTCGGTGTAAGTTCCGGTCGCGATGTATTGCTGCGTCGCGCCGGGAGCCACACTGGTTTTTGTGGGCGAGAGCGCAATGGAAGACAGCACCGCTGCGGAGACGGTCGCTAGGGTCGAGTTTGAGACCGTGCCGCCTCCAGTGTTGGTTCCGCTCACTGCAGCGGAAATCGTCGCCGAGCCGGCGCCCACCGCCGTGGCCAGGCCGGTATTCGCACCGACGGTGATCGCGGCGCTG
>DATJXG010000157.1:0-4835 GCA_035500455.1 Terriglobales bacterium | reverse complement strand
GCAGGCATGCCCAGCAGGTTGAACCATTCGCAGTAGCTCCAGGCTTCGAGATAGCGCACGATCTTGCCTTCCACCTGCCAGCTGCGCTCGCCGTGGCGGAAGGCGGGAATGGCTGCTACCGGGCAGAGCAAGATGGGATACTCACGCATCTGCGCGAATATTTTCATGCGTACCAGATCGCGCTGAATCCAGGCATCGAGCAGACTCTGGCCGGTGTGCGGCGGTTCGGCGGCAACCCACGACGAGAACTCGCGCAGAATCGGGCTCCTGTCAGCTTCATGGCCGCGAATCATGGGGCCAAGCAACATGCCGCCGGCGATGCCGAAGAATTTCCACCACAACTGCCGCGCTTCCTCGAGCCCCTCGGGACGAAACGCTTCCACCCGGAACCCGGCGCGCCGCAAGGCTTCCGCCGCGGTGAGCACACCGGTCCGCGTCTCCGCCGTCACCGGGGTGCAGCCGTCGTCTTCAAAGTAGCCGATGCGCAGTCGCTTCAGTTTCTCCGCATCCGGCCAGCGGACCGGCACGGGTGCGGCCTGAGGATCGCCATCATCCGGCCCCTGCATCACTTCGAAGAGCAGCTTGAGATCGGCCGCGGTGCGGGCCATGGGGCCAACCACTCCCGTCAGGGCGAAAGGCCCCGCCGACTGCGGAAAGTGCCCGGTCGCGGGAATTCTCCCCGGCGTGGGCTTCAGCCCGCAGATTCCGCAAAAGTGCGCCGGCACGCGAATCGAGCCGCCGCCATCGCTGCCCACACCGCCGGCCGACATTCCGGAGGCGATGGCCGCGGCCTCGCCGCCGCTCGAGCCGCCTGCGGTGCGCGAGAGGTCCCATGGATTGTTGGTGCGGCCATAAAGAAGGTTGTCGGTTTCCCAGGCCATGAGCAGTTCGGGGGTGTTGGTTGTCCCCAGAACGATTGCGCCGGCGCGGCGCAAACGCTCCACCAGCGGTGCGTCCTGCGTGGCCATGTGGCCGGCGCGGAGCCGGGTTCCAGCCTCACAGCGCAGGCCGGCCACGTCGATGGCGCTCTTGATGCTGATTGGGACGCCGTGCAGCGGGCCGAGTTTGTCGTTCCGCATGACTGCCGCCTCGGCGGCGTGGGCGGCGCGGCGGGCGCCGTCGGCGTCCACCTGAACGAACGCATTCAGCTTTGGATTGACCTGCTCGATTCGCGCCAGATGGGCTTCCACCAATTCAACCGGGGATAACTTCTTCCGGCGGACCTGCTCAGCCATGGCGATGGCTGGGAGAAAATGCAACTGGCTCATGCGGGTGTGAAGGCACCTCTGCGCCCTTTCACAAATTTTCGGGTTTCTTCGCGTTCTTTGCGATCTTTGCGCTGATCCAGCCGTCAGGATCGCAAAGGGAAAGGTACGGTTTGCATTAGACCACAATGGCGTTCGACGGGATTTGCTGTGGGAGATATTTCCGCGGTTCAGGCAACAGCTTTCAACCGCAAGGGTCGCAAAGGTCGCGAAGAAAGGCTTGGAGAGGGCAGTCATACTCCCGGGAGATTTCGGGAGAAGATCAGCTCTCGGTTGCCAGTTCGCAGTTCTCGGCGGATCGCCTGGTTCAGTGAGTTGCGCCGCTTGAACGCCGCATTCTTTCCGGGCGGAGCAACACGCGCACCGCGTCCCGCTTGCGGGCGCCGCGCTTGATGAGCCAGTTCTTCAGACACTTCCGCGACGTGGGCTTGAGCTGCGAGAAAAACAGGCCGGCGCGGCCGCTGTCGTCAGACCAGATCATCTCGCCCATGGCTTCCACCATGTGGTTGGTGCCGGGGAGCACGAAACGCAGCGGAACCTGGCGCACCGGCGGCAGAGCTTCGGGAGCTTGCAGGGCCAGGCCTTGCTCACTCAGGTCGAGCACGAGCGCAGGCATCGCCACCACCCCGAATTGCAGATAGACCAGGGTCTCAATCCGCTGCCGGGGAGCGTGCCGGCGGTCGGCCCGCATGAACTCCTTGCCGGCGCGCAGCGAGCACTTCACCTGCTCGAGATCGAGGGGTTTGTACAACACCACATTCGATCCCGCCTGGGCGGTATCGCCGATGGGCGTAGAGGGCCCCACCAACGCAAACAAAACCGGCCGCCGCTGCTCCGGCGTGGCCATTCGTGCCAGCTTGCCCACCTGCACCGCGCCGGGAAGATCGAAATCCAGCACCAATGACGAGTATTGGGCGTGCACCAGCAGTTCCATGGCCTCGGCGCTAGACTCGCAAACTTTCTGCTCGACTCCCAGTTCCTGCAACGCCGCTGCCAGCGGGCGAAGCGCCTGCCGGTCGCGGCACATCAGCAAAGCATTCAGACCCATGAGTGCAGGCTATGAGCCGCCAACCAGGGCCGTAAACGTCACAGCGGTAATGCGGGCGGGGTTACTGCGGCAAAAAATTCCCGACCCAGCGCGCCATCCGGATCGCGGAGATCGCACGGTTATTCCGTCGTTCTTTATGCGGCCTTTCGGGTTTGCCCGCCTTTCTCGGCGAATAGAGCGATCATCTCCCGGTTAAAAGCCGGAATGTCCTCGGGTTGCCGGCTGCTGACCCAGTTCTGGTCGCGCACCGTTTCTTCATCCACCCACTGGCCGCCGCCGTTGCGAACGTCGTCGCGAATGGTGTGGTAGCTGGTCAGCGTATGGCCTTTCACTAGTCCGGCGGAGATCAGCAGCCATGGCCCGTGGCAGATGACGGCAATGGGTTTTCTCACCTGGTCCATCTGGCGGGCAAACTCCTGCGCCTTTTCCTCCACCCGCAGCGCGTCGGCATTGAGGGCTCCGCCGGGCAACAGCAATGCGTCAAAATCTTCCGGCCGCGCATCCGAGAGCTTTGTGTCCACATTCAGTTGCCCTGACTTGTCGTGGTGCTTCATGGCCTGAATTTTGCCGCCCTTGGGCGCGATCAGCACGGTTTTGGCCCCGGCATCATCTAGCGCCTTGCGAGGCTTGGTAAGTTCCACTTCTTCCACTCCGTCGGTGGCCAGGATGGCAACCCGCAGTCCTTCCAGATTCTTCTCCGCCATAAGTGCTCCTTTGTGCGAATGGTTGATGATCAATGGTTGATGATCAATGACTGATGATGTGCTTCGGCAAAGCCGCACCTCCAGTGTGCGGCAGTTTCGCAACGCTGGGCATCCGGTGCTTGCCGTAAGGGTGGCAGCGCGGTGCCTGTATGAGACTGTGCCATCCGACGGCATGCGGAGAGCGTTTAGAATATTTGGGAAAACACTTGCGGCCCAGGAGTTCACTATGGCGGGGCACCACTCTCCGCGTTTCTTGCAGATCGTCAACGACGCCCGGCAGCGGGTTCGCGAAACCACCACTGGCGAAGTCAAAGCCAGGCTCGACCGCGGCGAGAAATTTCTCCTCGTGGATGTGCGCGAAGAAAGCGAATTCGCCAAGGACCACCTTCCCGGCGCGGTGCATCTGGGCAAGGGAGTGATTGAGAGAGATGTCGAGAACCGTGTTCCAGACCTCAACGCGCCCCTGGTTCTCTATTGCGGCGGCGGCTATCGTTCCGCCCTGGCCGCCGACAACCTGCAGAAGATGGGCTACACCAATGTCCTATCCATGGATGGCGGCATCCGCGAATGGCGTGAAAAGGGATTCCCCTTGACGCAGAGCTGAGACCCCACCAAAGGGGCAGCTCGCCCGCCCCTTGGTAACTTGCCGGAGAAACTTTGGAGAGGCAGGATAGTGGGTGATCGCTCCTCCCGGATCACCGGCCCTGCACAGCCGGCGGCAAAGGCCGGTCACGTATGAAAACAAAGGTTTTATTGATTGACGACAGCAAGTTCCTGCGTAAGGCCAACGAAGTGGCCCTGGCCCGCTCAGGGTTTGACGTGTTCGGCGCGGCCGATGGCGAGGAAGGCCTGCGGCTGGCGTGTGACAAAGTTCCGGACGTGATCGTGCTCGACATGATGTTGCCCAAGATTTCCGGCCCGCAGCTGCTGCAACTGCTGAAGCAGGATCCGCGCACCGCGGGCATTCCGGTGATCGTGCTGAGCAGCCTTTCGCAGAAGAACGAGGAGAGGCTTATCCACGAAGGGGCGGCGGCATATTTTGAGAAGTCCGGCCTGGGGCTGGAAAACGGCGGCTCGCGCCTGGTGGATGCGATTGGGAGCGTCCTGCAAACGGCCCGCGCGGCCCACGCCTGAAGCTGAATTTGGTTTAAGGACTGTGATGAGCGACACAGCAGGAAATGCAGCCGGGGCGGCTCCGGCATTTTCAACGCAGGCGCTGGAAGCGCTTCGGTCGCAGGGAGCGAGCCTGGAGAGCTTCGTCGCTGAAATCGCCCGCAACTTCGGCGTGCAGACCACCGAGGTTGCTGTGCTCCGGCTGGAACACAATCTCCTGCGCTTTCTGTCTCCCGAGGAACTGAAGACCTCCGGAACTATTCCACTTTCCAGTTCGTCCTCCGTCGCCGCGCATACCGCCTCGAGCAAGCGCATTGAGCTCTTCAACAATTTCACCAAGATCAGGCACGTGCGAATTTTCGAGACGGTAAAGCTGCCTGACGCGGAAACCAGCGAGCGCGTGCAACAGCCGGTGATTCAGCGGCTGATCTCGGCCCCCATCCAGAGCGAGGAAGGCAAGGTGCGAGGCGTGATCCAGATTTGCCGTAAAGGCATGGACCTCGCCGGAGCGGGCCCGGAATTTTCCATGGAGGATGTTCACCGCCTGGAAGCTACCGCCAAAGTTCTTGCCAATGCCGAGTTCATTCTCAGCGCCTGAGAAATTCCAGGGCGCTGAAGCGCCCTGCTTCCACGGTTTTTTTACCAGTCACTGCTTTTTGCTCAGGCCGATTTTTCCTTCATGGCGCCATCCAGCGACTGCTTCTC
>DATJXG010000156.1:0-32926 GCA_035500455.1 Terriglobales bacterium | reverse complement strand
GGTGCGGCCTTCCGGAGGGATACGGCGGTGGCGATCATCGCCAGTTCGGCGAGCCAGAGGAAAGAACTCTGGTCAAAATATTCGATCCCGAAGAAGGCCACCGCGTGGGCGAACAGCACCGTGCCCAGCACCCACATGCGGCGCGCCGTCTCCGGCTCGGAAGCCCCGGCTTTGCGGGCTTTACCCAGGCTGCGGAAGCCGATGGCGAGGATGGAAACGAAAAGAATCAGCCCGATCAGCCCGCCCTGAGTGCCGGCGGAGACGTAGTAGTTGATGGTGTCCCACATATCCCAGCCCCAATTCACCGTGTTCTGCGTGCCTACCAGCCACCATTCGCCGAAGCGGCGGATGAACTGGTCGATCAACTGATAACGATGGTAGGAGGAAGACGAGCCGGTAAGGTCAATGCGGGAAATCAAGGCCCAGACTGGGGCTTTCATCACGATGTTCAGTCCCACCAGGGCCGCAACCGTCCCCCAACGGATCCAGCGCAGATGGCGGCGCAGGGGCCACATGCACAGCCCGAAGATTCCCGCCGCCAGCACCGCCAGCGAAGTGCTGGTCATACTGGTGACGGCCATCACCGCCGCCGCCGTCGCACCCAGCAGGGCCGTCGCCCGATTGCGGCCGCGGCCGTTCTTTCGCCCCTGCCACCACAGGCCGAACATCAGGGGAAATAGCGTAGCGCCCACCGCGCCCGCGGTCAGAGGATGAATAAACGGCCCTTGCGAGCGCAGCTTGCCGTCGCGAATCTCGGTAAATTCGTTGACCCCGCCAAATATGGAAAAAAGATTGCGCCCGGTGGCTTGCTCGATGGTCATAAAGACGGCGACGACCACCAGCACCCAGGCCAGGGTTTTTGCCAGCCGGTCGAGATCGCGGGCGTCGCGCAGCACATAGCGCATGAAGAAGTAGATTCCCAGCGCGTTGTACAGGGCGCCCAGGCGGTTGACCATGGCGCCGGCCTCTCCCCAGAGCAGGAAAAAAGTGAAAATGCCGACCACGTAGTAGGCCACGATCGGCGTATCGAGCGGCTGCCAGCGCGGCATCGGCGGGCCGCCCTGCACGAAGCGCATCCACAGCACGCGTCCCCAGGCGCAGCCGATGAGGATGCGGGTCAAGGTGAGGTGAAGGTCGGCGACGATAATCACCTGTTGCGCGGGGATAAACACCGCCGCCACCAGAAGAGGAATGAAGGCATAGCGCCGCGGCAGGACAAACAGCAGCAGGATGGCGACAAACAGAATCACCAGCGCGCCCGGCTGCACCTCGGTCTGGCCGGGCGCTCCGAAATAATGGGTTTTGCCGATCGGTATCAAAACTTTTCGCAGGTCCTTTCGCGTGCCTGAATCAGTCGATGGCAGCCAGCACGATGATCTTGCGCATGGGCTTGAGCAGAAGCATGCTGTAGGCCAGCAGGCATCCGAGGACGGCGGGAAGAGTGCGCAGGAAAGTCTCTCCCGCCACGAAGGGCGACAGCCCCAGTTGCACTACGACCACGCACAATCCCAGCAGACCCGCCGGGGCCAGCGCCCGCGCATACTCGGCCAAGCGCAAGCCGGTAAGCTGGCGAATGCGGGCAATCTGAAATCCGTAGCCCACCGAGCCTGCCAGCAGCGCCGCCGTGGGCGCGCCCACGATTCCAAACCACTTCACCAAGGGATAGACCAGCACCACCATGATCCCGGCCATGAGGGCCACGCAGCGGCGGTGCAGGTTGGGCGTGCCCTTGGCGTAAAAGACCGTAGTGATCTGCCCATTCAGCACGTTGATCAGCACCAGGAAAATTCCCATGGCCAGCGGCGCCGCCATCGAGGCGTAGCGCGGTCCATAGACCAGGCGCAGGATTTCTCCCCCGGAGAAAGCCGCCACCGCCACCACCGGCGCGCCCAGGCAGGCGATCAGCGAAGTCACGCGCAGCAGGCCTTCGTTCAGCTTGCGGTGGTTGTCCTGCAGGTGGGCGAAGGTGGGCATCAGCAACTGGCCCAGCAGGTTCATCAGAAATGCCGCCGGAACCTGGGCCACGTTGATGGCCATGGAGTAGAGCCCCAGCAGCGCGGGCGCGAACAGCTTGCCCAGAACAAAGATATCGGCACGGCTGAAGATGAAGCTGAGGAACGGCAGCCCCACGGCGCGCTTGGAGAACCCGAGCACCTCGCCGATATAGGCGCGCGATACCGGGAGGCGCGGAAGAAAAGGGCAGATCAGATATGACAGCGCGAAGCGGAATACGTTCTCGGCGGCGAAGCCGATGGCCAGCGCCCAGACGTTGCGCCAGAGCACGGCGAGGATCACGGTGAGCGCCACGCCGGCGATGGCGCCGCCGTGGGTGATGGCCGCCCAGCGCTTGAAGCGCATATCCTTCATCGCGGCGTAGGCACCCGGGCTCATAGCTCCGGTAAACAGCAGGCTGACCAGCGCCAGCCGCAACAAAGGCTTCAATTGCGGATTGCCGTAGAAACCGGCGATGAAGGGAGCGGCGGCAAACAATAATGAATAAAGCGCCAGCGCCCGCCCGAACGACACCCACCAGGCGCTGTTCAGGAACTCGGACTCGCGGCCGCGCGGGTTCTGGATGATGGCTTCGCGCACCCCGATTTCGGTAAAGCTGTCGATGGCCGCGCCCGCCGACAGTACGATGGCCATGGTGCCGAAGACTTCCGGCACCAGCAGCCGGGTAAGCAGCATGTTGCGGCCAAAGCGCGAAGCCTGCTCCAGAAAGCTGCCGGAGCCGAGCCAGGCGCCGCCGCGCAGCAGGCGGGCGCGCAGGGTGTCGCCGCGGAATTTAGGTTGCAGGAAATCCACTCTAGTTTTCTTGCGTTCGGTTTTCTTCGCGGCCTCGGCGGAATTGGCTCGGCCGCCTCGGCGTTCTAGGACTTTGCGGTCGCTTCTCTCTCATCGCACCTTGAAGAACAAAATCCTAAAGCGCCGAGTCCGCTGAGGAACGCCGTGGGGACGCGGAGAAAAACTACTGCGTTGCCGGCCACTGGCTGCGCAGCTGCTCGTACAGCAAAGCCGGATTTTCGGCGCGGAACTGGCCGATCATGCGTCCGCGCAGGCGGCGGAACCATTCGCGCACCCGCCGCTCCCGCAAGTCGCGGTCGAAGCGGCTCACCCGGATGCAGGGTGTCTGCACCGGCAGCTCCGCCCTCCATTTGCCTTTGAAATATCCGTATGCCTGGTAGAACTCCGGCGGCAGCACCAGCTGATAATTGCCGTTGTGCACGCAGAAGGCCGAGATGGCATAGGACCGCAAGCCGCGGGCTTTCGCCTCCAGGCACAGGTCGGCGCCGTAGAAGTGGAAGTGGTCGAGGCCGGGGTCGAAGCGCAGGCCGCGCGAGCGTTTCATGACGAGAACGATTTCGTCGAGCGTCTGCACCGGCTGCGGCTGGTCGAATCGCTCGCCCAGCACGCCCACACCGGGCGAGTACACATGGCCAAAGCCGACCCCGTCGCGGGTCGCTCCCCAGCAGCCGGCTACGCCCCAGGCGGGATCCTGCTTTTCCAGTCGCGCGATGCAGAACTGCAGGCGCTCGAACCAGCCGGAGGGCAAGTAAATATCCTGGTGAAGAAAGACGATCAGGTCGTAAGGGCTGCGCTCAATCGCCTGGTTATAAGCTTCGGCGGCGGAGGAGTAGCCTTCCTGGATCAGCAGCTCACGCTTCGCACGCTGCCCCGGATTTTCGTGCAGCGCCGGGGATGCGAGAAGATTGGCTTCGAGGACGGCTTGGTTGTTCACCGCCACAGCGAGAGTGACGGCTGCGGCGGGACGTTCTTCTTTCATCGTTCTTCTTTCATCGAGCTTCTTTCATCGAGCTGTTTTCATCGAGCTGCTTTCTGATCGCTGTTGGCAAGAAATCTGAGCCTGGGCGCGCGGTCTTGTGCGTGCCGAAGGTCCCGCCGAATCCCCGAAGCAATCGGGAGGCCATGTTTGCTTTCGATGTCACTCTTGATCTCCACGACATGCTTAGACGCGCCGGACGCGCGCTGCATTCATTTCACTACCGGCGGCTCCATCACGGGTGGCGACAATGTGGCGGCGCCGCCACCGATCTCATACGCGCCCAGGTCCCAGGTGTTGGGAGCGAGGCGGCTGACGCCGTCTTTGTCTTTGCTGAACAGGCTGGAGACGCTGGCCAGGTTCACGCCTTTGCCCGCCAGCGCGGTCGAACTGGCCTGCAAGTGGAGATCATTGTTGCCGGCGTACTCGGTGTAGGACTTGAACATCGGGGCCGGGGTAATGGTCGCCGTGGGAGTGTAGGCCACGCCGTTGCACAACACCGCGCCGCTTCCGCCGTGCGCCCCGTTGTTGATGTTGTTATTGGCGATGACCACGCCGCTTCCGCAGGTATAGTTGCCGGCGCTGATCTGGGCGATGCTGGCGGTGTTGTAGACGATGTTGTTCTTGATTTCGACCGCGGTCACGGCGATGCCGCCGGTGCCCAGGATGCGCACCGCAATGTAGCCCGTCAGGTCCACCCAGGTATTGTTGTAGAAGCGCAGATCGGTCAGCAGGGTTACGCCCGAGCCGCCGTCGATCTGGCTCTCGAAGCCGTGCGAATTGGACTGGGCGGCGCACTGCGCGCCGATATTGTTATAGAACCAGTAGTGGCCGGCGGTATGGTCGGCTTTGGACGACCAGTCGCCTTCGGTTTCGGAATTTCCCAGGCAATCAAAGAAATTGCCGTACACCCGTTCGTAGTTTCCCCCGAACTGGAAGCCGTCCTGGTGCTGGGTGCAGTTGTTCGCCCCGAGAGCCCCGAGGATGGTGTTGTTGTACACATCCACACCGTTGGTGCCCTGGATGGCGTCGGGCCCATAGCCCTGATTCTGCTGCTCGTTGTTCACCTGCACAGTATTGTCATGGATCAGCGCCCCCTGGCCCCATAGCGCGCCCGGCTGCATGTCCATGCTGCCGTTGACCGCGATGCCGACCTCGCAGGCGATGTTGTGCACATAGCTCTGCGAGATCTCCACCCCGGCGGGATAATTCACCTTGATTCCCGAACCCGAATTCCGTACTTCGATCGAGATGATGGTGATGCCCTGGAGAAAGTTCCCCGCGCCGTTCCCCGAGCCGAACAGCAGGGCATCGTCGGACTCCAGGCTGTTGTTCTGCAGCACGATGTGGCGGCTGCCCTGATAGTCGCCGTCGATGGTGATGTAAGGATGGCTGCCGAGATTCACCATGGGGCTGGAGCCGCCGCCACCGTCAAAGATTACGGTACCGTTATGACCTGAGTCCTGCCCGGCTTTGATGGTGATGGGCGCGCCGCTCGTCCCGCTCGCCCCGATGTTCAGCGCCGTGGTGTAAGTCTGCGAGGTGGCTCCGCCGCTGAGGTAGATGGTGTCTCCTGCTTTGACTGAAGACCAACTGATGGCGCCCACCGAATTCCAGGCTGCCGCCCAGGAAGAGCCGTTGCCGTTCTGCTGCACTGCGGGATCAACGTACCAGCTGCCGGCATAAGCAAATAAGGGAAACAGGAAAAATCCGGCAAGCCCGAACACCCTGCGCAAGACGCTGTACATACAATGTGAACTCGCTCTGCGAATCGCCTCTCGCCCGGCCCCGGCGCCGGGTTCTGCCGGCGGTAGGCTTTCTGTCCAGTTGCCGGCGCTACGCGCGGAGGGACAACGCGAGCCTATCAACCGGGCTTGGGTCTGTCATCGCACCGAAGGACAGTGCGCGGGAAGTTCCATTCTCTCCGGCAGTGCAATTCCGAAAGGTCGTAGATTCGATTCGGGATGAGTTTCTTTGCGTTCGTTGCGCTCTTTGTTCCTCGCGATTGTTGGGTCCAAGGCTTTTTAACCGCAAAGAACGCAAAGGCCGCAAAGAGAACCACAGCACTATTTCCCCGCCAGCGCATACAACGCCCACCCCAGCTCATAGGGGCGGCACTCGAAGTTCACTTTCAGCTTTTCCACAGGCACCCGCTCCGAACCGTGGTCGGAACCAAGCAGTTGGCGCAACAGGCGTTCCGTTCTGGGAAGATAGAGGCAACGCCAGATCACGCCCTCCTCCAGGTTGCGCATATCGATCTGCAGATCGTTCTGCCCGCTGATCCAGGCCAGGCCTTTGCGAATCGGGGCGGTGAAGTCTTCTCCCGCAGCTTCCGCCAGCGCGAACAAGGCCATGGGCGCCATACCGTCCTGGTGCACCGAATACACCGGATAACTTTCCGCGACTCTTCCACTGGCAAAATCGTAGTGCCACCACCATTCCCCGTTTGGTCCCTGATGTTCGCAAATGGTTCGGGCACACTCGCGCGCCCGTTCGAGCGCTTCTTTGCCTGAGGCATTGGCGGTAACGCGGGAGAAACGCGCCAGAGCATAGATGGGATACACCTGATCGGCGAAGCTGCCGATTTTCCCCCGCAGCGTGCCGGCCAGCGACTTGCCCGCGGTGAGGTGCCCGAAGATTCCCCGCGCCCCCTGGTTGGCGGCCAGGCGGCGGAAAGCTTCGTCCGCCTGTTCCGCCAGGAGGAAGGCTCCCGGCCGGGTGTTCATTTCCAGCATGCCGCAGGTCACGCCGGTGAGATACCAGGCCAGTTCCATGGTGTAACCCCGGCCGGCATCTTTGTAGCGGCGCAGCGCATCACGCGCGCCGGTCTGCTCCGCGATCTCATCAAAACGCTGGGGAGCAATGACCGCCACTGCCCACAGCAGCAGTCCGAGATCGCCGGCGCCGTCGATCCAGGCCAGGTCTTCGGTCATGCGGCCAAGCACGCCGGCGACATCCACCGGCGATTTCCCCGCAGCCTGCTCCAGGCGGCGCAGTCCGAGCAGGGTGATGAGCGTGTAACGCGGAGAAACACTTTCCCGCTGCAGCGTGCCCCGGGCGCGGCGCATGGTATGGCAGAAGCGCTGCCGCTCGCCATCGAACATGCGCTCCAGGCCGCGGCCGGCCAGCTTTACGAGTTCGGAGTAGTCCGCGATCTTCTGCGTGGATGTGGGCAACGGGATTTCTGGCTTTCGGGCCGGGGCTTGGGGGGCAGCGCTGGCAGCAGGGTTCGAGTTGAGCATGACCGCGGCCGGACTCCCGGCGCCGCGCTAGCGCGAGGCCAGGGCCATGACGATATTGTCTACCACGGTCCGCAAAGTGTCGTGTTGGTCCACCCGCGGCTTGGCGGCACGGGAGCGGCGCGTCAGTTGCAGCTTGCGCCGCACTTCCTCGGCGCTTTCGATCAGGGTAAGCCGGCCCGCGCCTTCCAGATAGCGGTCCACTGCCCCGATGCGCCCGCGGAAGATGCTGTACACCGGCACTCCCAGGGCTGCGGCTTCGCGGTTCATGGTGCCGCCGCCGCTGATGACAAGATCGGAGGCCCAGATCAGGTCGAGGCCGTCCACGACGTGTTCGGGAATGAAGACCTGGCGGGAATCGAATAGCTGCGGCCAGCGGCGGCGCAGCTCGTTTCCCTGTTTGCCGGTGCGCGGCACCAGGACGGCTTTGGCTTCTGGCCGCTCGCCCAGGAACTCGAAGACCGCGTCCAGCAGCAGCTCGCTCTCGGGATTGTGATAGTGAGCTTCATTGGCCGGCGGGCGGATGGTAATCACCAGATCGCTTTCCCCCAGGCCCAGCCGCCGGCGCAGCGTGGGGTCGGGCTGAAAGGCGGGAGCGTACACGTCTTCCTTGATGCCGGGATAGCGCAGCAGGTGGTCGCGTCCAATGCCCACCACGGCGGAATCGGGCATCACCTCCGGCACCATCACCCAGGTGGGCTTGAACAGGCTCGGCCACTTGGAATGCTCGTAGTCAAAGATGGTAAGCGTCGGAATGCGCAAGAGCGAGGACAGCAGAAAAAGAGACCGCGAGCCGTGCGACAGCGCCAGATCGGGTTTTTCGCGCAGCACCATGGGCGTCATCTGCAGCACCCGGATGGCAAGGCCGGCGAGCTTGGCCAGCGTGTGTTTGCCATAGTGCCGCCCGATGCGCTTGTACTCCATGGCGAACAGGTCGGCCAGTTCGCAGACCTGGAAGCAGTCGCGCGCCGTCAGGATTACCGAGTGCCCGCGGTTTTCCAGTTCCTCGATGATGGGCTTGAAAAAAGGGACGTGGGGGGAATTCTCCAGGTCAATCCAAATCTTTTTGGGGACAGCAGCGCTGACGGCAATCGGCTTGACGGTTGCGCTCAGGGGAAGAGCCGGGGGATTTTGCGCGATCGCGGTTGAACTCACTGGAATGGTGCTCCCTTCTGCCGCTCGCCGTTGCATCCCGTTTGCCATCAGTTGAGATTAAGGAGATTAAGGAATTCTTATGGACTCGGGGCCGCCGCCACTTACACCGGAAAAGCCTGGGAAAAAGCGGCTCCGGCGGCGCCATCGGGGGCGCCCAAAATGCCCGGTGCAGGCGGGAGCCCGGCGGTTGCCAGGGTGATCAGAGCGATGCCGCCGGAAGCTCAGCCGCCGGCAGGCGATGGCCTGCCACCGCCTCCGCCAGCTTTCCGACTACATACTTCTGATCGTCGTAGCTGAGTTGCGGGTACATGGGCAGAGAGAGAATTTCGCCGGCCAGTTGTTCGCTGACGGGAAAGTCCCCGGCGGAGTGACCCAAAGCGGCATAAGCCTTTTGCAGATGCAGGGGAATGGGATAGTGAATTCCGGTACCGACGCCCGCCCCGGCCAGCTCGGCCCGCACCGCGTCGCGCTGGGGCACCCGCACCACGTAAAGATGATAGACAGGTTTTGAGCCGGAAGGCGCCTGCGGAAGCAGCAGCTCCGAGCCCGCCAGCAGGCGAGCGTAGTTTTCCGCCGCCGCCCCGCGCTGCCGGTTCCAGTCCTCGAGACGCTTCAGCTTCACCTGCAGGATGGCGGCCTGCAGCGCATCCAGGCGGCCGTTGTAGCCTTCGATGTCGTGGTAGTACTTGCGGCCCTGGCCGTGATCGCGCAGCTTGCGGAGATGCGCGGCCAGGCGTTCCTCGTTGGTGGTGACCGCGCCGGCCTCGCCGCAGGCGCCCAGATTTTTTCCCGGATAGAAGCTGAACCCGGCGGCCAGCCCCATCGATCCCGCCTTGCGCCAACCGCCTTCCCGCGCGGAGCGGTATTCCGCCCCGTGCGCCTGGCAGGCATCTTCGATCACCGGCAGGCCATATTCTTCGGCCAGCGCCAGGATCGGATCCATGTCAGCCATTTGCCCGTAGAGATGCACCGGCACGATGGCGGCAATCCGGCGTGCAGAACCGCGGTGCAAGAGGGTGTGCGCCGCTGCGTCAAAGCGGCACTCTAGTTCCAGAAACTGCCCCAGCCGGGCGGGATCGAGATTGCCGGTCGCTTCCTCAACGTCGACAAACAGCGGCAAGGCTCCGGCCTGGCTGATGGCCTCGGTAGTGGCGATGAAGGTGTTGGGTACGGTGATGACCGCATCGCCGGCTGCGACCCCGCCCGCCATGAGGGCAAAACGTACGGCGTCGGTCCCATTGGCCACGCCAACGCAGTAGCGGACGCCGCAGAAGCGGGCAAACTCCTGCTCGAACTGTTCGACAGCCTCTCCCCCGACGAAGTGCCCGCTGCGCAGGCAATCGCGAAAAGCCGCGGTCAGCTCGGCCTCCAGTTCCACGTGGGGAGTCACCAGGTCGAGGAATGGCACCTGGCGCATCATTCCGAGGCCGCCTCCCGCGCGGCTTGCGGCGGCCTCTCCCGCCGACTTCCCGGCATGGGAAGGGCGTTGGAAAAACGCAGAATCCTGGCCGGATTCCCCGCCACCACCGCGTGCGCCGGAACATCGCGCGTAACCACGCTGCCGGCGCCCACCATGGCGTTCTCTCCGATGGTCAGGTTGGCCAGAATGGTCGAGCCCGAACCGACCGAGGCTCCCTGTTTGACCCGGGTCGGTTCAACTTGCCAGTCCGCCTCCGACTGCAGGCTGCCGTCGGCATTGGTCGCCCGGGGATAGGTATCGTTGATGAAAGTCACGCCGTGCCCGATGAAGACACCGTCTTCGATGGTGACGCCTTCACAGATGAAGCTGTGGCTGGAGATTTTGCAGTTGCGTCCCACACGGGCGTTTTTCTGGATCTCGACGAAGGCGCCGATTTTGCTGTGATCGCCGACTTCACAACCATAGAGGTTGATGAACCTGGCCAGCTTCACCCCCTGGCCCAGCTTGACGTCGGGGGCAATCGCCAGGTACGGGTCGGGCGGCGGGCTGAGATTCTGCCGTTTCGCTTTTATTGGCCAGGCTTTTGTTGGCCGCGCTTTTATTGGGCGTGCTTTGGTTGGCCGTGCTGTTCTTTTTTCTGGCCGGGTTTTCGCTCGCGAGGTTCTCATAGCGGAATCCCGATCCGGGCGGAAGACTTATGAATTCGATTCATACGGTTGCCCGCTTGAGCGATGGAGCCCTGCCCTTGCCTTTCGCGGAGAGCGGCGTCATCGCAATTATGAATAGTGCGCCGAAAATGCCGGCTGGCCCAGTTCGATGAGCTTGCCGCGCTGCTTCAGGGAGTTCTCCCCCGCCTGCAGCAGCTCGACCACCCGCAACCCGGCCAGGCCGTCGTTGAAGGGGGCGCGCCCGGCGTGGATGCACTCCACAAAATAGGCGGTCTCAACCTTCAGGGCTTCGGCCTGCTCGACCCGCGGCGCCCACATATCGCCCGAGCGGTAGCTGACCAGCAGGTCGTAGACGCCGGCTTCTCCTTCGCCCGCGCCCACCGATACTCCCTTGTCATAGACCTTGATCTTCTCGTCGGCTTCGAGATCGTTCCACACCAGCATCTGCTTCTCCCCGCCGATCAGGGTGGTGCGCACCTTCACCGGCGACAGCCAGTTCACGTTGATATGGGCCACTACGTTGCCGGGAAAATAGATGGTCAGGAAAGCGATATCCACGTGGCCGTTCAGGTGCTTTTCGCCCGTGGCCACCATGGCTTCGGGCTTTTTCCCGATCACATAATCCATGATGGAAAGATCATGCGGCGCCAGGTCCCAGATCACGTTGATATCGTGCTGAAACAGCCCCAGGTTCACCCGCATGGCGTCGTAGTAGTAAAGCTTGCCCAGCACGCCGCCTTGTACCAGCTCGCGGATTTTGCGCACCGCTCCGGTAAACAGGAAAGTATGGTCCACCATGATCTGCAGATTTTTCCGCGCCGCCAGTTCGATCAGCTCCTCCGCCTGGCTGGTGGTGGCGGTGAAGGGTTTCTCGACAAACACGTGCTTGCCCTGGAGCAGCGCCTGCTGCGCCAGTTCAAAGTGGGTCCACACCGGGGTCACGACCGCCACTACGTCGATCTCCGGCGAGCGCAGAATGTCGCCGCTGTCGCCGCTCACCCGCGCCTGGGGAAAGGCCTGCTGCGCCCGCTCGCGGCACTCCGCACGCCGGTCGGCGATGGCCACTACCTCCGACTGGCCGGACTGCGCCAGGCCCGGAGCGTGAAAGTTACGGGCCACATTCGGCCCCCAGTATCCGTATCCGATGACGCCGACCTTAAGCATTCCCTTTCCTTTCCTGAAATGAACTCGCCTTCGCGATACCGGGAGGAGGAAGTTGAAGAAAAGCTAAGAGTTTACGAATCTGCCTGCCGCCGGTTCATCGAACCGTAAGCAATCGAAAAACCAATCGCCGTCCACAGGCTCAGTAGGCTCCGTCGCCGGAAAGCACGGCGGCGGGAGTCTGCAGCAGGATCTTCAAGTCGAGCAGCAGCGACTGCTCGCGGGCGTATTGCAGATCGAGGCGCACCATGTCGTCAAACTTGGTGCGGCTGCGCCCGTTCACCTGCCACAGCCCGGTGATGCCGGGGCGGGCTTCGAGCAGGCGGCGGCGGTGCCAGACGTCGTAGGCCTCGACTTCATAGGGCAGCGGCGGACGCGGCCCCACCAGCGACATCTCGCCGCGCAGCACGTTGATGAACTGCGGCAGCTCATCCAGGCTGGCGCGCCGCAGCCATTTGCCCAGCCGGGTCACGCGCGGGTCGTTGGTGATCTTGAACACCCCGGCCGCACTCTGTGCCGCCTGGCCGGCGATGAGCTGCTTCACGTATTGCTTGTGAATATCAGCCTGGTTGTTGACATACATGGAGCGGAATTTGAGGAAGGTGAAACGCGCCCCGTATTGCCCCACCCGCTGCTGGCGGAAAAACACCGGCCCCGGCGAGCTGAGCTTGACAGCGCAGGCGATCAGGGCAAACAGCGGCGCCAGCAGCAACAGGGCAAGCAGCGAGCAGACCATGTCGATGGCCCGCTTGACCGATCGCGACCAGCGCTTGCTGCCCGAGCCCTGCCGCAGGTCGGGATAAAACGCCGAGCCGGTGGGATCGGGAGGCTGATCTTCATTCCACTCTTCGGGAAAAAGGTGAAAGGAAATCTGGATGCGGCTGAACTGCTCGAGATCCAGAGCCTCGCGCAGGGCGCTGCTTACCCGCAGCAGGAGTGTGGCCAGCACCGACTTCTTGCGGTCGAGCGAGATCTCGGTGAACAGGATGCCCACCACCTCCTGCCCCCGGTACCAGCCGGTCACATCGGTATCGCGGGTGGACAGGGCGAGAGTAGACAGAATCTGCCCCACCGCGCGGCTCTGCTTCCCCGCCGTCGCCACCTTACTCACTTCCAGCAGCATCAACAGAAAGGGTTTGCCGGAGCGCTCCGCCCGCTTGCGCTCGCGTAAGATCATGCGCTGGAACTCGGCTTCTTCCAGCACTTCGGGCGCAGAACGGCGCTGCCTCCGCCTGCCCGGATGCTCGCCGTGGCCATTCCCGTTGCCATTCCCGGAAGCTCCCGGTTCCGGTCCGGGCGGGGTCGGAGGCGCATCCCCGCAATCACCGGGAATCAGCCGGGAATCATGGGAAATGGATTGGCCGGAGGAAAGTTCTGCGTCCTTCACCCTTACACTGACTCGTACACTCACTACCATTTCTCCTGTATCACGGTTTTCGGGAAGGAAAACGGCCGCAGACCTGACTGCGGAGGGGGCACAACCTGCCGGCAGATTCGATGGGAGGAGTTTGCGGTGCTGGTTACTTCGCTTCTTTAATTTCTTTACTTCTGGTTTAATCTCTTTACTTCTTTTCTAATTTCTTCACCGCTTTGATTTCTTCGCTTCTTGTTTCTTTAATGCTTGACTTCCTTACTGCTTGACTTCGCTATTTCATGTCTCCGCTTCTGGTTAGGGCTTCTCCGCGCTCGCCTGCGCCCGGTGATAACGCGCGTAGTAATGTTTCTCGTCGGTGGTGCTGCAGCTGTTGATCACCACGCCTAAAACGTTGGCGGCGTCGATTCCCGCCAGCGCCCGCTGCAGCTGGCGCTTTTCCGTCTTGCCTTCCCGCACTACCAGAAGCATTCCATCGGCCAAACGGGCCCAGACACTGGTATCGGCCACGGGAAGAAGGGGAGGGGAGTCCACAATGATCCAGTCGAAGCGGGCGGCCAACTGGTTCATCAGCTGCTGCATGCGCTCGGACTGCAGCAGCTCCAGGGGATTTTCCGGGGGCGCGCCGGCGGGCAGAAACCAGAAGCCGGCGCCCTCCAGCTGATAGATCGCCGCCAGGGGCGGGGCCTTGGACGGTTCCCGCCGAAGGTCGTCGCGGCGCCGGCCCGGCTGGTTCTGCCCCAGCTGCGGCAGTTCTTCCAGCCCTTCCGGTTCCTCTTCCCGCTCCTGCTGCAGCCACTCCGCCAAGCCAAGCAAATCGCCGAGGCCCATCTGCCCGGCCAGCACCGGACGCCGCAGATCGCCCTCGATCAGCAGCACCCTCTGCCGCTGCCGCCGCCCCAGCGTCGCCGCCAGGTTGGCCGCAACCATGCTCTTGCCCTCTTCCGGCAGGCTGCTGGTAATCAGAAGCCGCTTCAGGGCCCGCTGCTGCTGCTGCTGCCGCAGCTTCACTCCCAGATAACGGAACTTCTCCGCCGCCAGGCTTTCCCGGTCGGTCAAGGCCACCAGCCGGCTGCCCTGCCAGGGAACGGGCTTTAACACGGGAGCGTGATCCAGGTCGGCGAGCACGGGATTGGCATCGCGCTCCGCCGCCTGGAACAGCTGGTCCACCATGCCCGGATCTTCGGCGGGAAGGTGCCCCGGCTCAGAGCGCTGCAGCGCTTCAAAGATGCGGCTCATATGCGCTGGCTCCGGGGAGAGATGGGAATTGAACCATCGTCGTCGCCGCCGCGCTCTTCGACATTCAGGCTTTGCAGGTGATCGTGCAGCTGCAACAGAGTCTTCACCGCCTGCCACACTTCATTGCTGCTGCCTTCGCTCTCCTCCGCGATTCCCTTGGGGATGTGGGTGATGCTCAGGCGGAAGTCGGCTGCCACCTCATCGATCACGTCCGGGGTTACACTCTGCGCCTGGCGGGCGAAGCCGGTAATTAAGGCGTTCTCACAAACCGTATTGATCAGCCGGGGAATGCCGCTCGAATGGCGATGCACCCGCGCCATGGTCTCGGGCGGGAACAGATTCCCGGTCTGGGCGTTCGAGCCCGCCAGCTGCAGCCGGCGCTGGATGTAGCCCTCGGTCTCTTCCAGGCTCAAGGGCTCCAGGCGCGAGCGTAAAGAAATCCGTTGCTTCAACTGCCGCAGCTCCACCGAATCCAGCTTTTCGTCCAGCTCCGGCTGTCCCACCAGCAGGATCTGCAGCAGCTTTTCTTCCGCCGTCTCCAGATTGGTGAGCAGCCGGATTTCCTCCAGCACTTCCACTTCCAGATGATGGGCTTCATCGACCACCAGTACCGTGGTCTGCTTCTGGCGGTGGCGAGAAATGAGGAACCCGCTCAACTCCAGCAGCAGCTCGCTCTTGTTTTTGCCGGTCACATTCAATCCGAAATCGCCGGCGATGTACTGCAGAAACTCCACCGGATTCAGCCGGCTGTTGAACACGTACGCATACGCCACGTCCTTGCGGTTCAGCAGCTGCAGCAGGCAGCGCACCAGCAGGGTCTTGCCCGTGCCCACTTCGCCGGTGAGCACCACGAACCCCTTGTGCCGGCGCACGCCGTAATAGAGCGCCGCCAGGGCCTCGTTGTGGCGCCGGGTGGGGAACAGGAACGAGGGATCGGGAGTGATCTCGAAGGGATTGCGTTTCAAATTGTAAAAGTTCTTGTACATGATCCCTAGCCGCGAATATAGCTGGCCGCCATGCCCGCCACCACCAGAAATGCCATCACTCCCGCCCAGCTCCAGGCGTGGCGGCGCTGGCGCTGCTGCCGCAGCTCTTCTTCCCGCGACTGCAACGGGGGAATCTCCACCGTCAGCTCGCGGGGCAACAGCTTTTTAAAATCCCGCTCATCGTAAATGCGGTCATCGAGCATCTCCGCCCCCGCCGTCACCCCCACCGCCGCCATCAGCCCCAGCAGCAGCCCCACGCAGGTCAGCTTGAAGCGGTAGGGCGATACGGGTTTGTCCGGCAGGCTGGGCGGATCGACCATGCGGAAGTGCTCTCCCTGCTGCTCTTTCTCCAGATTGGTGGCCAGCTCCGACTGGTTCTTCTTAGCCAGCAGCGACTCATAGTACATGCGCGACTGATCGTAGTCGCGGGTGATGTCGGCCAGTTCCTGCTCCCGCACCGGAGTGCGGTTCAGCCGCGACTGGTAGTCCTCGATTTGCGCCTGCAGTCCAGCGATCGACTTCTGGCGGTTGGCGATCTCCATCTGATTGCCCTTCAGCTGGCTCTCCACCTCCATCTGCGGAGGCAGGGCCTTGCCGGCGGCGTAGTCGTTTTCGCCGTCCGCGTCCGCCGTCCTGTTCTTCGCTCCCGCGCGCAACTGCGCGGCCAGCTGGTCGCGCATCTTCTGAGTGCGGGCGATCTGCTCTTTCACCTTGCGCACATCGGGATGCTGGTCGGTATAGCGCGAACTCAGATCGGCCAGATCGCTGCGCAGCTTGTCCAGTTCCTGATCGAGCGTAGCCAGGGTGGCGGCGCTGCCTCCGCCCTTGCCGCTGCGGAACTGCCCCAGCAGCGACTCCAGATATGTATTCTGCTGCTTGGCCCGGCCGAGCGCGTCCTGCTCGGCCTGCAGCTGGTTCTGCAGCCCGCTCAGGATCTGGATATTGCTCTGCAGCTGCCCCGGCAGGTCGCCCAGGTGCTTGTCCTTAAACTCGCGCACCCGAGCCTCCTGCGCCGCCAGGCTCTGGCGGGCGGAATTGAGCTGGGTCTCCAGAAAGTCGGTGGTGCTCTGCGACTGCTCCTGCCGCACCTCCAGGTTTTCCGTGATCAGCAGATTGGTCAGCTCGGTGGTCACCTGCTGGGCGACATAAGGATTGTCGGCGGAGAAGCTGATGTTGAAAGCGGTCAGTTGATCGCGCTCGGCGGAGCGGGTGAGATCGATGTCGATGTTCTTGCGCATGCGCTCGACCAGATCGTCGGGGGTCAGGCGGGCGCGTTCGGAGGGATACAGATTCAGCTTGTCGATGATGCGCAGCAGCAGGGTGCGGCTGAGGATCTGCTGCTTGATGCTCTCCAGGCGCTCCTGCAGGTCGCTGGCCACGTTCGACACTACATATTGCTGCGACACCGTCGGCTGCTCGACCAGAATGAGCGTGCTCGAACGGTAGAGCGAGGGCAGCATCCAGCTGACGCACCACAGCAGGAACCACACTCCGAAAAAGGGCACCGCCAGGTGCCAGAAGTGGCGGCGCAGCAGCGCCCAGTGACGCGGCCAGTCGGGTTTTTCGCCGGGACGATCTTCGAATTCTGCGGCCATGATTCCAGCTCTCAGGTTTTCAGCTATCAGCCATCAGCTCTCAGCCTTCAGCGGGCTGGTGCTTGCTTCTGCTTTCCTGCTTGGCTCTGCTTTCTTGCTTGCTCCTGCTTTCTTGCTTGGTTCCGCTTTTCTGCTCGCTTGTGCGTCGCGCTTCTTCATCGAAAGGCATGGTATTCGCTTACTGGCCCAGGGGCCGGGTGAAGCTGTAGCTCAGGGATATCCATCCTCGATTGTGATTCACATCCGCTGGGGGAGAGATGATGCCGGATTCCCGCTGATAATCGCGGGCGTATCCCAAGGTTAACACAAGACTGTGCCGCAGCTGCTGTTCAATATCCACACTGCCCGCGGCTGCCTGCAGCTGCGCCGAGCCGCCCACCAGCGCCCCCAGCGCGGTGTTGTCTCCGAAGACCGCGGCCGCGCCCAGTGTAGTGAACTGCGACATGCGCCGCCGCCAGGCGAGATCCACCGTGTTCAGTTCCACCGCTCCCAGTATCCCGCCGCCGTCGTTCACTTGCCGCGAGGCCCCCGCCTGCACGCTGTTTCTCTCGTCCTTCCATGAGACGTTCACCCCGCCGGCCAGCAGGGTGCGCCGCTCGCTAGCCGGAGCTGAGACCAGAAAAATGGTCGGCACCGGCGGCACCACGCCGGGCGGGAAGGTGACCACGTTGCTATCCACCCGGGAAAATTCCGGCCCGGCATAAACCGACAGCGTCAGCTTGGGGCTGAGATACATGGTGTCAAACAACAGGATGCTGTTGCTGAAAGCGTCCTGCACCGCCGGATCAAAGCTGAGGTGCGCAAGCGAGTAGGTCACTCCCGCCCAGTTGCGCGGTGTAACCCGGTGGCTGTAAAACAGGCTCACCTTTTGCGTCTGCGTGTCCAGCAGGTCAAGCGCGCTTCCCGCCGGGACGTCGCGAAAGCTCAGATTGTAGAAACTGGCGCTGGCCCCCACCATATCGCCCGGCGAGAACTGGTAGGTGATCTCCCCGTTGGCCAGATTGCTGATGCGCTCGGCCAGGGGGGTGATCACCGACTGGTTGGGCTGCTGCAGGGTCCCGGTGGTTGCGGGTTCGAGCACCAGCTGGTCATAGAAGTTGGTGCTGATGGAGAGGTGGTCCTGCACCCGCAGATTTACGTGCGGGCTGAGGCGGTAATCGATCTCCGCCCCCAGGTTGTTGGCGGCCGAGGTCTGCGGCTCGACGTGCTGGTTGGCGACAAAGCCGGCGGCATAACTCAGGTTGGCGTGCATGCGGGCGCGCGACTGGTCAATCGAGATGAACGGCATCAGCGAAATGCTGGCGCCTCCGGTGGAACCTGAGTTTGAGGAATAGATGTTGTCGTCGTAGGTTGCCCCCACCGCCACCCCCGCGCTCCAGTAGTTGGTGCGCTCCAGCTCTGAACTCAGGGCGAGCGATGTGACCGTGCCATCGAGCAGTACAGGAACGGGTGCCGGCGCGGACCCGTCGGTTTCCGCCTGGGGGTTTGCGCGCGGCGCCGCTGCGGCCGGTTCCTGGGCCCGCTCCTGGGCGGCAGGGGTCTGAGCCGGCGTGGACTGGGCTTGTCCCCAGGCGCAGCATGCCGTCAGAAGCAACCCGGCCAGAATCGATCTCGTCATCTTCCTCTTTTCCCTTTCCTTTTTCCCTTTCCTTTTTCCGTCTCCCGTATTCTTCATTTCTTAGCCGTATTTCTTAACCGCGTTTCCTTACAGCGAGCGCGCGCCGCTCAGGGAACCACAACCGTATCCCGCGGCTGCAGCTTGACGTTCTGCTCGATGTTTTTGCCCTTCACTACATCCTTGTAGTTAAAGGGCAACCGAGACTGGGTTCCATCGGCGTTCTGGCGCAACACGTAAATCGACTTCTGCTTGGCAAAGTCCTTGAAACCGCCGGCCACCGCGATGGCATCGAGCACGGTGGTGGTGCTGGTGAGCAGAAAAGCTCCGGGATGGTTCACCTGCCCCAGCACGTTGAAGCGGTGGCTGCGGATCTCCTGCACGATCACCGCTACATCAGGCTCGGAGATGTAGCTTTGCAGCTTTTTGGCGATGGCCTCCTTGAGCTGGCGCGGGGTCTCGCCCGCCGCCTGCACCTCGCCAATCAGGGGCAGAGAGATGCGGCCGTCGGAGCGCACTGGAAGCGAGCGGGAAATTTCCGGCTCCTTCCACACGTTGATGGCCAGCAGATCGTCGGGCCCGATGATGTAGGTATCGTCTCCCGCCTGCGCCGCCGGCTTGGCTTCTGTACCCGGCTTGGCTTCCGTACTCTGCTGGTCGGGAGCCGCGGTGCTTGACGCCGGGTTGCCCGAACTTCCGTCGGAAGCTGCCGTACCGCCGCCGGAATTCTGCCCCAGGCACCAGAGCGGCACCAGCCACAGCAGCACGCATGCGCCGATCCAACGCAGACGCGGGCACCGTCTGCTTCTGTCCGACCAAAGCTTTGCAGCATTGGCGCCCTGGCAGCCATCGCTTCGCTGAATCACATTTCGCATGCTGAGTTTCGTCTTTCCCTCCCGGTCCAGTGGCTGCTCTTCTTCAATCTCCATCGCCGTTGCTCAATCGCCCTCATTGCCTGAAATCTCGCGGCCATTGTTTTCCCGCCCCCTAGCGATCTCGCCGCCGCATGGCGCAGAAGGCAAAGGCTGAGGAAAGATCTCAGGCGGCGTCATCCGGTACTGCTGGATCTTGTACAGCAAAGTGCGATAGCTGACGCCGAGCAGGCGCGCCGCCGCTTTGCGGTTCCAGCGGGTGCGCTCGAGCGCGGCGCTGATGGCCCGCTTCTCCGCCTCGCCCTTCACGCTTTCCACCAGTGAACGCAATCCGGCGGGGAGGATCGCCTCGGGCGAAAAACGCGCGTCTTGATTTGCACCGCCACGATTCGCACTAACACGATTCGCACTGCCGCGATTCGCACTGCCGGCTTTCGCATGGACAGAAATCGGGCTGACGGCTCGGGGGCCCGCGGCGTCCGGTTCCCGCAAGCGCGCGGAATCTTCCCGGTTGCGCACCGGGCTTGGTTCTTCCTGTTCTTCCTGGCCTTCTTGTTCTTCGTGTTCTTCGTGTTCTTGCTCTGCTTGGGCGCGGTCAGCCGGCAAACTGGATTGGCTTCGCCGCTCATGCGTTGCGGCGATGGCCACAACCGCCGCTTCGCGGCGGCGCAGATCACCGCGGATCAACTCTTCATCCCCCAGCACCAGATAGCGCTTGACCACACCCTCCAGCTCGCGCAAGTTGCCCGGCCAGGAGTAGGCGAGGCAGGCTTCGAGCAGCGCAGGCGGGATGGAGCGCGGCGGCAGGCCATATTGCCGCGCCAGTTCGCGCATGAAGCACTGCAGCAGCTGCGGAATCTCTCCCCGGCGCTGGCGCAGGGGCGGCACATGGACGGTGAAGGCGCTCAGGCGATAATACAAATCCTCGCGCAGGCGTTTGCCGGCCAGAGCCTGCTCCAGGTTGGCGCTGGTGGCGGCCATGATGCGGACATTGGCCTCCCGCCCCGATTCCCCTCCCAGGCGGAAAAATTCCCGTTCCTGCAAAAGGTGGAGCAGTTTGGCCTGCAGGTGGAGCGGGGTCTCGCTGATATCGTCCAGCAAAATCGTGCCTTTCTCTGCCAGTTCCAGCTTCCCCGGCTTGCTGCGCAGCGCCCCGGGAAACGCGCCCGCCTCGTATCCAAGCAAGTCGCGTTCCAAAAGATCTCCACCCAGGGCCGCACAATGGACGTGGTAAAAACCGAAAGCGGCGCGGGCCGAGAGGGAATGAATCAGGCGGGCGGCGCCCTCCTTGCCGCTGCCGCTCTCCCCCAAGAGGAGGACGGGCACGTCCACCTCGGCCAGCAACTTTGCCTGAGCGCGCAGTTTGTCGGCGAACGGCCCGGCGGCGAGAAAGAACGAACCCGGCCCCTTCTCGGCCGGAGTTGCAGCCGGCGGACGGGTCTCCGCAGGCGTGGAAGAATGGTCGGGCTGCTTGCTTTCATTCGCTTCATCGTAGGCAGAAGAGTCAAACGTGCGATTGCGCCCCGTGCTCTCCTCGACCAGGGCGCGCAGGCGGTCAGCATCGACCGGCCCCACCAGATATTCCTGCGCTCCCAGGCGCAGGGCTTCCATGCGCTGCGCGGCATTTTCCTGCGCGGCCAGCAGCACCACCGGCAGATCGGGCCGCACCCGGCGCAACCAGCGCAGGGCGTAGAGGCTGTCGTCGCCGCCGGCAGCCAGGTCGAGCAAAACCAAGTCGGGCAAGACTAGGTCGGGGCTCGCCGCATGCACACACTCCAGGGCTTCGCAGCCGCTGCCGGCGATTTCAAATTCCCAGCAGGCGGCATCCGCCGCGGACCAGAGGTGCCCCAGGGCAGAGGGTTGGCGGCTCACCAGGAGCAGGCGAGGCACCCGGGGCGTCCCGCTGTCTGCGTGCGAATTGGAGTTGAAGATCTGGTGCACGAGAAATACGGGGTGGCGACTATGGCGGGCCGATGGTTTCGGGGGAAAGGACGAGAATGCGGGAAAGCCAGGAGTCAGGCGAAGGGGCGAAAAACGGGCACAGCTTCGCCCTCTGAGTCACATCCACAGCTTTGTCCCGATTGGGAACATACGACTTGGGAGTAGCGGGCCTAAGGGGAGGAAAGTGGCGTCTATTCGCCCGCGCTGACCTAATCACAGGTTACTACCAGTTGCAAGGCCTTGCAAGAGGTAGTCAATCTCACGAAAGTAGTTACCTAAAGGTATTAAGCAACAGTGACTTACAATGTAAACTTAAGACTAGGGTAGAAAGTATGTAGTCGGCCAGTCATTCGCGAAAAAATCGGCGGCCAAGTCAGATCAGAATTTACCACTCGGTTAATATCAACCAGACTTGCTATTGTATTGTCCCTGAGCGTGTTGAGAGAGTTCGTCGTCCATTTTCAACCACTAACGAATTTATCCTCTGATAACTAAATTGGATACCGCACCTGAACCATCCCGCCCACATTTGCAACCGTCTTCAAGGTTGCAATGCCTTGCAACATTTCCGACGTCCAGCCAGTCCTATCTCAATGCCCTACAAGGTCAAAGTGAGGGTTCAAGGTGCCTCATCCTCCCTTTTTCCTATGCGATGAAGCGCCGGTATCCCTCCAATTGGGCCGTGCTCCCCCAAAAAGGATATGTTTCTGGTTCGCTTGTGTGGTGACGCGGTGGACCTCGGAGGCATCGGAGTGGTATGCGCCTGGCGCCAATTCCGGGAGAACCAGCGATCCGCGTGCTGGTGGCCGACAACACCCGGATCCATACACAGTTATTGGCCGACGCATTGCGGCGCGACCGGCGCCTGGAAGTAGTGGGTTCGGTTTCGCATGGCGACGATCTGCTGTCCGCAGCCGGGAGCCAGAAGATCGACGTAGCGGTGATCGGTTCGAATCTGGATGACGATCCCGGCCGGGGCTTGGAGCTGCTGCGCCAGCTGCACGGCCTGCGCCCAGAGTTGCGGATCATCGTCCTGCTGGATTCTTCCCGCCGCGAAGTGGTACTGGAAGCGTTTCGTACGGGGGCGCGCGGTTTGTTCAGCCGCCATGAATCGCCGGAGACTTTGAGTAAATGCGTGCGCCGCGTCTATGAGGGACAGGTGTGGGCCAGCAGCGAGCAGCTTGGATTTGCGGTAGAGGCGCTGGCGGCTTCGCCGGCGGCGCGCACCGCGGCCAGCACGCGGTTGCAGTCACTTTCCAAACGGGAACTGGATGTGGTGGGTTGCATTGTCGAAGGGTTAACCAACCGCGAGATCGCGGAGCGCCTGCATTTGAGCCAGCACACCATCAAGAATTATCTTTTCCGCGTGTTTGAGAAGCTGGGAGTATCGAGCCGGCTGGAGCTGATGTCGGTGGCCCTGGAACGGGGAGCTTCCGCACAAGTCGGCGGTGAAGGGTTGGGGGGAGTGGATCCATCTTCCCCGCTCATGAATTTCGCCGACTGCAAGCGTGCCGCCGAACGAGGCTCGACCAGCGCGCAGGCGGCTCTGGCGTTGATGTATTCCCAGGGGAACGGGGTTGAGCAGGATCTGGTGTCGGCTTACGCCTGGTATTTGCTGGCGGAGAGGAACTCGCGGCAGCGGGCGGAGACCATAACCGCCGCCCGGCAACGGCTGGCGGATTCGTTGACTCCGGAACAAATTTTGGAGGGCCAGAAGCGAGCGGTGGAATATTTCAGCGCATCGCAGCCCGAGCCTGGGATCGAAAGTGAAGTCCGCGCCGCGGCAGGCTTCGGCCGCTGAGGATTCTGTCCAACCGTTACCTCATTCATTCGCGAATCATTCTGCCCGGGCATGTCTTTCCGCCTTCTCAGTCGTTTGAGATTTGGCGAAAGATTTAAGGAGCTATGTTCCCGGCTGCAGCGTGATGAGGGTAATCTCCGGCGGACAGTTCAGCCGCACCGGAATTCGAACCGTCCCCAGGCCCACGTTGGTATAGAGCGTCAGATCGCGGACATGGTACATGCCGTGCGGGAACTTGCGCCCCAGGGGCGGCAGCCAAGGGGCTCCGAGCAGCGGCACCCAAACCTGCCCGCCGTGAGAGTGCCCGGATAATTGGAGATCGACCGGGTGCCTTGCAACTTCGACCGCGATATCCGGCTCATGAGCCAAAAGCACGATCGGCTCATCCTGCGGAATTCCGTGCAGCGTGAGGTCTAGGTCGGGCTGGCCCTGGAGCACATCGTCGATTCCAGCCAGCCAGAGACGGGCCCCATTCTGCTCCAGTGGAAACGAACGGTTTTGCAGGACGGTGAAGCCGTGTTGCGCGAGGCTGGCGGTGACGATCACGCTGTCGGTTCCTCCGTCGTGATTGCCCAGCGCGGCAAAGATTCCCAGGCGGGCGTGCAGGCCGGAGAGAATGGCGGCGCAGGGTTCCGCGTCCCTGGCAGCTTTCTCCAGTTGCGAGCGGTTATCCAGGAGCGCGGGCGCGGTGACGAAATCGCCAGTCAGCACGATCAGATCGGGGCGCAAATTGTTGACGATTCCGATGGAATGCCGGAGAGGAATGACCGAAAAGTGTGGATCGTAGTGGAAATCGCTCATCTGCACGATCCGCAGTCCTGCCCAGGCAGGAGGCAGCCGCTTCAGCCGAATCTCCACTTCCACCAGCCGGGGATGATTGGGTTCCCAGGCAAAACCATCGGCGCCCACGAAGAGAACCCCGCCAGCGGCGACCGCGCCCGCGCGCAGGAAGGTGCGTCTAGTGACTGGCAAGGGAAAGTATCGTCTCCGGCAATGAGATGCGCGGCGGAATTTGTGGAAGCTGTGAGTAGGAGAAAAGCACTTAAGAACATTTTAGCAGCCGGGGGCTAACGGCGGCGTCTCACGGGCCATCTGGAGGTCTATAGGTTCAATCAGCAACTGGATGTCAGGCTTATGCGCTATGAGGCTCGAGCAACGCCGAATGTTTGCGAGACACAGCTTTGTTTCGATAGAGGTCAGTTCCCGAGCGAGGTTGCCGGCGGGACGCCGGCGCTACCTTTGCTGGCGTGGTTGAAGCTGAATTGCGAAGGGTAGAGCACGAGTCTGCGGTAACCTCGTACCAGAGGGCTCATCCATGGATCGTCGCCAGTTCGTGAGTCGTTCCCTGGCCGCAGCAGCAGGCGCCATGCTCTATCGCCCGTCTAGCTATGCTACGGCGCCTCCCCCGACAGATCAGATTCCCGGTTCCGTGCCCGAAGCCTCGATACAAACGGCGCGTTTTCCGAAAGGATTTCTTTGGGGGACGGCCACGGCCTCATACCAGGTGGAAGGCGCATGGAATGAGGACGGCAAGGGTGAATCCATATGGGACAGATTCACTCACACACCTGGGAAGGTGAGGGGCGGTGTGACTGGCGATGTTGCCTGCGATGAATATCACCTTTACAAGCAGGACATCGCACTGGCAAAGAGCCTCAACCAGAAGAGCCAGCGTTTCTCCATCTCCTGGCCGCGCATTCAGCCTTCAGGCACCGGAGCCCCGAACATGAAGGGAGTGGACCACTACAGCCGCTTCGTCGACGCTTTGCTGGAGGCCGGCATCCGGCCCTGGTGCACCATGTATCACTGGGACCTTCCCCAGGCACTCGAGGATCGCGGTGGCTGGCCAAACCGGGATCTGGCCGGCTATTTCGCAGACTATGCCGGCATTCTCGCCAAGCATCTCGGTGATCGGATCACGGTGTGGGCGCCCTTCAACATGCCCTGGGCTATCGCCTTCATGGGCTATGCTGCAGGCGCCTTTCCGCCTTGCCGCACCAGCTTCAATGATTTTCTGAAAGCGGCGCATACGCTCGCTCTCGCGCAGGCAGGCGCGCACCGCGCAGTGAAAGCGGCATCTCCCAAGGCAAGCTTCGGGAGCGCGTATGAAATGGCTCCAGCATATCCGAAGACGGACTCAGACGACGATCGCGCAGCTGCTGCCCGCTACCATGCGATGAACAATGTCTTTTTTCTGGAGGCGGCGATGCATGGCCGCTATCCGAAGGCTTTCGTGGGAGAGCCGCCGTATGATCTGATGGGCTTTAAACCCGGCGACGAAAAGCTCCTGCTTGCGCCGCTGGACTGGGTGGGTTTTCATTACTACACGCGCCGCATCGTCTCGGATGCGAGCAAGGAGCAATTTCTCGGCGGCGGGAAATTTAGCGGCACTGAGATTGAGAACAATTCGCCGGGTGGACGCGATCCCTACACGCGCTTCCGTGCCGCCATGCCCACTGAGGGTCCGCTTACCGACGCCGGCCTCGAAGTATGGCCACGTGGCATGTACGATCTGGTCACCCAGATTTCAAAGGAGTACGACCACCCGATCATCGAAATTACCGAGAGCGGCTGCGGGTATCTCGATGGACCCGATGAAGAAGAAAACGGCCGCATACCGGACGGCCGTCGCATCCAGTGGTACCGCGAAACGCTCGCGGAACTGGCGCGCGCGATCGCCGATGGAGCCCGGGTCCGCGCCTTTCATGCCTGGACCCTTCTCGACAATTTCCAATGGGCGGAGGGTTATACCGAGCGTTATGGGTTGATCTATACGGACTTTCGCAACCAGAAGCGCACGATAAAGGATTCGGGTCTTTGGTACGGTCGAGTAGCTGCGTCGAATCGGCTTGACCTGTGAGGCTGGCGCAAGAAGAACGAGCGAGCAGGCACGTCGGTACCGAGTTCTCACGCACCCCCTTATGAGGCTACAGGGCGGCTACGCCGCGGTCCTGGTTGCGGATGCGAATGGCCTCTTCGACTTTGTAGAGGAAAATTTTCCCGTCGCCGATTTTTCCTGTGGCAGCGGCCTTCAACACGGCCGCGACCGCCTCATCCACCCGCTTATCGTCCAGCACCATTTCGATTTTGATCTTGGGCAGCAAATCCACGGTGTATTCACGTCCACGGTAGTGCTCGGTATGGCCTTTCTGCCGGCCGTGGCCGCGCACTTCGGAAACGGTGAGGCCTTCGATGCCGATCTCCTGCAGAGCTTCCTTGACCGCATCGAGACGAACCGGCTGAATGATGGCTTCAATCTTCGTCATATTGCCCCCGTCATTTTGCCCCCGTCATGCTACCCCCGTCATATTGCCACCGTTATGTTGGCGCGTGAATGGCGTTTGCGATTACCTACGTGTGACGCGCCACATAAATAAGGAGTCCAAAAACGACCAGAGGTATGAGCGCCAGCAGAATATAGAAGAGAACCCGCCGCAGCAAGGGGGAACGGCGGCGGCGCCAGTTTTCGAGTTCGGGCCGCTCGGCAACGCCGACCTGGTCGAGATGTAAAAGGTCCTGGGCAAACTCGTGGGCGTTGGGATAGCGGTTCCCGGGATCGCGCTCCAGCGCCCGATAGATCACTTCCTGCAGTTGCGGGGAAATGCCCGGGTCGAGTTCGCGCGGCGGCACCGGATTGTTGAGCAGGCGGTCATTCATGATGGCGAAGGCATTGGGGCCGGTGAAGGGCACTCTGCCGGTGACCATCTCGTAGAGCATGGCGCCCAGGGCGTAAATGTCACTGCGGGCGTCGCCGCGCTTTCCCTTCACTTGTTCCGGAGCGATGTAGTCGGGTGTGCCCATGACCTGCGACAGCTTGGCGAAGGTAAGGCGCCGGGAACCGCTCTGGCTGGCGATTCCGAAATCGATGAGCTTCACGTTGTCGGCGTTATCGACCATGATGTTCTCGGGCTTCAGGTCGCGGTGCACGACGCCGTGGCTGTGGATGTACTCCAGAGCGTGGCAGATGCCGATAGTGATTTTCACCGCCCGTTCCTGCGGCAGTTTCTTCTCTTCGTTCAAAATCTGCCGCAGCAGCTTGCCCTCGGCCCATTCCATCACCAGGTAGACGCGGGTGCGGTCGCCGTTGGGATAGACCTTCATGACACCGGGGTGGTCCATCTTCTGGCCGATGTCGGCTTCGCGGTGGAAACGATCGAACAGAACCGGATCGCTTTCCATCTCGGGATGTGGGATTTTTATCGCGACCGGCGTGCCGGTGCGGATGTCGGTGGCGCGAAAGATGGACGCCATCCCGCTGCGCGCGATCAGCGCCTCGATGCGGTAATGGTCGAGTTGATCGCCGGTTTGGAGTGAGTTCATCGTGGGCGCGGGCTGGAGTTCAGAGCGGGCCAGTTTGCGGAGGCCGCCAACATCCGAACCATGATGCCAGAATATCGGCGCTGAAACATAAAGAATGCATAAAACCTGTTGGCGGCGATGCCTGTCCGGTCGGAATCGCCTACCACTTGTCATTCCGAGCGAAGCGAGGAATCTCGGACTCTATCGAGGCCGGTGGCGTCTGAGATTCCTCGCTTCGCTCGGAATGACAAGCGGAAAGAATGAGGAACGACAAGCGGGAAGAGGCGATCATCTGAAGAAAACGGATTACAAGATCAACGCAGCTTGTAAGGCCGGCCGCGGTACATGCCGACCCTCTCCACGCTGCGGATGCGAATGAGTTGCACGCTGATGTTGTCGGCGCCGTCCCGCTGGTTGGCCACGGCGACCAGGCTGCGGGCGGCGCCTTCGAGTTCGGCGCCGCGGCTTGCCAGGGAAGCAATATCAGTTTCTGTGAGCGAGCCGTAGAGGCCGTCGCAACAGAGAACGAGGACGTCTCCGGGAATGAGCTGGTGCTCCTTGATATCGGGGTTCACCACCAGATTCCCTCCGAGGGAGCGGGTGAGAAGGTGGCGGGTTTCGGCGTGGGCCGCTTCCGCGGGCGAAAGCAATCCCAGGCGAATGTGGTCGTTGGCGACGGTGTGGTCACGCGTGAGCAGAGTGGCGCTCCCGTGGCGGACGAGGTAGCACCGGGAATCGCCGACATGGGCGACGACCGCGCGATCGTTGCGCAAGGCGCAGACGACGAGCGTGGTCGCCATCATGGTGTTGGTGGCCTGGCTTGCCATGCCGGCTTCGTGCACGCGCAGGTTGGCGTCGTGGATCAGGCGCTGAAGCAAGGTTGCGTGCGCTTCACCGGCGGGAGCACGCTGAAAGCCGGCGACGACCGACTCCACCGCGAGCCGCGAGGCTACTTCGCCACGTTCCTGGCCTCCCACGCCATCGGCCAGCGCAAACAGCCAGCCACGGCCGCGCACATCGGCCGACGAGTTGGGGACCGCGTGCCCAAGGAAATCTTCATTGTGCTCGCGAATCCGGCCGCGATCGGAGAACTCCGCAAATTCCAGGTCGAGCATGGCGTCGTGCGGCAGGATGGAAATTCCGGCCGCACTACTCAAGCTACTATAGAGAGTTCCACGATGGCTCGCGAACATTGGTCTCCGCCGGCGCGCAGGCGTTGGGCGCCGCCTATTGCAATCATTGCCCGCTGCAATCATTGCCCGCGAAACGCTCTGTGTAAAATTCATATTTCTTATCGGCAGGATCAGTGATTCAAACGTGGGCTGCGTCGGGGGCTTACGCTAGAATCACCAACCAGCGCAGGTTGAGATATGCTCAGGCGGAGCCTGCGCTTGCGGTGGCTGTGTTCCGATGAAACTTGCGGGACTGCTTCTAATACTCTCGGGTTGGGGACTGGTGCTGGCGGCGCTGCCGCTGCTGGGGCGCGCAAGTGTGCTGGCGGCATTCGTCCTTGCGGGAACCGGCGTGGAGATTCTGGGGCTGGTTCTGCTGGTGCGCTCGCATATGCCGTCAAGACAGCGGCGAGGCGCACTCCGATGATGCCCGCTTCCCTTCCCGCTGCGGAGTCACCGGCTGCCGCGCTTTGCGTGTTCCTGGTGCTGCTGGTTCCGCTCGCCGCGGCGGGGCTGGCAATCATGAACGCCGGCATGGGGCGCGCGCGCAGCGCCGCGCACGCCATGCTGGTTTCGTTGTCGGTAGTGTCTGTAGCAGCGCTGGTCTATTTCATTTGCGGATTTGCCTTCCAAGGCATCGCCGGCCGAGGGGCGCACGTAGTTATGATTGGCGGAAAGCCCTGGAGTTGGATCGGCGGCGAACGTTTCTTTTTTCGCGGCCTGCCGCTGGATGGATCGCCGCCCATCTTAATCGCCGCGCTGCAGATGTTCAGCGTGGGCATTGCTGCGCTCGTTCCCATTGGATCGGCGAACGAGCGTTACCGGCTGCGGGCAGCGCGCATCTCCACTGTCTTTCTGGCGGGACTCACGTATCCGCTGTTCGCTCATTGGGTCTGGGGCGGAGGCTGGCTGGCGCAACTGGGGATGAACTATCACCTGGGACGCGGCTTCCTCGATACCGGCGGAGCGGGCTGCATTCACGCCGTGGGTGGTTTGGCTGCGCTGACCGTCGTCTGGGTAGCGGGCGCGCGCCCAGGCAAATACACGGCGAGCGGTTTGCCCTCGGCGATTCCCGCGCACAACGCGGTTTTGATATTGCTGGGATGTTTTCTCTCCTGGGTCGGATGGCTGGGATTGAATTGCGCCGGCGCAGTGCTGCTGGGAGGAGCCGATCTGGGGCGCTTGCCGTTGGTCGTCTTAAATACGACTCTCAGCGCTGCGGCGGCGCTGGTGATGGCGGTCTTCATCACTGGCGCTCGCTTTGGCCGGCCCGACGCCTCGCTGAGCGCCAATGCCTGGATCGGCGGGCTGGTCGCCAGCAGTGCGGCCGCTCCCTTCCTGGCGCCCGCGGCAGCCGCCGCAATCGGCCTGGCTGCCGGAGCGCTGGTTCCGCTCTCAATTGAGTGGCTCGAGTTTCACCTGGGCGTGGACGACCCCAGCGGCGGAATTTCCGTCCACGGCGTGGCAGGAATCTGGGGATTGCTGGCGGCGGGAATGCTGGCGCGTTTGCCGGACGCGCAAGCTGGAAGCAGCGCGTGGCAATGGCTGGCACAGATTGTGGGCGTGGCCACGCTCCTTGGCTTTGTGCTGCCGCTAAGCTATGGTCTGCACTGGCTCATGAACCGCTTTTATCCGCTGCGCGTCTCGCCGGCGGGAGAGCAGGAGGGCATGGACCTGCACGAGCTGGGGGCGGATGCCTATCCGGAGTTTGTGATTCATAGCGAGTCGTTCCTGCCGCGTTAAGCTGAGGGAACCGCAGAGGACGCAGAGATTCTGCTGGATTGCATCAGCTTGGGGCGAATGTCTTCACCCCACTAGGGGCTGGGTGCTACCCTTCTGACTGCGCCGGGCTTCAGCCTGGTCACCCATGCCCAACCGAAACCAAAAGCTGTTCACACCGCGCCAGGCGGCGCAGATTCTGGGCGTCAGCTACACCGCGCTCAAGCAGTGGATTTACAAAGGCAAGCTGCGTACCGTTACGACTCCGGGCGGCCACCACCGCGTTCCCGAACCGGAGATCGACCGGCTGCTCCCTCGACGGGCGCAAAAAGGCCCGCTTACAGAACGGCGTGGATACTTTCGCAAGATCAGCGGGCGCAATCAGCTCATCGGCCGGATCACTGAGGTGAAGATCGAAGGGCTGATGGCGCAAGTCACGATTTCGATCGGCAACCAGCACATCAACTCCATCATTACGTCGGATGCGGTGCGCGAGATGCGGCTGAAGCGCGGCGATATTGCCGCGGCGTTGATCAAATCGACGGAAGTGATGATCATTAAGCCGGAGTGAAGGCCTCGGCGGCGGTTCTCTCCGTACTCTGCGTTTAGGGGTTTGGTCTCCGAACCGTGGACTCGGCCTTCTGCATTCCTGCCTCCGCACGCGAATGCAGATTCCTCGCTTCGCTCGGAATGACAAATACGGATAGCACCCCTCAAACGATCAGTGCGGCGATCCTTTCTGCTAACGCGCCGATCGTCCGCGATGGATTTACTCCCAGAGCCCGGGGCACAATCGCGCCATCGGCGACGTATAGATTGTCGTAGCCGAAAACCTTTCCTTTGTGATCCACGACCCCCTGCGCCGCCGAAGGGCCCATATTGCAGCCGCCGAGCGGGTGCGGCGTGACCAGTTCGTGGTTGAAGGCCCACGTGGGCAGAGGAAACGGATGCCCTCCGGTGGCGTGAGCGAGATCTTCGTGCTTGTGCATGATGGTCTCGAACATCGGCAGCGACTGTTGCAGGTCCCAGTTCATGTCGAGGTCGCCGTCGGAGAGAAAGAGTTCGCCGTTGCCGGCATCGACTCCCTGCGCGAACCAGGGCATGATCTGCTTGAAGACATCCAGGTTGGCGGAGAGCAGCGTCATGTGCTGCACCAGCGACTGCATATTGAACTGGTCGAGCAGGTGTGAATCGCTGGGCTTGCTGCGCACCCGCTGCATCACCGCCTCGAAATATTTGTTCATCACGTTGGGAATGACGCCGTCCTGAATCCAGAAAGACTTCCCGTTGTCGCTGCCATCGAGGTAGTCGATGACCGAGCCGATGGCGACACCGCGGTCGGGCCATACATCTTTGTGCAGATAAAACGCGGGAGTGAGGAAGTCGCCGTTGCTGCTCCAGTTTTTTCCCAGGAACTGGCTCAGATTTGGCAGGGTGCGGGTGACGTCGCGGCAGCGCAGCAGAAGTTCGGTCGATCCCAGCGAGCCCGCGGCCACGATCACCGAGGCGGCGGTGGTCGATCCGGGAACGCGCGCGCCGGTGCTCAGCTCATCGTGATAGACGCGGTATCCCCCGGCGATGGGCTCGATGTTGGTGACCAGTGTGAGCGGGCGAATTTCCGCGCCGTTCTTCCTGGCGAGAAAGAGGTAATTCTTGTCGAGCGTATTCTTCGCGTAAACGCGGCAGCCGATGTCGCACTCGCCAAGCTGGGCGCAGTAGCCCTGTTCGGCGCCGTGCTTGTTGATGAAGGTCTTGCTTTTGTTGATGTCGGGTTCATTGTTGAAGTCATATTGCAGGTTCGGATCGAAGGAAACGGCGACATCGGCCAGGCGGAAGCGGGCGCCTTCATTCAGCTTATTGGCGCCATCCTGCATGAGTTGCACGCGCGGGCTCCACTGGTTCTTGGGCACCTGCTGCAGGTCGAGAACGTCGGCCACGGTGGCGTAATAGGGCGCCAGCTCCTGAAACGTGATCTCCGCCGGCCAGCCGGCGGCGAACACCGGCTCCGGCGGGACTGCCGACACGTTCGCGTAGATTAAAGAGCCGCCGCCTACGCCGGCTCCGGTGATCACCGCCATGCCTTTGAAAGTGCGGAGATCGGTCCAGCCGTGATGCTGCTCGGGATGCTGGCGGCTCCAGATCCACTGGTCGGTCACGGCGCGGGGATAGGTGTCTTTCGTCCACTCGTTGCCGCGTTCCAGAACCAGGACCTTCTTGTTCTTCTGCGCCAGGCGGCAGGAGGTGATAGCCCCGCCGAAACCGCTGCCGATTACGATCACATCGAAATCCATGGCTTGCCTCCGCGCGTTGTGATTCGGCGCATTGTGATTCGGACGATGCGAAACGGACTAAAGCTGACACCGCCCGCCTCACGAAAGAACGCTCTCGCGGCTTTCTCGGCTGCGGGAGCATGTCTGCGGCTGGTTTCGGTTGTGTCCGTTGACGACCCGCGTCAACAGAAATTTACGGGAAGGGGAAGAAGGCGTAATTCTGTGCCATCGTTCGGGCAAAGTCAATCGTCCAGGTGGAGAGGTAGTGTCCTAATCTGGCTTCTCTACCACGGAGTCACCGAGCCACAGAGAAACCCAACTGCGCTCTTTGTGGTAACCGGCCTCTAAGGAGATATCGTCTTAATTCTCTGCAAAATCCGCACGACGTGTGTAGCCCGCACAGGAAATCACCGGAAGCCGGGGATACTTGGGGAAGTCGGGGTCCTTAAACGCGAGTCCACACTGAATGAAGATGGAGCCTTTGTCGGATTTGATGCGGCGGGCGTGGGTGCAGGTGGCGCACAATCCTTCGCGGCTTGCGCTGAGTGGAGGAGGGTTCTGTTCCATTGCGAGAGCCAAGCTGGAGCAACGCGGCGGAGTGAATAATCCAGACTAGCGCGG
>DATJXG010000155.1:0-5013 GCA_035500455.1 Terriglobales bacterium | reverse complement strand
GAATCCCTTCTCCAGGAATTCGCCTACGCGGGCGGTCCCGAAGAGGAAGATGCCCAGGATTACTTTGTTTTTGTGGGCGTGCTCGATCAGCTTTTTTGTTGCGGCGTCGAGTTCGGGCGAGGTGTACATGTGGGGGAACTCGTACTTGTTGTACAGGCCCATGGACATGCAGAGATCATTCTGCCCCAGGAACAGAATATCCACGCCGGGCACGGCAGCGATTTCGGCAATGTTCTCGATGCAGCTCGCGGTTTCGACCTGCAAGGCCACGATGCCGTCATTGTTGTAGTTGCCGGCGTAGCCCAGCAGGCCGGCTTTGTTCATGCTGCGCTGGGGGAAGTACACGCTGCGCGTGCCTACCGTGGGATACTTCGTGCAACTGACCGCCTGGCGAGCTTCTTCAGCGGTATTGATGTAGGGGATGAGAATGCCGTCGGAACCCATGTCGAGGGCTTGCTGAATGCCGGGCCGGTCGTCGTAGCCGCCCACGCGCACCAGCGACTTCGCGCCGCCGTTGGCGATGCCGCTCAACATGGCGGAAAGTTTTTCGTAGGTCATGGGGCCATGTTGCGTATCGACCAGCAGCCAGTCGTAGCCGCTGTGGGCAAGCTGTTCGGCTACCGTGGGGCTGTGCGCGTTCAGGAACAGGCCCATTTTCGGGGTTCCGGCACGCAGTTGCTTTTTGAAATCGGCGCCACTGAGGGCGGCTTCGGGCATGGGAAATTCCTCCTGTCAGGACTTGGACTGATTAAAGCGAGACTGATTTAAGTGAGACTGATTAAAGCGAAACTCGATCAAGGTTGTTTAGTGTAACGCAGGCGGGGGATTCTTTGGTGACGGCTGTGACCTGGGGACATGTGGGGGCTGTTCTTTCTGACTTGGTGCTGGCAGCTTAAATCTCAAAACGCCGAGCGCGCTGGAACGCCGCCGAGGGCGCGGAGCGTTCGGCAAGCTCGCCGCTTTAGTGGCGCCAGAGATGGTCGGTCGGGAATTTGTGCCGTGGCTGGATTTCTTCGGCCACGATCTGGCGTTGCGGAGGGCTGGCTTTGAGCGCCAGAGCTTTTTCCAGCAGGTTCCAGTCGTCGGCAACCTCGCTTTCCGACGCGCGGGTCGTGCGGCTGCGCTCCAGGTGCTGTTGCAGGCGCGCGAGCATCAGTTTCTGAACCAGTACCGGGGGCGCGCCGGTGCGCAAAAGGTTAGCCCGGCATAATCCTACTTGCACGGTCCGGTCGCCGTCTCGTATTTGCAGCACTGGGGCACCCGCATGATCGAAAGCCGGCTCGGCGCTGGCTTGCAGCCGCGGCCACTCCTTCGCGCTTTCACGGAGGCTGGGATCGTCCTCCGCTGCCTCGCGCGTCAAGCTGCGCAGACGCTCTTCGTCGGCACGCCGCTGAGCGGCTAGCAGGGGCGGTCCCAGGCCGCGCGCGGGATCGAACACCAGCGCGTCGGCGGCAGGATGGAAGCGCCACGCCGCGAGATAAGCGACTTCAGCGCCGCCCGCCATGAATGGGTGCAGCAGGGCCAGCGGCATCATATATTTCTTGGCCAGCAGGACGGAGTCGAGCACGCCATGCAGGGGCCGGCTGCGCTTCATCCCTGGCACCTGCGGGATGATGAACGTGGTGAGCTGCATCGCGGCATGGCGCCTGCTCGAACCCACCAGAGTTTTGGCCGTCTGCTTGGGCGTGGTGACCCCGAGATCTTCAATGATGCTGCGGTGCACGGCTTTCGGATAATAAAAGTTGATGACCTGGCGGACAAAATCGGCGCAGTTCCGCTTGAGCAGATTGTAGGCTTCGCGGTTGGGCGAGGAGTTGAAGCGGCGAATCAGGGCGTCATCCTGCTCGGGAGTGGTCTTGATCTCGAAGCCGTAGAGAGTGCGGTCGTAAGCGGAGCCGGCCAGTTCGTACCACGGGCCGCTGGGAGTTTTCAGCACGGCCTCTTCCGGCAGATCATCCTTCACGCGCGCCAGATATTGCTCGCGCAGAAAAGCCACCAGCTTGGGATCAGCATACAGCGGCACGTTTTCCGGCCGGTCGACGGCGTAGAGATAAGGAATGAGCGGGATGGCCATCCAGTCGTAGCCGGCGATACCGTGATAGCGGCTGATGACTGCTCCACGCTCTCCCGGAGCGCAGCGGCGCAACTTGACGGGAGAAGCTGCGCAGACGCGCGCCAGATAAACGGCAGCATGGCCGGTGCCGGCGAAAGCGCCGTCGTAGCTGTAGGGTTCTTCGAGAAGCAAAGTGGCTTGCGCGTGCAAGCTGGTGCGGCCGGCGCATAGCAGCACAGCCAGCAGCAAGACAGAAAACAGCGTTTTGCTTGTTCTCTTCTTCTTGCGCGGCCCGAAACTGCAAATCGTCAACACAGCGGTCGATTGGGTATGGCCAGAGATATGGGCTGGAGAAAGTGGCGAAACTCGCCTACTCTGTCCGCCATTTCCGCGACGATGCGCAACTCTCCCCACAGCGAACTTAGATGCCATTCCATGGGGGTAGGGCTGGCTCCGGTGGGAACAGAATTACCACTAGATTATGCGAAAAGCCTTGATTGGCGAGGGTTTTGGCAGGTATCGAAATGACTTTGGTAACAAGACGAACGGCCTCATGCTATTAGATGCGTTTAGAACAGCTTGTGGAAGATTCTGGAAACTGCCGAGAGAGGCAACTGTAACGGATTGCGCACCCGCCACTTGGCTCGCAGGTAGCGATGCAAGGAAGACGCCCTCTGCCGCCAGCTTAAGTTCGCGTCAGAGCGCAGCGGCGCCAGCAACTGCCACCACAGCAACAAGCGGATGGCCTCATGGTTGCTGGACTGGGTGCGGTAGTAGAGGCTGTCGAAGATTGTCGCTGGAGCTTTGCGGAGGCGCACCATCGCTTCCGCAGGAATAGGAGCATCCAGGCGTTGCTGAAGATAGCTCAACGTGTCCAGCATGTGGCGGGTATAGCGCCGTCTTGCGGTCTGC
This sequence comes from Terriglobales bacterium, assembly GCA_035500455.1. GTDB lineage: Bacteria > Acidobacteriota > Terriglobia > Terriglobales > Acidobacteriaceae > DATJXG01. The sequence continues at coordinate 2,048 of DATJXG010000155.1, read as the reverse complement.
TCGGTCAGTTCGTCCCAGTCCACGGTTTGGCGCGGCGAACGCAGCACGGCCATCGCATCGGCCACCCAGCGGATGAGCGGCACATCGCAACGCTGCGTGCCATGCACGCATACGTGCAGCAGTTGATGCGTACCGTTCAGGCAGCGCGTGCTTTCCGCGCCCATGGTGAGGGGAACGGCGTGCACCCACAGAGGGTCGTCACTAGCGTCGCGCCGGAACTCCCAGAAGGGGCGCCAGTGCAGATCGAGTTGAAATTCGGAGCCGCGGACGAAGTGCACGCCCTGGTCGAGCGGCAGTAAATCGAGCGGATCGAAAATCGGCTGCCAGCCCAGGCGGCGGCAAACTTCCGTGGCTTTTGCAATCTGCTCCGGGCGCACCAGGATGTCGATATCGGACATAGGGCGAAGCGCCGGGTCCGGGTAAAAGGCCAGGGCGAGAGCCGCGCCCTTCAACAGCAATACCTCGATGCCTGCCTCGCGCAAACCGCGAACGATGGCGGCCGCGTGAGAAAACATGAACTGGTTTTCACACCACGCCTGATCATAGGCGCGGCGGTATTCCTGGAGAGAATTCGCAGCTACACCGAGCGAGCGCAGGTTGTGATAGAGGATGGGAAGCAGACGTTGCGACGCGGGATCGCGAGACGCTGAAAGTCGCCACTGCTCCCATGCGGCGATTGCTTCCGGGCCGGGTAGTAGCGCTGCGCGCAGAAGAAGATCGTGTGCCGGTGTGGGCCAGAAGTGCGGCCTGCGGGATCGCCCCGTTTGATTCGAAGCTGCGGCTTCCAGTTGCCGGTGGGACGCCGGCGCTAGGGTTTGGAGTTCTGGCGCTTTCGCTGTGCCTGCGGTATTCAACTCAACTCCTCGGCCCGTGGCTGCAGATCGACCAGCGCTTGCGACATCAGGGTGCGGAACTGCGCATACTCCTCGGCGTGGATGCCGGCATAGGGCTCGGGATCCTGATCGTCGAGAATGGTGATGGTGTGCAGGCTGATGCGGTTGAGGAAGCGGTCCACTTCACCCTGAACTTCCTGAGCATCGCGCATCAGTGACTGGTCTCCACTGGCGGCGGCCTTCGCCAGCGCGGCCTCCAGCGTCGCCAGATAGCGCAGATCAAAAAGGCCGGCGCTCAGCCCTTTCCACTGCACAGTGGGAATACTGCCCTCGGCGGCCGGATAGGTGGTCATGTGATCTTTGAACGGCCGCCGCTCCGGGCCGAAGAAATATCCCGGCTCCCACTCGTCGAAATCGTTGAAAGCGGAGTTGGGGAACCGCGGCCGGTGCTGATAACAATAGGGAGCAATGCCATCCGCCTTGGTCTTCCACAAGAATAGTCCTGCCAACACCCGATGAAGGTTGGGTTTTTCCATGTGGCATTGCCAGTAGTAGTACGTTTTGTGGTTCCGCAGTTCGGGAAAGGCTGCGTGCGCGCGGAAATAGTCCAGGTTGGTGGGCAGGTAGAAGTTGAAAATGCCGGGGGCGTGGCCGATATCGTGGTCATCGAGCAGGCGGCGGGAAAACTCCTGCCGCATCAGGCTGCACATGCTCTCGCTTTTGGCGGCCTGCGCGAATCTCCAGTTGCGGAAGTGGTGGCGCGTGGAAAAAGCGAAGCGCGGCACGTCGAGCTTGTCGCTGAGGTAATAAATAGGATGAAGATTCCCGAATTTCAGTTTGCGGTAGCCGCGGTGGAAGGGGCCCTCCAACAAAACATTGCGGTGGAACCCGACCTCATTTGCGATTTCGAGCGCCGGCTGCAGATATTCCGGCAAAGCCTCGATCAGGGAGATGCTGGTGAAACCGTGGTCGTAAATGTCCTGCAACTGCGCGCGCATGATGCGCTCGGAAACGTAGTGCTGCGGCCGGCGGCAGTCAAGCGTGCCCTTGTACCACAAAAAAAGATCCTGCGCCGGTTCCATCAGGCGAACCGGACGAACTTCGATGCAAATGGGAATTGGCTCGATCGAGCGGGTTCCGGGGGAGGTGATTGAAATTGTGCCTGAGTACAGTGCGGGCAAGGCGTCGCCGGGAATCTTCGCTGAAAGCCAGAAC
>DATJXG010000154.1:0-19048 GCA_035500455.1 Terriglobales bacterium | reverse complement strand
GCGGCGCAGTGCGTGGCCCGCGTAGCGGGAATTCGCGATGCGGCGTTCCTCGTGCCCGATCTCCCGCCGGCAGGCTTCATGCGCCTGTTCGGTTGAAATTGGCTGCAGTTTTCAGCGAATCGGCAATCTGTCTTTGGGGTTTTCCAACTCTCCTCCTGGATTTGCTTTCTGCGGACAACGAGAGAGCGAATGGAATCCTACTGGGATTCCCGCTGAAGCCTGGAATGAACGTCTCGCAGAGTCTCCTGACGCAAAGCTCGGTTCATTCACGGCGCAATGCCCGAAGAGGATCTTTGTGGGCCGCGCGAACGATGGCGGCGATAGCGCCCCAGGTGTAAACGTGCCTCATGACCGGACTCCGCTTGCCTCCAGTTCGGGCACGCACTCCTCAGCCCGCGGCGGATGAGTGAGCGCGGGTCCGCGAGTGACAAAGCCGACACCGGCTGAAATCAGCAGAATTCCCAGCCAGCGCAGCAGGCTGCCTCATTGTCAACGGTGATTGACGTAACGTTGCGGTCGGACTCCTCAACCCGCAGGCGGCATCAAAAAATGGTTACGTGGTGGCATAATCCGCATGCACGCGCTGCGCTCCTGGCGAGCGCGTGCATCGGGGTTTTACTTCACGGAACCGGAACTGGAACGGCGGATGAGCTGACCTTGGTCAATAACCACCGTCCGCGGATCTTTCTGGCTTCACCGCTCAGGTTTACGTGGCTCTTGGCTGTCCAAGACGGCAGGCCGGTGGCTGGATCCAATGACACGTCGAAGTAATGGCATTCGAAATACACCGATGATTTCCACTGGCCGTCCTCATCCCTTACAGGGACATACTTCGTCTTGTATGCCGGGGAAAGCGACACGAATTTATTAGCTTGCTGCAAGCCGCCGGAAACGTACTTGAAGAACGTGCACAGCGTCCCCTGTTGACCGGTGGGAGACGTGTCGCCCGAGGGGAGAGGGCAGCTTGCGGGATCGTCCGGATCGCCGTTGCCGACGTAATTTCCTGCTGAGGCCGCAGTGCTGACAACCGTGAGTTGGGCGTCTTTAGCCCAGATGGAGAGTGCTTGGCGGATTCGCTGCGTGATCACGTCCGGCGAATCGCCATTTATTGGATCGTGCACGCTAACTGCCGCGTGAAAGGTCACGTGAATTTGCTGTTCCAGTTCAGCCACTTGGACGAGTTGATCGTCATTCTGCCGCCAGCCACCTGCATGGGCGGCTCCTATCGCCGCGATAATTCCCACAGCGAGCAAGGCCACAGAACGAAGGTACTTCTTCTTGAACGTCGATTTCATGTCCGTCTCTCCTTGGGGCGCGATTGTCGTTCTCACCGCGCCTGTTTGTTTGCCTTCACTCCATATAGCGAAAATCGCAGCGGAAACCTGTAAGCCGAACCTTCCCTGGGAGACCCGGCCCGTCGAGCTGCACCAAACGGTTCCAGCTGCGGGAGCGAATCCTGACCTATCTGGCCCGACGACGCAATGACTGTGCGAATGAATTAAGATGAAGAAAAGTGAAGCTGTAAGTTGATGATTTGACACGACATTACCCCCTTTTTCGCCTCAATGATATGATTCTCGGCCAATTGTTGAAGTGTCGTGGCTACGTCCTACAAGTTCGGCGCTTATGAACTGGATATCTCCCGCCTTGAATTGCGTTACCACGATCGCCTGCTGAAGCTCGAACGCATTCCCACTCAACTGCTCATCCTGCTGCTGGAAAAAAAGGGGCAAGTGGTGAGCCGTGGGGAGATCATCGAGCGCCTGTGGGGTAAGGACGTTTTCCTTGATACCGACCATGGAATCAATACTTCCGTTCGCAAGATTCGGATGGCGCTTAAAGAAGATGTGGAGCGGCCGCGATTCATACAGACCGTTTCGGGCAAGGGCTACAGGTTTGTACCGGACGAGGTAATCACGAACGCGAAGGGAACTGCAGCGTCCGCGAAAATCTCGGTTGCAGCGGATGAAGTCTTAACGCCAGCGAGCATCGAACGAAGCCCGAACAGGACCAATGACCGTTGGATATCACGGAAGTGGCTCTGGGCGGCGGTGGCTTTGCTTCTTGTGGCAGGAGTGACTTTTGCGTTCAATGTCGCAGGCGTGCGCGATTTGATTGTTGCGAAAAACAAGATTGGGCAAATTCACTCTGTCGCCGTGCTTCCGTTGGCGAATATGTCGGGCGATCCCTCGCAGGATTACTACGCCGATGGCATGACCGATGAACTAATCACGGCGCTGGCGCGCAACCGGTCGTTGCGAGTCGTCTCCCGCACTTCGGCAATGCAATACAAGGGCGTAAACAGACCTCTGCGCGAGATCGCGCAAGCTCTGGGAGTGGATGGAATTCTTGAAGGTTCGGTGAACCGCTCGGCGGATCACGTGCACATGAACCTGCAGCTGATCTATGCGCCGACGGACACGAACGTTTGGGCGGAAAGCTATGATCGCGATCTAAGCACCGCCATGTCGCTGCCGGATGAGCTCTCGCAAACCATTGCCGGCGTGGCAAAAACTCCGTCCACTCCGATCCTGCCGCGACACAACTTGAATCCTGCCGCTCACGACGCCTACCTCATGGGCCATTATCTCTGGATGAACGGAAACAATGAGGCAAGCCGGAAATATTTTGAGGAAGCAATCCGTCTGCAGCCCGATTATGCCGCGGCCTGGAGCGGCGTTGCGGACAGTCTTATTCAATCCGGCGATGGGGCCGTACCGAACAGTGAGCTGGTGGAGCAGGCTGAACCTGCCGCCCGCAAAGCCTTAGAACTGGATGACTCCTCACCCGAAGCTCATCACACAATGGCGTTCGTCTATGTATTCGGCAAGTGGGATTGGAATCGCGCCGACGCGGAATCGCACCGCGCCTTCGAACTCGACCCGAACTTCTCCGAAGATCACCACCTGCACTCCTATATTCTTTTGGCGCTGAACCGCCCGCAGGAGGCGTTGCAGGAACAAAAGCGCGCGACCGAGATCGATCCGTTCTTGCGTCCCTGGGCACTCGGTAGGTTTTACATCTGGTTGCGGCAGTACGATGCCGCCATCGAAGAACTTCGCATGCGTGCTCAAGCCGATACGTCTGCGCCCTGGGTGCATAACTTGCTTGCCCGAGCCTATGAGTTCAAAGGCATGGATAAAGAGTTCGCGCAAGAGACTGAGCAGAACGCCCGCATCAATTTCGGCGAAAAAGCCGCAACTGAAGTCCACCAGGCTTATGAGCGTGGCGGCAAGAAAGCCGTTCTGCAATTGCAGTTGAATGATCTTCAAATACGCCAGCGGCAACACTACGTTTCGCCGTGGGACCTGGCCGTGGCCTACGCCGCGCTCGGGATGAAGGACGCAACACTGGAATCGCTCGATGAAGCGTATCGCCAGCACACTATGTGGCTCATCTTTCTGCAGTGGGAGCCGGCCTTCGACTTCCTGCACGCTGAGCCGCGCTATCGCGCGTTGGTGAAGAAGATGGAAATGCCGCCCGCATATTGAGGAAGTCGTGACTGCATCGTTGTACGAGTTCGGCGAATTCCGGCCAAGGCGTGGCTGATGGGCGAACTGAGCGAAAATAAATCCGATGAAGCCTGAGCGATGGAGCAAAATCGAAAGCATTGTTCACAAGGCTCTCGAGGCAAACGAAAGCCAGCGCGGCTCTGTGATTGAAGAATCATGCGCTGGCGATGCAGAACTACGCCAACGGGCAAATACATTGAGGTTACTTTGACTCATCATTCGCTAAGGGTGAATCGTGACGACGAACAAAGTATGTTCGGCTGGGAGAATACAGGGCTGCGCTGTGCAGCTTTGGCCGCGGGTGTCGTTCTCACCGCGCCAGTTTGTTTGCCTTCACTCCATGTAGCGAAAATCGAACGGGAACCTGGTTGAATATCACCGATGGTAAATGGGCTCTGGTCGCGACGTTTAATGGTTTGAGTGTCAGTTCGGGTTCGGATTGGGTTGAGAATCTTCTCTCGATTACCCCCGATGGGCGAGTCGCGATGATGAGCGACACCGGCGTCGTGCAAATCTATTCTCTGCATTGGCCGCGGTAGCGTCTCCGGTCAGCAGGTGGTTAATATCCAGGAGGTTTTCTCTACGGTCGAGCAGTGCTGCGGCTACGCCCCGTCGGGCTGGGTGAGGGTGCGTCCCATCACATGCTACCCGGCCAGCAGGACCACTCCCGCCGCCACCAGCAGGGCCGCGGTCCAGCGGCGGTGGTCCACGCGTTCGTGCAGAAAGATTCTGGCGGCGATTGCGTTGGCTACGAAGGTGAGTGAGGCCGAGGCCGGCGCCACCAGGCTTACATCCGCCCAGGAAAGCGCGAACAGCAGGCTGAAGAACGCGGTGGCCATGGCCAGCAATCCAAGCAGGAAGTCGGGATTGCTCACCACCCGCCAGATCACCCGCAACAATCCCGCTTCACGCAGCAGCCTGCCCACGTCTCCCACCTGCTTCATGGCGCGTGAGACCAGCACATCTCCGGTGGTAGAAGCCAGAACGATGGCGGCGATGGCGCCCCAGGTATAAACGTGCCTCATGACCGGACTCCGCTCGCCTCCGGTTCGGGCACGCACTCTTCAGACTGCGGCGGATGAGTCAGCGCCGGCCCGCGAGTAACGAATCCCACCCCCGCCGAGATCAGCAGAATCCCCAGCCAGCGCAGCAGACTGATCTGCTCGTGCAGCAGAAAGCGCGCCATCAGCGCCAGCAGAACGTATCCCAAAGAACTCGCGGGAAGCACATAGGTAAGATCGGCCCAGGATAGGGCCATGGTGTAGGAAGCAAAAAAGCCGAGCAGGAAAAGGATGCCAAGGACGATGAAGGGATCGAAAATCGCGGAAAAGAGGCCGGACAGGTGGGCGAGCGAAAGAGGCCCAACCTCTTTCATTCCCCGGGACAGCAGGCAGTCACCAACCGATCCGAATACCGCCACACCCGCTAACACCAGCCACTTACGAAAGCTCACACAGGTATTTCCTCAGCTTTGGGAGGCTGGACCGGAGCAGAAGAGCCGTGCTGTTTGCGTTGCTCCTTGACCTGCCGGTTCCGTGAAGCCCGCAACTTGAGAAAGCTCTTGGCTTCCTTGTAGAGGCGTCTGCGGTCGTCACCGTTAAAGGCCGCCTTCTTGAGGATGCGAAACACCGCCTTCGGCCGGAAGTAGTATTCGTCGTAAAACCGGTGGACCGCCGACATGATCTCTTCTGCCGGCAGGCCGGGATACTGGATTTGCGCAAGTTGGTGGCCGCCTTCATCCACCATTTTGGTTTCGGCGACCATGAATCCGTTCTTTACCGCGTAATCGTAGAGTTCGGTTCCGGGATACGCGTGGGCCACGGAAACCTGAATCGTCTCCACGTCGAGTTCCTTGGCGAAGTCAATGGTGCGGCGGATGGTTTCGTGAGTTTCACCCGGCAGGCCCATGATGAAGTCGCCGTGCACCACCAGGCCGAGCTTGTGGCAGTCCTTGGTGAACTGGCGCGCCCGCTCGATGGTTGCGCCCTTCTTGATGTTCTTGAGAATTTGCTGATCGCCGGATTCGTAGCCCACAATCAGCAGGCGGCATCCGGCTTCTTTCATCGCCTTCAGGGTTTCGTAGTCGGTGGTGACGCGCGAAGTGCACGACCAGGTGAGGCCGAGCGGCTTCAGCTTGGCGCACAGTTCGACCGTACGCGCCTTCTGGATGTTGAAGGTATCGTCGTCGAAGAAGAATTCCTTGACGTTCGGCCAGTATTCTTTAGCCTTGGCCATCTCGCGGGCCACGTCGTCAGTGGAGCGCTTGCGCCAGGGATGCCCGCTGGTAGTCTGCGGCCACAGGCAGAACGTACACTGCGCCGGACAGCCGCGCGTGGTGTAAAGCGAAACGTAGGGATGCAGCAGGAACGGCACGTTATAGCGAGTTACGTCCAGATCTCGTTTATAGACGTCGGTGACGTGGGGCAGGGAATCGAGGTCCTGGAGTTGGGGTCGGTCCGGCGTATGCTCCACGCCGCCATTCTTGCGGTAGGAGATGCCCAGAATTTCCTCCAGCGGCTTGCCCTGGGCGAACTCAACCACGGCGTGATCAAATTCCTTGCGGCAGACGAAATCCACGGCCGTGGCGTCACGCAACGACTTTTCCGGCAGCACGGTGACGTGCGGCCCCACGAAGGCGACCTTGATGTTGGGGTTCGCGTCCTTGATCCTTCGCGCCAGGCGAATATCGCCGGGAAAGCCCGGGGTGCTGGTGTAGAGCACCAGGAACTCGTATTCGCGGGCGATCTGGATGGTTTCCTCCGCCGAAACGTAATGCGGAGGGGCATCGAGCAAGCGGGCGCCCTCAAGCATGCCGGCCGGATAGGCCAGCCATACGGGATACCAATAAGACTCAATCTCTCGGGTCGCCGGCCAGCGTGAACCAGCGCCGCCATCGAAATTCTCAAACGATGGCGGATTGAGGAACAGGGTTTTTAGGGGCATAGGGAATCCAGTTATTTTAACACCTCCGAGGCATTTTCCTCAGGGTCACCAGGGGTGTACAGGGCAACACCCGGCGGACGGCCCACTGCTTGAGATGCAGTCTAAGGCTTTTGAGATGAATTATTTAGCAATGCCTACCCAGCTTTCCAGCTGGCCGGTGGCGCGCAGCAGGGCGATCCGCGCCCGCTCCAACTGGAAATTGGCGTCCTGCAAAGCGTCATAACGCTCGTCGGCCTGGGTGCGGGCGTCGTCCAGGTCGTGGATGGTCACTGCCCCGGAGTTCATTCGCACCTGCGCCGTTTCCATGTTGGCGTGAGCGACCTGGTATTCCAGGTCGGCAACCTCCTGCGCGGCCGCCAGTTGCTCCACCGAGCGCTGCAGTTTCAAAGTCTCCTGCGAGACCTGGTTCCTGGCGGCTTGCGCGTCTTTCTTTGCCCGCAGCGCGGTGGCGTCGGCGGCCTGCGCGCGGGCGTGCTGCGATGGGTTCAGGAAAGGAAAGCGAATGGCCACGCCGACGGTGGCGTTGTTGCGTTCGAATGTCTGGTAGAACTCGTCGTAGTTGTTGTAGCGCGAAAGTATGGCGTACTGGGCGGCGAAGTCCACGCTGGGCAGAAGGGCGCGGTGTTCACCGCGGGCGCGCAGGCTCTCGGCGTCAGCGCGGGTGTCGGCGGCTTGCACCACGGGACTCGACTGCACCGCTCTTGCGGCAAGGTCATCTTCCGTGTTCGAGACGGGTAGAGCCGGAATCGATTCCGCCGCGATTTCAATTCCAGTGGCCGGCAAACCGGTCAACTGCGCCAGGTGCTCCCGTAGAACTTCGATCGATCCAGTGGCCTCGGTGAGGCGAAGCCGCGCCCGTGCTGCGGAGAGCCTTGCCTGCGTGCCCGCATTCGCGTTATCGACGCCAGCCTGAATCCGCTGGTTGACGATCTCTTCCATCTTGCGCGCATCCTCCTGCGCCTGTTGCAAATGCCCGAGAAGGTCCTGCCACTTGGCTAGTTCCACGTAGGTGAGCGTCGCGTCCTGTACGATCTGTGCCCGCTGGTCTTTCGTCTGCAACAAACTGGCCTGCCACTCGCCTTTGGCGGCGCGCACAAAATCGCGCAGCGAGGGATTGATCAACGCCGATTGCGCGTTGACGTTCATCAGTGACGGCGCCGAGCCCTCCAGGCTGAGCGGAAATCCCCAGGAAGCGCCCAGTCCCGCGCCCACAATCACCTGGGGAAGATACTGATTGCGCGCCTCATGATAGGAGGCGAAGGCGCGCTGCTCGTCGGCCTCCAAGGCTCCGGCCGCGGTGCTGTGGCTCAGGGCCAGTTCCACTGCGTGCTTAAGAGTCAGCGCTTCGGCCGCCACCTGAGGCGGCGCCGCCAGCAGGGGCGCTGCCAGCAAAAGAATGCAGAAAGATGCTTTCCTCGCTGCACGCCTAGCCGGCGGAACGCCGGCGCTACGCAAGCAGAAGAGCACGCGATGCACGGTAACTTTCATCGGTTCACCTTCACGAATTAAGTTGAAGCGGCGCGGCAAGGCGATTGTAAACGAGCAGGTACGGCAGGGAGTGGTTACAGGCTCAGTCCCAGCCTTGGATCGAGAGGCCGCGCTGTCAAAGAGCCGTTTTGCCACCCCTTGTCTTTACCGACCCTTTGCAACCTGTCATCCCGAGCGAAGCGAGGGATCTGGGTTCTTGCCTCTGTCAGCAAGAACCCGGATTCCTCGCTGCGCTCGGAATGACAAGGGAAAAATGAGAATGACAAAAAAGGAAAGTGACAATGAGAGCAGGCAATGACAGCAAGACTACGCCAGCAAGACTACGCCAGCCCAGGTGCTGCGCGGGACCAACTGCTGGGCGGGCCAACTACCGGCTCACCTGGCTGAGCGCCTCCTGGGCGCGTGAATAATTTCGTGCCAGCGCCAGCGCGGCGGTGTATTCCTTCACTGCGCCCTGCTTGTTGCCTTCTTTCTCCAGCGCCGTTCCCAGCAGGTAGTGGGCCTTGAAGGCGGGAGCCTCTTCCACTTTGTCGTCGGAGGCAAGATAACGCCGCAGCAGGTCGGCGGCTGCCTGGTAGCTGCGCCCGGCGCGGATCAGAATCTCTGCCGATTCGACCATAACCTCCGGAGAATCCATAGGCGCGGCCACCGCGTGCTTCACCGCTTCTTCCATCTGGTCATATTCCTGGTGGTGGCGGTAAAAAAGCGCGAGATTGAACCAGGTGAGCGCACTGCCGTGAGTTGCTTCAATCGCCGCGCGGTATTCGCGTTCGGCGGCGGCGCGATCTTTCTTCTTTTCGTCGATACGGCCGCGGATGTAGTGGGCCTTTGCCGGATCCAGCCGGTCGAGAATCTGCGCCTGGGCCTCGGCCTTGTCGCGGCCGCCGCCGACGATGCCGGGCGCCTCCAGATAAAACTCCGCGAGATCGGAGTGCGCGTCAGCGCTCTCAGGGCTCAGCCGGACGGCCGCTTCGAATTCAGTGCGGACCTTCCCCACTAGCCCCGCCGCCGTGAAAAACCCGGAGGCATCCGCCTTCTCGCCGTAAATGCGGCCCAGCCAGAGATGATAGCGGCCGTTGTTGGGATCGAGCTGCGTGGCCTTCTCGCAGTTGGGAATTCCGCGGTCCCACTGGCCCATGGAGAAGTAGGCGCGGCACAGTAGATTGTAAGATTCAGCGTCGTTGGGCGCTGCGCTGGTCTTCTGTTGCAGCGCGGCGATGGCTTCATCCACCCGGCCCTGCGCCAGCAGTTTTTCCGGGGGGGCGTCGGCAAACGCCAACACGGTAAGCACGAAAGGCAACAGCCAGCCTGAAATTCTCCTCACGCACGCCATAGATGATTGGATGCTCTTGGTTATTCGATGATGGATTTTTCGACGATGGATTATTCCGTAGCTGGTTATTGGATGATCTTCACCGACAATCCGGTGTGGAGAGGTTTGGAGTTCGTGGAACCCAAGGCAACAATGGCGTGCTCCTCGATTCCGCCGGTAACCTCCACCCGGGTGAGCGTGGCGATGGAGATTTGAATGTTGCGCCGCTCCAGTTCGTGGTTGCGATTGATCTCATAAACGAAAACTTTCCCATCGTCCTGGCGGATGGCCTCGCGCGGCACCGTCAGCACGCCGCGATGCTCCCCGGTCACGATGGTGACGCTCACATTCACGTTGGGCAGAAGCTTGAGGTCGCTGTTGTCCACGGTGCAGGTGACTTCGCCCACGTTGCGGGTGCCCCGCACCTTTACTTCGGCAGGCACCGTGGTGACTTCGCCGTTCCATATGCGCCCGGGAATGGCGTCCCAGGAGAGTTCGATCTTCTGGCCTGGGGCCAGCCGCGCCACGTCGGGCTCGTCAACGAAGGTGCGCACCAGCACGTGCGAGAGGTCGGCTTCCTGCAGCACCAGGTCCCCGGGATTCACATACGCGCCCAGCCGCACCGGCAGGGCATAGACTACGCCATCAAAAGGCGCCACGATGTTCATCTGGCGCAGCACATCCTGGGTTGCGGCATAGGCAGCTTCGGCCTGATGTTGTTGGGCTTCTACACTCGCGATTTCGGGAGCGGCGTAGCGTGCCGTCCGTTTTTGCTCGAGCAGTTCTACCTGCGCGTTGGCGTCCGCCAGTTGATTTTGTGCCTGCTTCACCTCGCCGGGAGTGGCTGCTCCCTTCGGCAAAAGCGACTGCAGCGCATCCAGGTTTCGCTGCGCTGTATCCCGCGCCCCTTTGGCCTTTACCAGCTCCGCGTCCATGGTGAGCAGTTCTTCGCGGGTTCCGCCTTTCTGCACCGCGCTGATTTCCGCCTGGGCCGCCCGCACCTGGGCCAACGCGCGCGCCCCCTGGCTCCGCGCTTCCGCATCATCCAGCTCGACCAGAAGCTGGCCCTTTTTGACGCGGTCGCCTTCCTTTACCAGCAATCGCTTGACCGTAGTGCCCACAGGGGCGTGGGCCTGGAAATCACTAATCGGTTCGATCTTTCCGTTGGTGGAAATCGTACTGCGGACCATGCCCCGGTCCACCGAGGCCGCGCGCACCGGCACACTGTCATCGCGCGACATGAACGAAGCCAGCAGCACCACGGCGAGAATCAGCCCCGCCGTCCACACCAGCACGCGGTGCCCCGCATAGAATCCGCCATTGTGGGTCGCTGCCATATTGGAGTTTGGTCGCAATTAATGTATCACCCGGCGCACGCTCCAGGGCCGGTCCGTACCTAATGGGTTAGATGCAGCAGGGCCGCAAAAATCGGCAATTCCTGGGAGGGAATCGTGGTTGGTCGTTCGTCGTTGGCCACTGCGCCCGGCGCCGCGCGATGTTAGCCGACGACCAACGATCAACGACCAAAGACGAACGACCAACGACCAAAGACGAACGACCAACGACCAGCTTCGCTACAATGTCTCATGCCGAAATCGCCGCGCTACACCCCCGCGCACGCCCGCGCCGGACTCAACGCCGAGTTCCCCGAGATCGAAACCTGGCCCAACCAATTCCCCGGCTACGAAATCGTGGTGGACGATCCTGAGTTTACTTCCGTCTGCCCCAAGACCGGCCTGCCCGATTTCGGAGTGATTACCATCCGCTATATGCCGCGCGCGCGCTGCCTGGAATTGAAATCTCTCAAAGAGTATCTGCATTCGTACCGCAATCTGGGAATTTTCCAGGAGAACATCGTCAACCGCGTGCTTGAGGATGTGGTGCGCTGGGCGCGCCCGGTGTGGGCCGAAGTGAAGGGCGACTTCCGCCCCCGCGGCGGCCTAACCACGGTAGTAGTAGCGAAGTGGCCGCGGCCAGCTTCAGCATCCCGCCGCCGAAAGTAGAGTAGCGCCGGCGTCCCGCCGGCAATTCCACGTTCGAATCGACACGCACCGCGGCACAAGCGTCGTCGGGAAAAATAAAGTCACTCGCGAGTGCCATACCTCACTCCATCGCCAACCCGTCAACGGTAAGACTCCCGCCGCGATGGTGCAGTTGCCGGCGGGACGCCGGCGCTACCAGACACCGCCGCGGGCGTCGCCCTCCCGCCGCCACCTCATGGTATATTCCCCGCTGAGTGACCTCCATCAAGCTCTATCCCCGCACCGCGCTGGCCCTGCTCACGGCGCTCAACCTGTTCAACTACATCGACCGCTCCGTGCTGTTCGCGGTGCAGGACCTGGTGAAGAAAGAATTTCCCCGCAGCGACGCCGACTTCGGCCTGCTGACCAGCGTTTTCTTCATCTTCTATATGTGCGCCGCACCCTTCATGGGCCCGCTTTCGGTGCGCTTCTCGCGCAAAGCAGTCATCATCGGCGGCGCCCTGGTCTGGAGCGGCGCCACCTTGCTCACCGCCTTTACTCACAATTTCACCGAACTGCTCATTCGTCACACACTGGTGGGAATCGGCGAGGCGAGTTTTGTGATCCTCTCCCCGATTTTTGTGGCCGATATGTTTCCCGAAAATCAGCGCGGCCGGGTGATGGGAATTTTCTATCTCGCCATTCCCGTGGGCACTGCCTTGGGATACGTGATCGGCGGAATCCTCGGCCCGGCCTATGGATGGCGCGTGCCCTTCTATGTGGGAGCCGCGCCCGGCGTGCTGCTGGCATTTTTGCTCCTGTTCATCCCCGAGCCCCCCTTGGGCCTGTTTGATCCCGAGGAGAAGACGCCTAGCCGCGACACCCTGAAAGGCCTGGCAAAAAATCCTGCTTTCCTTACCGCCAGCCTGGGCATGGCCATGATGACCTTCGCCCTGGGCGGGCTGCAGGTCTGGATGCCCACCTTCCTTCACCGCGTCCACGGCTACACCCTGGGACAAGCCAATCAACTCTTCGGGCTAAGCATCGCGGTCAACGGCCTGTTCGCCTCCCTGGCCGGAGGCTTTCTCTCCGACTACATTCTGCGGCGCACCCAGGCGGCCCACTATCTGGTCTCCGCGGTCAGCCTCGGGCTGGGTATTCCGGCCATGTGGATTGCGCTTTTCACCAGCGGAAACCGCATGATCGCGGGCATCTTCGTCGCCGAATTCCTCTTGCTCCTGAATACCGGCCCGCTGAACGCCGCCGTCATCAACTCCGTGGGCCCGCACATCCGGGCGGCGGCGCTGGCGGTGAACATCTTTATTTTTCACCTGCTGGGCGACGTTCCTTCCGCCTGGCTCATCGGCTATATGTCCGACCGCTACTCCTTGCAGGCGGCGTTCCTCAGCCCGGTGATTGCCGTTGCGTTTTCCTCCACCATCCTCTTCTACGGCATGAGGTTCGCTCCGCCGGTCATGCTGGCAGAGCCCCAGCCCATGGTGCACGGATGAATCTGGTGCAGGGATGAATTTGGTGCAAGGATGAATCCTCTGTATTGGATTGCAGGCTGCATTCTCGGCCTGGCCTGGCTCTCCCGCATCGTTGACGCCACGCTCGGAATGCCCCGCGTCGCCGATGTTTCCCGCCCCGAGTGGAACCGGAATCCGGTGCGGGCCAGTGGCAATCCCCGCGTAAGCATCATCGTTCCCGCGCGCAACGAAGCAGACCACATCTCCGCATCGCTGGCCTCCATGCTTGCGCTCGACTATGACAATTGCGAAATCATCGCCGTAAACGACCGCTCCACCGACCGCACCGGCGAGATCATGGACCGCGTGGCCGCAAGTCCGGAAGCGCGCGGCCGGCTGCGAGTGGTGCATGTGAAAGAACTGCCGACAGGCTGGCTGGGCAAGGCCCACGCCATGTGGACCGCCGGAAATCAGGCGACCGGTGACTGGCTCCTGTTCACCGACGCCGATGTAGTCTTCAAGCCCGACTCCCTTCGCCG
The DNA here is from genome assembly GCA_035500455.1 of Terriglobales bacterium. Classification (GTDB taxonomy): domain Bacteria; phylum Acidobacteriota; class Terriglobia; order Terriglobales; family Acidobacteriaceae; genus DATJXG01. Next base: position 5,824 of record DATJXG010000154.1, on the reverse strand, counting down.
CGCTCTGGCTTACGCCGAAGCAGAGCCCGCGGACCATCTGGTGCTGCTTCCCGCCATGGTGATGAAAACTCCCGGCGAGCGCATGATGATCGCCTTCTTCCAGACTCTGTTCGTCTTCGGCCATCGCCCCTGGAAAGTCGCCGATCCACGTGCCCGCGACCACATCGGCGTCGGCGCTTTCAATCTGATCCGGCGCAGCGTGTACGAAGCGGTGGGAACGTATCAAAGGCTGCGCATGGAAGTGCTGGACGACATGAAGCTGGGCAAGGTGGTAAAAACCGGCGGCTATGCACAGCGCAACGTTTTCGGGGGCGATTTGATCTCCGTGCGCTGGGCCAAGGGAGCGATGGGCGTAGTCGGGAACCTCACCAAGAATTCCTTTGCGGTTCTTTCATTTCAGTGGTGGCGGACTTTGATTTCGGCCTTCGGCCTGGCCTGCCTGAACCTTGGCCCGTTCGTTGGAGTCTTTCTGGCACACGGCTGGGCGCGCCTGCCCTTCGCCGTGGCCCTGGGGGCGATGTTCCTGATTTATTGCGGAATGTCGCGGCGGTCGGCGATTCCGCCGTATTACTTCGCTCTGCATCCGCTGAGTTCAACGCTCTTTGTGTACACCCTTCTGCGCTCCATGCAGCTCACGCTAAGCCAGGGCGGCGTGGTATGGAGAGACACCTTCTATCCGCTGGCGGATCTGAAGCGAGGCTTGGTGTAGGGAACTGTAGGCAATGACGAGCTGGGTGCCGGGTGCCCCATTTCTCGCGCGTTTTTTTGCGCGAGAAGTGGGGATGGCGTCCGTCGAACTCGCCGGGTGGCACTCAAGCCTTCTTCTGGCTTGAGTGCGCAGTTCCGCGTCTTTCCTGTAGCCGGCCTAAATCCAGAGCGCGCAAGACAGAATCGATGGTTTCAAAGCGTGGGTATCGCCGGCACTGAGGAATGCCTTTTGGTAGTGTTACAGTTTGGTTTTCGATGATTTCAGAGCTAAGATCATGCCGTGGAAGATCAGGACATAAGGAAGTTTCTTCGGTCTCTGCTAAAGGTCTTTCTGGATCAGCAGAAACAGCTTTTGGTTGCAGCGAGAACTCCACACGGTCGAGGGAGTCCTTTCACAAACCTGGCAGCTTGATCCGGGCGGGTGGCGCACCCTTTCGCGCAGAGCATAAGACATTCAGCCGCGAGGGTGCCCCACTCTTTTTCGCGTTCTTTGCGAAAAAGGGTGGGCCCGGTTGAATGACATCTCGAATGTCATCCATAGCAAAGAAACCCTTCCATTTATCTGAATAGCGGACGGCCCGCGCTAGGGCGCGGCTTTCAGTGGGTGCGTGGGGACTCCAGCGTGAGGACTCCAGATCGTCCCTCCGGGGCTGGAGCAGCGACCCTTCAAGCAGGAGCGCTTCATTCGGGGCCGGCGGCGTCCGGCTCAACTGTAGGAATGGGTTTGGACTGGCGCCTGGTGGTTTTCCGCGCCGGCTTGGGGCGGCTGAAGATTCCGGCGCTGAAGTTTCCCCGCCTTTCCACGTCATAGTTCTTAGGGAGGGGAGGGAGGCGTGCGGCCTCGCCTTTCAGTTGGCGCGCCTGACTCAGGATGATCTCCGCCCGGCCGTCATATTCCTTCACCTCGCCGTGGATTTCAACCAGCTTTCCCTGCAATTGGCGCACGTCGCCGATCTGGCGCAGGTCGCCGGCAAAGATCACCACCGTGAAAGGGCAATTGACATAGTCTTCGCAAAAGTCGAGGTAGTGAACCCCTTTGATCCCCTCCTTCACGGCGAAGACTTTGCCGGCAACGCACCGCGTCTCGCCGAGGTGGTTGTGGGCTTCAGAGAATGGGATGCACTCGCACCAGGCGACTGCCGAGAGTAGGCCGAGGCACAGAAAGGAGCGGAGAACGACGATAAATTCCGCCATGGCTAGCCATTCTATGGCGGCGAAAGGATGGGAGAGCCAGAACGCGGCAGAAAAATTTGGGAATCGTCCCGGAATGGGAACGGCAAACGCGGGCCGGAGACAGAACCGGCCCTTTGCCAACACACGAAGCCTAGTTGAACGACTTGACCGCCGCAGCTTCCTCGTCTTTTACGTCGAAGACGGTGTAGAGCTTGGTGATCTGCAGCAAGTCGTGAACTTTCTTGGTGAGATTGAGCAGCTTGAGTTCGCCACCCTGCTTGCGCACGGTGGTGAACGCGGTCACCAGTTCGCCGATGCCGGAGCTGTCGATGTAGTTGATCTCGCCCAGGTTAAGCAGGATCTTCTTCTGTCCCTTGGCCAGCAGCTGGCTGACATTATCCCGCAGAACAATACTGCCCTCTCCCAGCGTGATGCGGCCGCTGCAATCCAGAATAGTGACCCCATCGACCTGCCGGGTGCTGATTTTCATGCTCACGGAGACGCCTCCTTGCCGTCCACGGCGTTTCCGTGGACGTGTTTAACTAGTTTGATTTCCGTACCCGTCTGGGAGGGCTGGATGTGCACCTCATCCATGAACGAGCGAATAAGAAAAATTCCGCGCCCGGAAGACTTTAGCAGGTTTTCCGGCGACAGGGGATCAGGGATCTTGTTCATGTCGAGGCCGCCGCCCTGATCGCGGATGGTAATGACCAGATCATCGCTGTTGCACTCGAAATTGAGCGTGACCTTCTTCTGGGGATCGTAGCCGTTGCCGTGCAGCACGGCGTTCACCGCCGCCTCGCGCACAGCCATGGCGATACGCATCACTTCATCGTCGTCAAAGCCGGCATCAGCGGCGATGCGGGTGGCCGTCTGTTCGGCATTTTCGACTGTCTCCAACGTGGAATCGAGCGTGTAGGAGAGCCGGTGATTGGTCATGGCTAGGTTCGTGAAAAAAGAGCGCGGCTGCGGAGCCCTCCGCCGGCACAGGCGGCCCGCAGCCACTCCACGGGAGACCCGAACCAGGGAATGCGACAGTTTGCCCTTCCCGCCTATGAAATGTCAACGGACTGGCGATTTTTACGGGGAAAATCGTAGCGGCGGGTCCGTGGGTCACGTTTCGAGCCCTTCAAGACGCTACGGGAAGTTGTGAGGTGGATGGGTGCCGGCGAGACGCTGGCGGTACTTTCGGGGCTGCACAATTGAAAAGGCCGCCGAGACACGGCGGCCTTTCCGGCAATGCTGGAGCCAACGCTTACAGCGTGGATTCGATCTCGAATCCCCAGGCCTCGAGCAAGGGCTCCGGGATGTACTTGGAATTCTTGTTGCGCCGCGCCCATTCGCGCAGGCGGGTAGAGCGCAGGTATTGGTCGGGAGACAATTTGTATTCCCGCACCACCTGCTCGAACTCAGTGATGGTTGGGGTGATAGGCCCGATGGGTTCGGGCTTGCCCCAGTTAGGATTACCGCGTCGCTTCGCCATGGGAGCCAGTGCCTCTTGGATTGAAAATAAATGCTGAAAACTGTTTAGCTTCTAAATCTTAGATTCCTGGCGAGCGCCAGGGGATTCATCGCCCGCAGAAAAGAACAAAAAGAAAACAACAAAAAACGTTTCAATTCAGTCCCTGGGTTCACCGGAAAACCCCTGATTCTAGGTGCAATCGCAAAATAAAGTCAACGACATTCTGGATTGATTCCGCCTTGTAAAATTCCTCTATCGCTAACTATATAAACAACTTAAGTGCGATTCCAGGAGTATTCAGGCTGCCAACGCCGAATTTCCTTTTCTGGGTCAGCCCATGCCGGGAAGTTCGGCGGCGGCATTCGTCCTGCGCGGTCGTCCGCCGGCACGGCATTTTCCCGGCGCAACCGTTTTCCCCGCACAACTTTCCCCGCACAACTTTTCCCCTCACCAAGATGGTCCCCGAGGCGCACTCCGTATGTATCCAACTGAGATTTCAGGGTTACGGCCGTAACCCGCAGGATATGGCCGCGGATTGACCAGGCAGCTCAGCGTGCCTACATTGAGAGATGGAGGAGTCCGCGCCCGCGGCGTAAGGGCTCGCTTCAAACCCAGGACCGCCGAGCGTTTGGCGTTGGATCACGCACGCCCAGCCGGCGCAGGCAAAAAGGATGTCGCCACTATGAAATTGCGAGCGCTGCTTCTCTGTTCCGAAGAGAAGATCATGCGCGTGCTGCGCCGCGTGCTCAGCGATCTGGAAATCGATATCGACCACTGCCCCGACGCCGATACCGCGGTTCACAAGCTCACTCGCGACCAGTATGAATGCGTCATCGTCGATTGCGAGGACGATGAAATTGCCGGCCAGGTGCTCAAAAGCGCCCGCTCCGCCCCGCGCAACAAACGGTCGGTGGCGGTGGCCATCATCGACAGCCAGAAAGTGGTGCGCAGCGCCTTCGATCTGGGGGCGCACTTCGTGCTCTACAAGCCGATTTCCGCCGAGCGCGCCAAGAACAGCTTCCGCGCGGCCCGCGCCCTGATGAAGAAAGAACGGCGCCGCAACTTCCGCATCCCGGTGAGAATTCCGGTGGTGCTGGTGCCGCAGGCGGGAGCGTCGCGGGTGAAGGCCGAGACTTCCGATGTGGGCGAAGGCGGGCTGGCGCTCCGACTGCCGCAGGCGATCAACGGCGCCGGCCAGCTCGGCGTGGTGTTCACTCTTCCCGACATCGAGGAAGTCATCGAATGCAAAGGCGAAATCGCGTGGCACAACAGCGGGCGCCAGGCCGGCTTGCGCTTTGTCGATCTGCCCAGCGAAGCGCATAACCGGATCAAGGCCTGGCTCGACAACAACAATCCCGACAAGGAAAACGACGATCCTCCGGTGCCCGGGAAGCTCACCGATCTGAGCCAGGGCGGCTGCTACATGGAGATGGCTGCGCCCTTCCCGGTCCGCACCAAGGTGACGCTTTCGGTGCCGAGCGGAGAAAAACAGGTGCAGGTGGAAGGGATTGTGCGGGTGGCCCATCCCGAGATCGGGATGGGGGTGGAGTTTGCCCAGGGAGGAGCGAAGCAGATTCAGCAGGTGCAGGCTTTTATCGTCGCGCTGATGAGTTCAGGAAGCGAGATCCCGGAGCTGCAGGTGCAGCCGGAAGGCCTGGAAGCGTCTTTGCCGCAGCCGGCCAAGTCGAGAGCGGGACATTTGGATCCGCTGCTCGATCTCTTCGTCAGCAAGGCGTTTCTTCCCGCGGAAGAATTTCAGGTGGAGTTGCTCAAACAACGCAACCACCATACCGAAAGCGAAGGCGCGGTCAACGCCTAGCGGTTGAGTGCGGCGCGGGCCCCCCCGGCCCGCGTGAAGCGACTTCCCTCAGCCTTTGCGGCTCATCCTGCTCATTTAGCTCATCCGGCCATCCCCAATTCCGGCGAAGCGATAGAATGAAATCCGCGCCGGGATGACGGAACTGGCAGACGTAGCGGACTTAAAATCCGCAGGGCCGTAAGGCCTGTGGGGGTTCGAGTCCCCCTCCCGGCACCAGAATCGCAACACAGAGCCGGCGTCTCGCAGGCAGCGTTGCCTGCGGAGCGTGAGCCTCAGTCGGTGGATTGTTCGAGGGGTGTTCGTTGCGGCTTTGGGTTGAACCGCAAAGAGGGGAAAGTGCGGGAAGGTGGAAGGATGCCGGCGGGATGCCGGCGCTACGGTCTTCTGCGGTACGGTGTTCTGCGCTACGGTCTGGACGGCGGCGTTAGACCTCCAGTGGGGCCATCGATTCCCACTTCATTTCTGCGGCTTTCATTTTGGGATGCGACACCAGCAGATGCCATAGCACCGCCTGGAAGGACTCGGTGTGCGGGGTGATGGTTTCAGGATTTACCACGGGCACGACTACGCAGGCATCCGCGACTTTGGCGGTGTAGCCGCCGTTGCGGCCGACCACGCCGCAGATTTTGGCGCCCACCTGCTTGGCATACTGCAGCGCTGAC
>DATJXG010000153.1:0-3197 GCA_035500455.1 Terriglobales bacterium | reverse complement strand
GGTTCCATCAGGCGAACCGGACGAACTTCGATGCAAATGGGAATTGGCTCGATCGAGCGGGTTCCGGGGGAGGTGATTGAAATTGTGCCTGAGTACAGTGCGGGCAAGGCGTCGCCGGGAATCTTCGCTGAAAGCCAGAACTGATGTGGTTCATCCGGTTTCAGGGTCGCGTGCACCTCGCCTTGCAGGCGGACATTGGGCGGCACATAGTAGTTACCGCGGCGGTGAAAATGTCCGCTGTGGCCGCAGGAGCGCTCGTAGGCATCGGCAAGCGGCTCGTTTTCGCTCTTGAGTAAGAGTTCCGCCACCCGGCGGCTGCGGGACTGGTAGAGCCCGATCCCGGCCTGCTCCCAGAGGTGCACGCGGTACAGGTCGAGCGGGATGGACGGCAAACCCGACGATTGGGATTCCGCATCGCAGACCGCAAGTGTAACGTCGAGCGGGCCATCTCCTGCCCGTAAAGAGAAGGAGAGCGAAGTTGCTTCCCCGGCGGCGCAAACAGCGTGAAGCTCCCGAAGTCGCCGGCCCGATGCCACAGGCGTAAAGGCAGGGTGCTCGAGAGCAATGACCTCAGGGCGGCTCAAGACCCCCGAGCGAATGTCGTCAAGAGGACGTTGCTCCTCCACACGCCTAACATAACAGAAGTCTGCGCTGGAACAATTCCTACTAGCGACAAGCTGACCCGCCCTGTGCGGAAGCAAGGTCGGACGCCGTAATAAAAGCGCGAGCGGCCTCCGAATCGATTGTGACTAGGTTGAATCGTGAATCTGGCGACTCGCGGGCAGCCGCTCAAGCATGTAGCGGACGGTTAGCAGCAATTCATGCTGGTCGCGCTTGTTTACCAGGATGTTCACTCCCAGGGAACGAAGCTGACTGCGCTCAGCCAGCGAGGGAAAGCGATTGTAGGTCACTACTACCGGCGGCCGTGTGCCAGCGGCCTGGCATCGCGCCAGCACCTGCAGGCAATGGAAATCGGAAAGGCAGTCGTCGAGCACAAGCAGGTCGTAGGTGTCGTATGAGAGGGTTCGAATGGCTTCGCCGCCGCTCAGCGTGAGAGTAGTGGCGTAGCCCTCGTCTTCCAGGGTCCGTTCCAGCGACAGGAGCACCTGTTCGTCGTTGTCGGCGATGAGAATTTTCGGCGGGGTATCCTGCGGCATCGGTTCCTCCAGATCTTGATTGCCCGCAAAAGGAAACCAGGGCCGCTCGCCTGGCAAGCGGCCCCGGCAGGATAAATACGGCCGGTTGGCGCGCTAGCTTTGGTCGGCCGAAGCCGGCAAATCCAGCTTGTCCAGCCGGACACGGGCATTCTCGTAGTCAAGAATGGTGTCCACTGTTTGGTAGAGCGAATGCGTGTGCTCGTAAAGATCGCTCACCGTTTCGGTGTAAGGCAACATCTGCAGCCTGCCGTGGCTCTCGTTCAGCAATTCGATAGCCTCGGTGAGTTGCCGCGCAGTGGCCGCGAGGTGCGGCCGGGCGTTCTCGATGGCCATCTGGTGGCTACCGGTGCCCACTACCTTTGCCTGTTCCAGCGCCTGCAGCCGTTGGCCCAGTTCGTTGACATGCTCGCGCATGTTGTTCAGGCGATCGGCGTGGCTCAGCCAGTTCAGTCTTCCGCGCGTGTACGACTTCAGAGTTGAGGCCTCTTTGCGCAGCGCGAAGGCCTGGTTGCGGAAATCCTTGAGCTGGTTGTGCACCTCAGTACTCTGCGGGCTCAGCGTTTCCGAAAATGCGGGAATCGCCGCCGGCACCAGCAGGAGCAGTCCCGCCAAGGCGCCGGATCTCATCCACGATAGAAAAGTTGTGTTCCCCATGATTATTTCTCCTGACAATGAAATGACCGGCGGCGAGAATCGCTTCCGGCAGTGGCCGGTCAGAATCCCGATGTAAGGGTTCTACAGTGTAAGATGCCGGCCGCTGTGCCACTTCTGGATACAAAATATCAATGCTATCGTTAGGTTGAAGTTAATGATGACGAGCTTCGATGCTAGAGAATTGAAACATCTACCGCGGCCGGGATCGGAAACTGAATCATGGAATGGCTGAACTACCATCACCTGTATTATTTCTGGACCGTCGCCCGCACCGGCAGTATCAGCAAGGCCAGCGGGGAACTCCGTATCTCTTCACCAGCTATCAGTGCGCAATTGCGCAGCCTCGAGGAACAGGCGGGAGAGAAACTTTTTTCCCGGGCAGGGAGGCGCCTGGAGCTGACGGAGGTGGGGCACGTGGTATTCGATTACGCCGAGGAAATATTTGCCCTCGGCCGGGAACTGATGGACACGGTGAGAAACCGCCCCACGGGCCGGCCTTTGCGCCTGACGGTTGGAATCGTAGATGTTCTGCCCAAAATGATCGCGCAGTGGTTGATTCAACCGGCATTGCAAATGCGCGAGACGGTGCGGTTGGTGTGCCGCGAGGGGGCATCCGATCACCTCATCGCTCAACTCGCCATACACGAACTTGACGTGGTTTTATCGGATGTGCCCATCGGGCCGAATGTTAAGGTGCGCGCCTATAGCCATCTGCTGGTGGAATCCGGTGTCACGTTTGTAGCAACGACCAAGCTGGCGCGCAACCTCAGGAATGGATTCCCAGCGTCGCTGGATCGCGCGCCCATTCTGTTGCCCACCGAGAATACGGGACTGCGGCGCGACCTGGAGAGTTGGTTCGAGGCGCAGGGAATCCGGCCCACCGTGGCCGGTGAATTTCAGGACCATGCTCTACTGCGAGCGTTTGGACAGGAGGGCCTGGGAGTGTTTCCGGTTCCCTCGGTATTCGAGCGGCAGATCAAGCGCCAGGACAGCCTGCAGCAGATTGGCCGGACCGAAGACGTACGCAGCCGCTTTTATGCCATTTCGGTGGAGAAGAAGCTGAAACACCCCGCGGTGCTGGCAATCTGCGACGCCGCGAGCGGAAGGTCCGGAGCCAGGGCGTGAATTCGTGAGCGAGCCGGACCGAGGCCTGCGTCTCCCTCACGCCACGGGCTCGCCCGCATTGTGGGCGGCGTGCACCCCTTCAAAATTGACGAAGTAACGCTCCACCGCCAGGTCGGGGAATGCGGTGCGCAGAAGTTCGGCGCCATGCTGCAACTCCTGCTCATGATGGGCCGCCTCGCGCTGGCGGTCTCCTCCGTAGGCGGCGAGCCCGCCGTAGGTGGCGCAGTCGGAGTGGCTCATGAGGTACAGGCGCCTGGTCTG
>DATJXG010000152.1:0-9382 GCA_035500455.1 Terriglobales bacterium | reverse complement strand
ATCTTGCCGCCAAAGCTGGTTCAAGCTTGCCGGCCTTGAAGGCCTCGTAGCGCTTGTTGATCTCTTCCCAGTTCACCACATTCCACCACGCGGCCAGATATTCCGGCCGGCGGTTGTTGTATTTCAGGTAGTAGGCATGCTCCCATACGTCGTTGCCGAAGATAGGGAACAGGCCCTGGGAGATGGGGTTGTCCTGGTTGGCCGTGCTGATCACGACCACTTCGCCGCCGGGCTTGCCCGCCAGCCACGCCCAGCCTGAGCCGAACTGCTTGGCGCCGGCGTCATTGAACTTGGTCTGGAAGTCTTTGAAACTGCCGAAAGTTTTCTTGATGGCATCGGCAATCGCGCCACTGGGATCGCCGCCGCCCTTTGGCTTCATGATCTTCCAATACATGGTGTGATTGACATGGCCGCCGCCGTTGTTGCGCACCGCGCCGCGGATGTCTTCAGGAATCGCATTCAGATCTTTGAGCAGGTCTTCGGCGCTCTTGGACTGCAGATTGGGATATTTTTCGAGCGCGGCATTCAGATTCTTCACATAGGCGCCGTGATGCATATCATGATGCAGTTTCATGGTCTGCGTATCGATCACGGGTTCCAGTGCGGAATAGTCATACGGCAAAGGGGGTAGTTCATGCGCCATGATTTGTTCCTCCGCTTGTTGAGATGACGGTTTTTAGGTGAACGATTCAGGACGAATGGCAGGCTCGACCTGGGCCTCAATCGTTCCGGCTTCAGGCTACGCCCCTATTTTCTACCAATGAAAGAAAGTTTGCACGCGCCGCAGGCTGGTGACTCTCTGCGGCGGCGGGTCCCTCTGCTGACCTCGGCGGCGTTCCTCTGCGGCCTCGGCGTTTTCAGGTTTTCCTTGCCCTCGGCAAAAAGGCAAAACCTTACAACGCCGAGTTCGCCGAGGCAGCGCGCCGAGGACGCTGAGAAGGCTTACCAAACACACTCGTTCGGCGCTGGCCGGAACGGCTCCCGTACAATCCTGCTTGCCTCGATGCGCAACGCCGCCCTCTTCTACAACCCGCTTTCCGGCCGCCAGCACCACCGCCGCTTGCGGGACATTGATTCCGTGCTCACCGTTCTACGCAGCTCCGGGATCGAGTTAGTCTCAGCGCCAACCGAGGGCGGCAACCGCACCGGTGAGCAGGTGCGGCAGGCGCTGGCCGAGGGACGCGACACGATTTTCGCCTGCGGCGGGGACGGCACTATTCACGACATAGCCCAGGGATTGGCCGGCAGTCCCGCAGCTCTGGGAATTATTCCGCTGGGCACGGCCAACGCGCTGGCGCACGATCTGGGCCTGCCGCTTTCTCCGGTTGCCGCCGCGCGTGCCGCCCTCACCGCGGAGCCGCGGCAGATCGCTGCCGGCCGCATCGAGTATCAGGCCTTCTCACGACAGACCGCCTCGCGTCTGTTCCTGGCGGCGGCCGGGGTGGGCGTGGACGCCCATCTCTTTTACAAGCTCGATGCCTTCTCCAAGGGCCGCTTCGGCATGGCCTCTTACTACGGCAAGGCAACCCATCTCTGGCTGACGCACAAAATGGCGCCGTTTTCGGTAGAGACCGTCGATACGAGCGGGAATGCTAAAGCGCAATGCGCGGATGTCACCCAGTTGCTGGCTGTCCGCATTCGCGACTTCGGCGGGATTGTGCGGGAGCTGGCGCCGGGAGCCTCGCTGCAACGCGAGGACCTGTGCCTGGTTCTGTTTCGTACTCGAAACCGCATGAAGTATCTGGCCTGGATCCTGCGCGGCCTGCTGCGCACGAAATGGGAGGTTGGCGGAGTGGAAGTGCGAAGCGCTGCGGCAGTCACTTGCGCGTATGCGGCAAGCGTGGCACAACAAGATCAGCGAATCTACGTAGAAGCCGACGGCGAACTGCTAGGCACCCTTCCCGCCAAAATCTCGATAGTCCCCGACGCGCTCACTCTGCTGGTTCCGAAGACCGACCCAGGAACCGGCATGCGAGCCAGAAGCTAGGAGCTAGGAGCTAGAAGCCAGAAGCCAAGAATAAAAAAGCTTACTGCAGAAACTCCGCCGGCCTGCCCGTAAGCCGCTCAATGCGCTTGGCGATCGGCGGGTGGGTGGAGAAAAGATTGCCGAAGCTCATGCCCAGCAGAGGTTGGATGATGAACAAGTGCGCGGTTGAAGGGCTGGCCGCCATGGGCACGCGGCGGGAGTAAGCGTCCAGCTTGGAAAGAGCGCTGGCCAACGCATAAGGATTCCCGGTGAAATGCGCGCCGGTGGCATCGGCTTCGTATTCGCGAGTGCGCGAGACCCACAACTGGATCAGCATGGCAGCAAACGGGGCGAGGATCAGCATCAGCAAGGCTCCAATGCCTCCGCCACGGTCGCGGTCGTCACGGCTGTAACCGCCGAAAATCATTCCCCAGCGCGCGATTTCGGCGAGATATGTGATGGCTCCCGCAATGGTCGCGGCAACCGAGCTGATGAGAATGTCACGGTTGCGCACATGGCCCAGTTCATGGGCGAGCACACCTTCCAGTTCTTCGTCGGTCAGCAGATTGAGAATCCCCTGAGTCACCGCAACCGAAGCATGGGACGGGTTGCGCCCGGTGGCGAAGGCATTGGGCGAATCGGTAGGGATTACGTAAATCTTCGGCATGGGCAAGCCCACGCGCTGCGTCAGACGTTCCACGATCTGGTAGGCCCGCGGCAGTTCCTCGCGCGTAACCGGCCGGGCTCGATACATAGCCAGGGCCAGCTTGTCAGAGAAGAAGTAGGAGACGAAATTCATGACCACGGCAATGCCGAGGGCGATCAGCATGCCGTTCTGCCCGCCAAAAGCGCGGCCAATGAACATCAGCAGCAGCGTAAGCAGAGTCAGCAGAAATGCGGTTTTGAAGGCGTTACCCATACAGGATTCACCTGATTAGATGGTACGCCTTGGGACTTGGATGCAGCGGAGCGTAGCGCCGGCGTACCGCCGGCTTTGGCAGCGGAACTAACTCTCGCAGACGGGTTTACCCGGACTGCCGCTTCAGCGCCCTCTCCAGGGTTTGATCAAGCGCTGCTTTGGCCTTCTCGTATTCCGGCTCTGAGATATGACCTTGCTTTCGCTCGACTTCCAGCTGGAAGAGTTCTTCCTTGAGGGCTTCCAGGAGCAGCCCGGAGCGGGCGGTTGGAGCCGGCTTGGCAGATGGGGCCACGGGGCGCGTTTCTCCCGGTTCTTCAACCTCGGAACTGTCAAAGTCTCCGGCTGTCGCCATTCGCGGGCGCTTGGCGATGTAGATCGCTCCGCCCACCAGCACAATGCCAAAGCCGCCAAGAATGTACCAACGATACTTCGCGAGGGGATCGGGCGCATCGATCGGAGGGCCAAGGCCGCCGCCGGGGCGGGTGTCGCGCTCGGGGGCGCTCGCCGCCGCATTGTCGGGAGTATTGTTGTCGGCCAGCAGGCCGGTGCCGCTGACGGTAAACGCCAACTGCTGCCCGATCTTGGTGTTCACCGCGACCTGGGCCGCCGCATCCTGCTGGTTGGGCGGCTGCTTCTCCTCATAGGTGCCTTTCTGCAGGGGCGAAAACTGCATGGTCTTAGGCACCAGAACCACGAAGTGCTGCAGCGGATAAAGCGGCTTGGGATCGATCTGCGCCGAACCCGAGTAGGGCACGCGATAGGTAACCTGAAACTGGGTTTCGCCCGGGCGCAGCGGGAAGATGAAGGCATAGCGGTTCTTCTGCGCCTGCGGGACGGGAGCGGAGTTCACCGGCTGGCCGCCCGCGGTCTGCGCGTCGGCGCCATCGATCTGTGCTCCCTCCGGCAGGTAGAACTCGAAGTTCTGGTCGTTCATCTGGGTGCGCGGCGGCTGCGAGGTATTGTTCACCGAGAAGATTCGCGTAACGCCAAGCTCGTCACCCTTGGCTTGGACATACATCAGGTCGGCGGCTACGTTAATGCCCTCAACTTTCTTGGCCGCGTCGAATACCTGCACCTCCACCGAGGTAGTTCCCGGAGGCGCCATGCGGTGATAGGTCACGCCGTCGTGCACGATGCGCACGAGGTGGGGACCCGGAGGGCCTGTGAGTTCGAGGCTGAATTTGCCCTTGGCGTCGGTCTTGGTGCGGCCCGCTTCTTCCATGCCTTGCGCAAGGCTCAGCAGGATTACATCGTCGCCGGCGGCGGGTTTGTTGGTAGTGCCGTTGGTTACCGTTCCGGTGAGTGTCTCGGCGAAAGAGGCGGTGCTCGCGAGCAGGAAAAGCGCCAGGGTTGCGGACCTAAGGACTGACGACCTAAGACCTGTCGATCGGGGAATTGACGATCCCAGAGCCTTCTTCAAATCCGCGCTCCTTGACCGGAAGGCTTGGTGGAAGCGGGCGATTCACCTTCCAGGCGGGAAATCTCCAGCAGTAGGGTGGCGGCTTCTTCTTCCAGGCTGGTTTTCAACGAGGTGTAGTCTCCGTCGGAAAGCTTTCCGGCTTTGTATTCAAAGTTCAGGTCGCGCAGATTCTCATACACCACGTCCTTACGCTCCCGCAGGAAGGTCAGGCGGGTTTTGCGCGGGCCCAGGGTCAATGTTCCCGGAAGGTAAAACACGTAAACCAGAACCGCGGCAGTTACCAGAGCGCAGGTGAGCACAATCATAGATCAGTTTCCTTTCGGGCCTGCTCGCGGAACTCATCCAGCTCACCCGAGCCGGCGGCCGGGGCACTGCCGGGGGCTGCGGGCCGCGTCTTCCAGGTACGAACGATGAACCCTGCCATCACCAGCCCCAGCGCCAGAACCATATAAGGCATGATCCAGGCCACGCGGTTGAAGCCGGTGGTGGTGGGAGCAGCGATCACCGTGGGACCGTAATTCTGCACCATGGCCTGCAAGGTGAGGTCGTCGTTATCGCCGTGGTCAATCGCGGCGGCGAGTTCGTTGCGCATTTTCGTGGAGTACTGGCAGCCCACGTGATTGCACTCCAGCAGGATCTGGTTGCATCCGCAAACGCAGATCAGGCGATGCCCGAGATCGTTGAAGCGGGCGTCGTTATCCACGCCGGCGAAGATAAAAACCGCGAGGAGGAGCGCGGCCAGCTGGATCGCGCGCCCGGCCTGAAAGCTCGCGGTGATGCGTGATAAGGAAGCCTTCATTTTACTCAACTCTGTTCCAAGCAGATGCTGTCTTTCCCTTAGTCAACTCTGTCATCCATTCAACTCCGTCATCCACCCAACTCTGTCATCCTGAGCGGAGCGAAGGACCCATGTCAGCGTAAACCAGCAATGGCCCTGCCAGGCATTCTTGCCTCCGCGTCACCAGCGCATCGCCAGAATGCCTTGCATCGCCGCTGCAGCCTGACGCGAACTTGTGCTCCTTCGCTCCGCTCAGGATGACAATTTTTCAATAGTCAAAAAGTCCCGCGCTAGTCCCCTACGCTCACAGGCTCAGTCCGTACTCGCGCCGGCGCGGGCACACGCACCAGCGCCGCCGAGTTCGGAACCATGGCGATGATCGTTCCCGCGATGATGATCCACACGCCCACCCAGATCCACATCACCAGCGGGTTCAGGTGGGCTTTGATGATGGGCTTGCCGGTGTCCAGGTTCTCGCCTTCGTAAACCAGGTAGAGATCTTCCTTCATGGTGGACCGGTTGGCTACGATGGTCGCCGGTTGCTGGCTCGCCTTATAAAAGCGCCGCTCCGGATACATGGTGGTCAGGGGACGTCCGTTCTGGGCAACATCGATAATCGCCCACTGGCTGCTGTAATTGGGTTTGTCCTCTTCCGTGTACGACCGGCAGGTCAGCGAGTAGGCGCCGATGTTCATCACGTCGCCGTTGGCCATCTCCTGCTCTTTTTCCTGATTGAAAACCGAGCCGGCGAATCCAATCACCACCACAATCACGCCGAAGTGAACGATATACCCGCCATAACGTCGCGTATTGCGGTGCGCCAGCTGCACCATCGACGAAAACAGGTTCTGCCCGGTCTTACCGCTAATGACCCGCCCGCCACGCACGAACTCGGAGACCACCGTAAGCGCTACCAGTGCGCAGAGCACGAAGGCTATGAGGGAATAAAAATACGACATATCCTTCCACGGCTTCATCCCGGTGGCGATCAAGGCTATGCCTACGCCCAAAGCGCCCACCGCGGGCCACAGAAAATTGCGCTTCAGACTTTCCAGCGAGGTCTTGCGCCAGGCGAGCAGCGGGCCGACGGCGGTGAGCAGCAGCAGCAGCAGCGCCACCGGAATATTTACCCGGTTGAAGAAGGGCGGGCCGACGGTAACTTTGTTGCCCTGAATCCACTCGGAAATCTTGGGGAAGAGCGTCCCCCACAGCACTGTAAAACAGGCCACGACGAAGAGGAGATTATTGAATAGGAAGCTCGATTCGCGCGAGACCAGCGACTCGAGCCGGTGCTCGGTGCGCAGGTGTGAGCGGTTCTTCACGAAGAAAAACACGCAGACTGCGAAGGTCAGCGCCAGAAATATCGTGAACCAGTCGCCGATCGAAGATTGCGCGAAGGCGTGCACGGAATTCACCAGACCGCTGCGGGTCAGCAGGGTACCGAAGATCGAGAGCATGAAGGTGATGAAGATCAGCCACATGTTCCACACCTTCAGCATGCCGCGCTTTTCCTGCATCATCACCGAGTGCAGAAAAGCGGTGCCCGTGAGCCAGGGGAGCAGAGAGGCATTCTCCACCGGGTCCCAGCCCCAGTAGCCGCCCCATCCGAGGACACTGTAGGCCCAATGCATGCCGAGGAAAATTCCGCAGGTCAGGAAGCCCCAGGTCACCATGGTCCAGCGGCGGGTGATGTGGATCCACTTCTCGCCGGGATAGCGCATGGCCAGCGCGCCCAAGGCGAAGGCAAAGGGAACGGTGAAGCCCACGTATCCCAGGTACAGCATGGGCGGGTGGATCACCATCTCGGGATACTGCAGCAGCGGGTTCAAGCCGGCGCCGTCGGCGGCCGGGGTTCCCTGCATGATGCCGAAGGGATTGGCGGCGAAGTTCACCAGCAGCAGGAAGAAAATCTGGACGGCCGCGATGATTACCGAGGCGTAAGCGAACAGCCGCGTATCCGTCTTGTGGCGCAGCCTTAAAACTAATCCGTAGGTCGAAAGCAGCAGCACCCAGAACAGCAGCGAGCCTTCCTGCCCCGACCAGAGCACCGCAAACTTGTAGGGACCGGGCAGGTCGCGGTTGCTGTGGTGGAAGATGTAGGCAATGGAGAAATCATTGGTGAAGGCTGCGGTTACCAGCACCACGGCCGCCAGTAGGACGACCGCGAAGGTGGCAATCCCGGCGCGCCGCGCGGTTTCCGCAATTCGTTGGGTGCCTCGGCCCGCAGACAGGGCGAAGACTCCAGCCAGGAATGAGTAAGCACTCAGAGCAAGGGCAAGCAGAAGCGCAAAACTACCTATTTGCGACATGAAGGGGGACCCGTAAAGAGCATTTTTTCAGAAACCGGGTTCCGAGGCAACCCAAAGTGAACAAACCTTTTGGCTGAGGAGACTTAGCTTCGGTTCCCAAAACGGGACGTGAAGGGAGAAATGCGATATCCAGAGGACGCAGCCCCGCGAGCGACCCTTGACCACCGGCGCTCCGGAGTGTGATTGGGGATCACCACCGAAAAGGCGGGAAGAAAAAGGGGCCAATCCCAGCGTCACTCCCCGACGCGGACTGGCCCTGCCAGAGGCACTTCGGCTTATGTACTCTGAAAGAAGTTCCCTGACTTCAACCCGCCCGACGCGATCGCCGGCTGGGGTTTGTAGAGCACGCTGGTGAAGCCGGGGCGGTTGAGGGCGCGGGCGATGCTCAGCAGGGCCCGCGAACCGCAAGCGGGGCAGTCGGCGTGGGCAGCACTGATCACGTCGCAATCCAGGCAAAGGCTGGCGTGCTGCAGGGGAACCAGGCTGGGACTCTCGGCGTTCATCGGTTGCGTTCCTCCTGGCCGCCTTCTTCATGCGAGCGGTCCGGTTGTTCCGGCATTTCCGCGGTGGCGCGGTTCCGTTCAAGCCAGGACGCGATCCCGAAGCCGACCAGCTTGGGATTGAACCGGACCAGCAGTTCCTTGCCCAGGTCTAACGGGGGAGGGGCAGAACCGTTCGGGGAGAGCGGGGGGCCAGGGCGCGCTTCGTTACCTTGGGGTGACGCGATCGTTTTCGCCATACCGGTGAGATAGCAATCGCCCGGCCACCTCCTGCCGCGTTCACCGGCATTGCTACCGCAACCACTTAGCCGGGTTTTCATTCTTCGGGCTGGAACGCCCCGCCGACCGGATTTTGAAAAGCAGCCAGGAATTCTCGGAAAACTTCCACTGCCCTATATTTCCGGCAGCCCACCATGCCCTTCTCAACAGACACAAACGGAAGCAGCGTCCGAGGGCGGCGGTTTCGAGCGATGCCCGCCGCCTTTTGGGCCAACCCCGCCCCAGGTGGCGAAAGCAGTCCGGTTCTGCTGATGATGTGCTGATAGGGTTCGGTGGTGGGTTTCTTTCAAATGACTCGTTCGAGCAACAGGAGGTCAGTATGAATTCCACCAGCCAGCAGAACCAGCCGGACGTGGCCGAAAAATCTTCGAGCCACACCGATACCCCGTCCTTCCCAGCCCATATACCAGCGATCGCCGAACTGGTCTTTGATAGTGCTGAAAAAAGCGCAGAAATCTCCGCAGCAGCGGGGGTGCGTGGAGGCTATCTGCCCGCCCGCCAGCTCCTGTACAAGTTCGGCAGCGTGTGTGTCGATATGCGCATGCAGCCCGAGTTGGGCTCGCAGGAAGTGGTTCTGACCGGACAGATTCTGGACTCCGAGAAGCCCGGCTACGGTCTGGGCGGAGTCCCCGTGAGCCTGCTCTGCGCGGACCGCGCCGTGGAGAACAAGAAGACGAACTCGGCCGGCGAGTTTTATTTCGGCTTCCGCAGTCTTCACCATGCGCAGCTGGTTTTCGGCATGGGCGCCCGGAGATCCCTCGTAGTGCCGGTTCCCGATGCTGGAGCCGACTCCCCAGGCCAGGAGGCCTATCCCCGCGCATGATTTTCCAGCCTCAGCGCCCAGCCGGCGTGCTCCGCCGGAGATTGCCATCCCTCCGCTCGCCATCCCTCCCCGGGTTACTCACGTGATTTGTGATTGAGTGACCCGCGAATTAGATTTCTCAGAGATAGTCCCCCGATTCGACTTCGATGCCCGCGACTTGCTGGCAGTGACATTGCCAGGTAGAAGACTTGCAGGAATGCCGGTATGCCAAAGAAGAAGATTCTTTTAGGGGAGGATGACGCCACCATCAGCGGGGCGCTCAGCGAATACCTGCAGTCGCTCGACTACGATGTCACCTGGGCGGCAAGCTGCGAAAGCATCAAAGAGGCCTTTCGCTCTTCTTATCCCGATGCCGCCATCCTGGATTATTCTCTCCCCGACGGCACCG